>JANMBI010000106.1:0-10371 GCA_031360325.1 Frigoribacterium sp. | reverse complement strand
TGGGAATGACGAGGGGGAAGCCGCCGAAGAACAGACCGACGATCCAGGCTCCCAGTCCGATCCCGACGGCGTCGACGAAGGCGACGAAGATCTGGACGCGCACGAAATTGGTGAGGGTGCCCCATCCCGCCCGTCCCGATCCGTCGATCGCCGGTCGGGCATTCTTCGGGAACAGGCGCACCACCCACGCCCAGATTCCCTTGCCGTCGATGAGCATGAACAACGTGGCGAACAGGGTGAGCAGCAGTCCGGCCAACAGCCGCCCGGCCGTCGTGCCGAATGAGACCGCGCCCGAAACCAGAACCTGGCTGTCTTTCTGAAGTGCCGCCCACCCCTGGCCGAGGTACCCGTTGATGTCGGAGTTGGTGAGATGCAGAGGGGAGGCGAGCAGATACTGCCGGAAGTTGTCGTAGGCCGCGATGCTCTGCCTCTGCAGGTCGGGAAACCCGCTTCGCACCTGGACGACGACGAGGACCACCAGTCCGGCGACCACCGCAAGCAGGCCGAGTTCGGCCAGGGCCACGGCGAGCCACTTGGGCCAGCGATGTCGCACGAGGAACTGCACAAGCGGCACGAGAAGCGCCGCGAGCAGGATGGCGACCATGAATGGCACGACGATCTCACGGAGGGTGATCACGAGATAGACGAACAGGGCGATGACGGCAGCGACAGCGAGAACCCGCCAGGCCCAGGCGCCGGCGATGCGGATCCCCAACGGGAGACTCGTCTCCGCCCGGTCTTTCGCGACTGGCGCCTCCACCGACGTGGTGGCCGTCGGCGTGCGAGTGCGTCGTCCGAACGTCATCGGGTCAGTCTATTCCGGTACACATGCGCGTACAGGAATGCTTTCAGGCGCCGACCGGACTCACGGCGACCGCGGTTCCCCGAAGTCGGAGACCGATGCGGTCACCCGGTTCCGGATGCGCGGACACATCGTGCTGCACCGACACGACGGTGTCGTCGGCGAGCCGCACCCGGGTGCGTCGGAGCGAGCCGAGGAAGCTCGTGGCGACAACCACCGCGGGGATCCCCCCGTCCACGATGAGCAGGTCTTCCGGGCGCACGAAGGCGAGCACCGGTCCCTCCGCCGGAGCCGTGCCGAGCACCTCCAGGGTTTCTCCGTAGAGAGTGACTCGCCCGCCAGAGAGGGAGGCGGGCATCCGGTTGCTCAGGCCGACGAACCCGGCCACGAACGGCGTCGTGGGGTTCGTGTAGAGCTCCTCGGGCGTACCCACCTGCTCGATGTTGCCGTCGCGCATCACCGCCACCCGGTCGGCGACGGCCAGGGCCTCCTCCTGGTCGTGAGTGACGAACAGGGTCGTGATGCCGAGATCGGTCTGAATGCGACGGATCTCGTCCCGCAATTGCACCCGCACTTTCGCGTCGAGCGCCGAAAGCGGCTCGTCGAGCAGAAGAACGCGAGGCCGGGTGACGAGGGCCCGAGCGAGCGCGATTCGTTGCTGTTGGCCTCCGGAGAGTTGGTGGGCGTAGCGGGCGGCGAGGTGGCCGAGACCCACCAGGTCGAGCGCGTCAGCAGCACGACTTCGGCGGTCGGCCGGGGGAACCTTGCGCATGCGGAGTCCGAATTCGACGTTCTCGAGCGAGGTGAGGTGCGGAAAGAGGGAATAGGACTGGAAGACCATGCCGATGTCCCGCCGGTTGACCGGCACATTCACCACATCCACTCCGTCGATGAGGATGCTCCCTCCGTCGACCCGCTCGAGCCCGGACAGCGCTCGCAATGCCGTGGTCTTCCCACAGCCGGACGGGCCGAGCAGGGCCACGAACTCCCCCGGACGCACCGAGAGATTCACCCCGCTCAGGGCCCGGTGGCCGGCGAAGTCCTTGACGACGTCGACGAGTTCGACTGTGGCGCCGGCGGGGGCGCCGGTCGATGAAGCTGTCATGAGATCTTCCGGTCGCGACGGTCGGTGGCCAGACGGCCGATGAGGAGCAAAAGCGCGAACGCGAACGCGAGCGCGAGCAGCGAGAAGATCACGGCGACGAATGGGTCGCTCTTCGACACCTGCACGAGTGCCGTTTGCAGGTTCACCCGGTTGAGCAGGGAGGCGATCGTGAACTCCCCGAGGACCACGGCCACCGTGATGAATGCGGCGGCGAGCACGCCCCGGCGGAGGTTCGGAAGAATCACCCGTCCCAACACGCTGCCCCAGCCCGCACCGAGCGAACGCGCGGCTTCGGAGAGGGTGACGACATCCACCGCGCTCAGATTGGACTGGATCGCCCGGTAGGCGTAGGGCAGTACCGTGACTCCGTAGGCGAAGGACAGCGTCCAGATTGACGAGCCAGCCAAACGCGCCACCACGGAGTAGACCGGGGCGAGACCGACGACCATCACGATGGCCGGCACCGTGATCGGGATGATGCAGATGAATTCCAGGACGCGGCGGAGGCGGGGGAACTGCAGTTGCACGAGAATCATGGTCGGCAGGAGGATCACCAGGATGATGATCACCGTCACCAGCGCGAGAACGAGCGAGTTGCTCACCCCCGTGAAGACGTCGGCATAGGTGACCACCGCTGCCGGAGAGAACACTCCGGCCCAGTGCGCGACGGTATAGCCCCCCGACACGCTACGGAGACTGAACTCCAGCATCGCGACGATGGGGATCGCGAACACGATCCCCGCGATCAGCAGGATCATCGTGCGGGCGAGCCGCCCCGGAGCTGCTCCGACGGGGCGCGGCCCACTCATCGTTGCCACCGAGTCGTGCGGGACTGCAGCGCAGAGTAGGCCCACATGAGCACGACCATCACCACGATCATGCCGAGGGCGAGCGCTCCCGCCACATTGCTCCGACCGAGGACGGTCTCGCTGATGAGTGCCCCTCTGATCTGCAACGGCACGATCTGAGCGCCCTGGCTGATGAGGGCGGCGGCAGTGGCGTAGGACGAGAAGGCGTTGGCGAACAGGAGCAGGAGGCTTCCGAGGAAAGACGGTGCGAGCACCGGACCGGCAATACGCAGCCAGTAGGTGCGGCGGGTGCCCCCGAGGGTGGCGTTAGCCTCGGCCCACTGCGGTTTGAGTCCCTCGAGCGCCGGCATGAAGGTGATGATCATGAGGGGCACCTGGAAGTAGATGTAGGGCAGCAGCAGACCCGGCACGTCGTACAGCCAGACCCCGTTCGCGTAGATGTTGAGGTGGAGCGTGCGCTGAAGCAGGAGTGTGATGAGTCCCTGGCTTCCGATCGTGGCGATGAACGCGAAGGCGAGCATCACCCCACCGAACTGCGCGAGCACGCTGGCGGCGGAGTCGACCATCGACCGCAGCGCCCCCTGCGGTCGCAAGCCAAGAAGTGCGTAACAGACCAGGGCGCCAACGATGGCACCGACGATCGCCGTGACGGCGGAGACCCAGAACGAGCTGGCAAAGGTCTTGAGGATCTCCGGCGTGAAGAGCGCGGACAGAGCGGAGGTGGTGAAGCGGCCCTGGGCATCGACCAGGCCAGAGAGCACGGCGAGCACGGTGGGGATCGCAAGAAAAATCAGCACGTACAGGGCGAATGGTGTGAGCCCGAGCCAGGACGCGAATCTTCGCGCGGGCCGACGAGGACGTGACCCCGCCGCACGCCGGCGCCGGGGAAAAACCCCGGCACCGGCGACGAGCACAGCGGGTGACTGTGCGTCAGATGTCATCTGCGCGAACTACTTGCCGATAGCGGCGGCCCACTTCGCGGTAAGCAGCGCTCCCGCAGCGGTGGTCTCTGCCGCGGTCGGAGAAACGAAGGTCGACGGCATCTTTCCGGCGGTCGCCTGGGCGGCCTTGTCTGTCGTGCCGGCCTTGTCCATCGCGGCGATCTGCACGGGGAAGGCACCCGCAGCAAGATACAGGTTCTGCGCGGTGGGGCTGTAGATGAATTCCTGCCAGAGACGCGCGGCGGCCGGGTGCGGGGCATCCTTGTTGATCGCCTGGTTGTAGTAGCTGCCGTAGGCGCTACCGGGAAAGACCACCGTCTTCCAACTCGGCGTCGTGGCCGCCTGGGCGAGGTTGTTGTAGCTCCAGTCGAAGACCACCGGGGTCTCACCGGCGGCGATGGTGGCGGGTGTGGGGTCGACGGTCAGGAAATTGCCCGCCTTGTTGAGCTTGCTGAAGAAGTCGATCCCGGGCTGGAAGTCGGTGGCCGATCCGCCGTTCTGGATCGCGGCGAGGCCGACCGCGGCGAAAGCCGCTCCGGCCTGGGTCGGGTCGCCGTTGATGGCGACCTTGCCCCGATACGCGCTGCCGAGGAGATCGGAGATCTTTTTCGGCGCCGTCGTGATCACCTTGGAGTCGTAGCCCACCGACATGAGACCGGTGTAGTCGTTGACCCAGAGTCCGGTCTTCTCCTTGTTGGCCGCGGGGATGGCATCCCACGTCGACACCTTGTAGGGCGCGAACTTCGCTGTGCTGGCCAAGGCGACCGCGGGACCGAGGTCGAAGACATCCGGAGCGGTGTTCTGGCCGGCCAGGTCGACGGCGGCCTTGATCTCCTCGGCGCTCGAGCCGTCGGGAAGTGCGGAATTTACGGTGATCTTCGGATACTTCTTCTTGAACGCGGCAATGATTTTGCCGTAGTTGGCCCAGTTGGCGGGAAGAGCGATGACGTTGAGCGCCCCCTCGGCGTTGGCGGCCTTCACCAGGCCGGCCATGTCTCCGAACGCGGCGACGCTCGTCGCGGTCTTCGCGTCGGCCGCCCCGGATGCGGTCGGTGTCGCCGTGCTTGAGCACGCGCTGAGTGAGATGGTGATCGCCGCGAGAGCCGCGATACCGACGATGGTGCGCCTTGTGAACACTTTTCCTCCATTGTTGGCCGCTCGGCCGCCTGCGCTGTGAGCAGACAGTGGGTACCGTTTCAACCAGTCTGGAGGTTAGGCAACGGCGCTGTCCGCCATGGGTACAACCCGTGAACGGGAGACTAACGCTGACCCTACGGCACACGAAGACGGCGCGGAAGATCGTGTGGTTTCAATGTTGTCACGAGGTGCCGATATGGTCGAGGGGTGAGAGAGCAGACCATTTCTGCGAAGCAGGCTCGACGCATCGCGCTCGCCGCCCAGGGATTCGGGCACCGCGTCGACCACGGAGTCGCCACGCACCGAAGCCGAGAGGCAACGACACCGGTCGGCACGAGACAACTCAACCAGGCAGTCGGGCGACTCGGCCTTCTCCAGCTCGACTCGGTGAACGTCTTCGAGCGCAGCCACTACCTTCCCCTCTTCGCCCGGATCGGGGCGTACGACAAGAGTCTGCTCGACCGCCTGGTGTTCGGCGCTCGAAGCGGGTATCTCGAGTATTGGGCACACGAAGCCGCCATCATCCCGACGACCGCCTGGCCGCTGTTTCGCTGGCGCATGACGGCCATGAGGGAGAAATACGCGGCGAAACCCGGCGGTTGGGTCGAGTCGAACGGCCCGATGCTCGACTGGCTTCGCGCCGAGCTCGCTGATCGGGGCGCCCTTGCCGCGAGTGAGATCACCCACGACTCCGGCAAAGGCGCAGGCGGCTGGTGGGGGTGGTCAGAGGTGAAGACCGGTCTCGAGTGGCTGTTCAGCTTCGGTGAGGCGGTCTCGGCCGGCCGAACCCGATTCGAGCGACGCTACGCTCTTGCCGAGACCGCGCTTCCCGCCGAGATCTACCGGCGCGACGTGCCACGGGACGAGGCGATTCGAGAACTCCTGAGGTTGTCGGCGCGCGCCCACGGTATCGGCACCCTCACCGACCTCGCCGACTACTACCGCATCAAGGCGGAATCGGCCCGGGGCGCCGTGGAGGATCTCGTGGATGCCGGGGAACTGCTGCGGATCTCCGTCGAGGGTTGGCACCGGCCGGCCTTTCTGCACCGCGACGCCCGGATTCCGCGCCGGATCGACGCGACGGCGCTGCTGTCGCCCTTCGATCCCGTGGTCTGGGAGAGGAGCCGGGCGGAGCGCCTGTTCGACTTCCACTACCGCATCGAGATCTACACCCCCGCCCACAAACGGGTGTTCGGCTACTACAGCCTGCCGCTGCTCATCGATGATCGCATCGTCGGTCGGGTCGATCTCAAAAACGATCGGCAGACGAGGGTGCTCCGAGTGCAATCGGCCTGGACCGAGACGGATGCTCCGCCCGAGACGGCGGCGCGCCTGGCGATCCTGTTGCGCGAGACCGCGGCCTGGCAGGGTCTCGAGGGGATCGAAGTGTCGGGCCGCGGGGACCTTGCTGCCGAACTCGCCGGCGAACTCGGCCCGTCAGCGGCCGAAACCGGGTGAGCCGACCGGGTGCACGAGCCGGCGCCGCCGCGCGAACCGACCCCCGTGCGAACCGCCGCTAGAAGCCTCCGCCGATCTTCTGCAGACGGGCCACCCGGTCCGCGATCGGAGGATGCGTACTGAACAGGCGACTCATGAAACCGGGTCTGGTGGGGTCGGAGATCCACAGGTGCGCCATGCTCGAGTTCTGCTTGCGCATCGGTCGGCCGTACTGCCCGAGCTTTTCGAGGGCGCTGGCGAGGGCATCCGGGTTTCGGGTCGTCATGGCGCTCGTCGCGTCCGCGAGATACTCGCGCTGCCGCGAAATCGCGGCCTGAACTCCCGCCGCCACAAGCGGCGCGACGATCATTGCCGCCAAACCGAAGACGATGACGATCGGGTTGCTCCCGCCTCCCCCGCCGTTGCGATCGTTGCCACGGCCACCGCCGAAAAATGCGAACCTCAGGAAGAGATCGGCGATGAACCCGATGGCGACGACGAGCCCAAACACGATCATCGAGACCCGGGTGTCATAGTTCTGCACGTGACCCATCTCGTGTGCCATGACGCCCTCGAGTTCGGAGTCGTCCATGAGATCGAGGAGTCCGGTGGTGGCCGCGACGTAGGCGTGCTCGGGGTCGCGGCCGGTTGCGAACGCATTCGGCGCGGGATCGTTGATGATGTACACCTTCGGCATCGGTAGACCGTCGGTGATCGACAGATTCTCCACAATGCGATACAGGCGCGGATTGTCGGCCTTCTGGATCTCTCGTCCCCCGGAGATGGAGATCGCCAGTCTCGAGGCGACAAAGTATTGGATGGTGGCGTACCCGACCGCGATCACGATCACGGTGATGGCAATCGAGGTGCTGTTGTAGACGTAGGCCGCCAGGAGGCCGAGTCCGCCGATGATCAGCAGGAACAACAGGATGATGAAGACCGTATTGCGTTTGTTCCGTGCTATTGCGCGATACATGGGGCCTTGGTCAGAACTGCACGCGCGGCGGCTCGGCAATGGCCGCGGAGTCTGCCACCTCGAAGAAGTCGCGCTCGGTGAAGCCGAGTCCGCGCACGTAGAGGGTGTTCGGGAAGGTCTTGACCTTGGTGTTGAGTTCGCGGACGCCACCGTTGTAGAAACGGCGCGACGCCTGGATCTTGTCCTCTGTATCGACGAGCTCCCCCTGAAGTTGCAGGTAGTTCTGGCTGGCCTGGAGTTGAGGGTAGGCCTCCGCAACGGCGAAGATGCTCTTCAGCGCGGTCTGAACGTGGTTCTCGGCGACGGCGGCATCCGCTGGAGTTGATGCGCTGATGGATTCGGCGCGCGCCTTGGTCACCGCTTCGAAGACTCCCGATTCGTGGGCGGCATAGCCCTTCACCGTCTCAATGAGGTTCGGCAGGAGGTCGGCACGACGTTTGAGTTGCACGGTGATGTCGCTCCACGCCTCGTCGACGCGAACGTTGAGGCGCACCAGACCGTTATAGGTGGACCAGAAGTAGATGCCGATGACGGCGACGAGGACGACAATGATGCCGACGACGATGAGGATGTCCATGGCTGATCTCTCGTGGAATGGTCTGCTCCGCGCGACCGTGACGGACTTCGCGGATGATGCGGGACGGGTACCGCGTATCGGCTCAACTATAACCAAGGCCGCTTCGACTCTCATCCGGTCAGGGCAAGCTCCAAGCGAACTGTCATTTCGCATGGATTCTGAGCCAGGGGAATAGGCTCGCCTGGTGGACAGCGACCCCGACCCCACGCCCGCGGCGGGCCGCGCACCCAGAGCACGCGGGCGCCGTCCGGCGAGCGACTCGGAGCCCGAGTCGACGCGGAGCCTCATCGTCGCGGCGGCGGAGCGAGAGTTCGCCAGCCGGGGATATGACGGGGCATCCGTCCGGTCCATCGCCCGGGGCGCGGGGGTGGACCCCGCGCTGGTGCACCACTACTTCTCCGGGAAGGCCGATCTGTTTGCCGAGTCCCTCAACGTACCCATCCGGCCCGACCGGATCGTTGCGCGCGTGCTCGCCGGTCCTCGCGATCGAATGGGTGAGAGTCTCGTGCGGATGCTCCTGACGACCCTCGATAATCACGAGGCCGGGCGTCGAATGGTCGGCGTGCTCCGCGCCGCCCTCGGGCACGAATTCGCGGCGGTGATGATCCGTCAGTACGTCATGCGGGAGGTGCTGGCCCGGATCACCGCGGAGATCGGGGGGGACGATTCCGGGCTTCGTGCGACGCTCGCCGGAAGTCAGCTGGTTGGCCTCATCCTGGTGCGGTATGGAATCCGGCTGGAGCCGATGGCGAGCGCCGACCGCGAGGTTCTCGTGCGTCACGTCGGTCCCGTGGTGCAGTGGCATCTCACCGGGGGGGCACCGATCGATTGACCGGGTGCTGCCCGATTGACATGACGCCGTCGAGCGCGAATAATTCACCACATGATGAATTCATCGACCGCCTCCGACCGGAACGGCGATCCTGTCGCACCGGCGATCGAGATCGATGATCTCCGGGTCACTCGGGGTCGTCGAGCGGTGCTTCACGGGCTGAGTGTTTCGGTAGGGCGCGGGCAGGTGGTCGGGCTGCTCGGACCGAGCGGGTGCGGCAAGACCACTCTGATGCGATCGATCGTCGGCGTTCAAACGGTGGCCGGAGGCACGGTCACCGTTCTCGGGCACCCCGCCGGGAGTCCCGTTCTGCGGAGGCGAGTGGCATACGTGACGCAATCGGCGAGCGTCTACGACGACCTGACGGTGCGACAGAACCTCCGCTATTTCGCTTCTATCGTGGGAGCCGACCGGGCGTCGATCGACCGCGTCATCGAGCAGACCGACCTCGCTGACACCGTGAAGCAGCTGGTCGGATCGCTTTCCGGCGGTCAGCGCAGCCGGGTCTCGCTCGCGGCTGCCCTTCTCGGGGACCCCGACCTGCTCGTGCTCGACGAGCCGACCGTCGGGCTCGACCCGGTGCTCCGCGTCGAACTGTGGACGCTGTTTCACGAGCTGGCCGCGAACGGCACGAGCCTACTGGTATCGAGCCATGTGATGGATGAGGCGACCCGGTGCGACCGGCTGTTGCTGATGCGAGAGGGAGATCTCCTCGCAGACGAGACTCCGGCGGGCTTGCTGACATCGACCGACACGACCGACCCGGAACAGGCCTTTCTCCGGCTCATCGCACGGGGTGCCCACCCCGTACACGGACGGCACGTCGCATGAACGCTCGACGCACGCTCGCCACCGCCGGACGGGTACTCACGCAGGTGCGAAACGATCCTCGCACCGTCGCGTTGCTTCTCGTCGTGCCGAGCCTCCTCATCGGGTTGGTCTCGTGGCTGTTCGCGAACACCCCCACCTTTCAGACGATCGGACCGGCGATGCTCGCCCTGTTTCCGTTCATCATCATGTTCCTTGTCACCAGCATCACGACGCTTCGCGAACGCCGCTCCGGCACGCTCGAGCGGCTCCTCTCGATGCCCCTCGGCAAGCTCGAATTCATCCTCGGATACACGATCGCTTTCGGGTTTCTCGCCATCCTGCAGGCGGCGATCGCGGTCGGCTTCGCCATCTGGGTCTGTGGCCTCACGATCGCCGGCTCGGTCGGGCTCCTCCTCGCCGTGGCCCTCGCCGATGCCGTGCTCGGCACCACCCTCGGACTGCTCGCGAGCGCGTTCGCCCAGACGGAGTTCCAGGTGGTGCAGTTCATGCCCGTCCTGGTCTTCCCGCAGATCCTCCTCGGCGGGGTCTTTCTTCCCCGGAACCGCCTGCCCGACGTCCTCTACTCGATCTCGGACTGGCTGCCGCTGTCCCACGCGATCGACGCCCTGAACGCGGTGGCCGCCAACTCGGAGGATGCCGCCTACGTCGGGGGAAAACTCCTCATCATCGGCGCCTTCGCGGTCGGGGCCGTCGCCCTCGGGTCGATCACCCTGAGGCGCCGAACCGCCTGATTCGACCAATCCAGGCTGCCCCGGCGAACCCGCCCGCCGGTCGAACCTGGCCGCCGCACGAGGACTACTCTGCGAGACTGGGTAGCACGTCACCGCAGCGGTGACGCGGGGTCCCCTGGAGGTTCGATGTCCCGAGCGGCTCTCGACTCGATCGAACGACTCAGCCGGGTCATCGTCGACTTTCCGTCTCCGG
>JANMBI010000105.1:0-18629 GCA_031360325.1 Frigoribacterium sp. | reverse complement strand
CAGTCTGAGCACCGCCCGCTGCTCGAGCAGGGCGGCCTGCAGCACGAACGCCTCCTGGAACCGCAGCGACTTCTGCGCGGCTCGCCAATCGATGTCCTTCTCCGGCCGGTGGATGAGTTCGAGCGCACGCGAGTAACTCATCAGCTTGCGTTGGCCGCGCACCTCGCCCGGCACCGGATCGTCCAGTTGCGGAAGAGAATCAAGAACGACCCCGATGGCTTTGCCCAATTGCCAGGAGGCCACCGACGCCGTGGCCGGATAGATCGGCACGGGCTGCTCGGACCATTTGCGCGCCCGTTCCGCGCCGACTTCGGAGTCGTCACCCTCGGCCACCGTATCGAACAGCTCATAGTCGGGATGGGCGAGCTGGATCGTGCCCCGGTAGTCCCCGACCTTGCCGGCGAAAATGCCGCGCACTCCCGGCTTCAGCTCGGCTTTGCGCCAGGCCTGGTTGAAGAAGGTGAGGGAGAGGATGTCGCTGCCGTCGCTGATCGTCACCTCCAGGATCGACCCCTTGCGCGCCCGCATCGATCGCTCCCGCACGCCGAGCACCTCGGCCACGATCGTCACGTTCTCGTCCACCGACAGCTGCGCCAGGGCGGTCAGCTCCCCACGCATGGCATAGCGCCGCGGATAGTGGCTCAGCAGGTCGCCGACCGTCGCGAGCCCGAGACCCTTCTGGATCGCCGCCGCGGTGCGACCGCCAAGGGCGCCACTGAGCTTGGCATCGAGCGGGGAGTCCACCCCGAAAGGCTACTGCCGAGGCCCAACCGTCCGCGTGCCCGGACGAAGCGGACGACCGGGAGGAACGCGGATGTCGCCAGAGACACGGCGGTCCCGTCACGGGAACACCGCGTGTGGCCGGATAGGGTCGGTGTCGATGACTCGAATAATCTCCGGATTCGCCGGATCCATGGTCCTGACGACGCCCGGCGGCGGCACCCGACCGACCAGCGACCGGGTGCGTGAGGCGATCTTCTCCGCGCTCGACTCGCGGGGTGCGATCGTCGGCGCGCGGGTCCTCGACCTCTATGCCGGATCCGGTGCGCTCGGTCTGGAGGCGGCCAGTCGCGGTGCCGCCGTCGTGCGACTCGTCGAGCGAGGGGGGCCAGGCACCGCGGTATGTCGGGCGAATGCCGCCGCGGTCCTGGCCAGGGCCCCGCGCGGAGCCACCCCGAGCGTCGAGGTGTCCGGGCGGCTCGTGCAGTCCTTCCTCACGAGCAATCCCGATACCTGGGATCTCGTCTTCCTGGATCCGCCCTACGACCTGGGTGAAACCGAGCTGGCCGAGAACCTGGCCGCGCTCGCCGCGCGACTCGCTCCGGATGCCGTGCTCTGTGTCGAGCGAAGCAGTCGTTCTCCCGAGCCCACCTGGCCGCCGGGTATCGACTTCGATCGGCGCACCGACTACGGCGACACCACGCTCTGGTGGGCCGGAGCGGCGCTCGCGCTCCGTATCGAGCAGGCCCCGGTCGAGTAGCCCCGACCGTTCCCCGAGATGGCCCGCTCGCCGCGCACCTCTCCGGCGCGCTATCCTGTCGCCGATGGCACTCGAACCCACTCTTCGCGACTGGCTGCTCGACTCCGACCCGGCGCTGCGCTGGCGCGTCGAGCGTGACCTCATTGGCGAGCCGCGCGAGGTGTGGGGCGAGACCCGAGCGCGGATCGCGACCGAAGGATTCGGGGCACGGCTGCTCGCACTGCAGGATCCCGACGGCCAGTGGGCGGGTGGGGCGTATTTCCCGAAGGACTTCGACTTCCACGGCCCGGAGGCAGTGGCGGGTGCCGGGCAGCCGTGGACCGCGACCACCTGGACTCTCAACGCGCTGCGCGACTGGGGACTCGATGCCGCGGCTCTCGCCGGGACGGCGGACCTGCTCGCCGCCAACAGCCGGTGGGAGTATGACAACCTGCCGTATTGGGGCGGCGAGGTCGACTGCTGCATCAACGCGTTCACCCTCGCAAACGGCGCCTGGCTCGGGGCGGATGTCTCCGGGTTAGCCCGGTGGTTCCTCGATCACCGGCTGGTGGACGGTGGCTGGAACTGCGAATGGGTCGAGGGTTCCACCCGCTCGTCGTTCCACTCCACCCTCAACTCTCTGAAGGGCCTGTTGTACTACGAGTCCGCGACCGGCGACGATGACGCCCTGCGCGCGGCTCGTCACGCCGGCGAGGAGTACCTGCTCCGGAGGCGGCTGATGCACACGCTTTCCACCGGTGATCTCGTCGGGCCGTGGGTGACCCAGTTCGCCTTCCCGTTCCGCTGGCTCTACAGCGTGCTGAACGCCACGGACTACTTCCGGGCGGCGGCGCTTCACGATGGCACCGCACCCGATCCCCGGCTAGCCGACGCGATCGCGGTGGTCCGCTCCGCCCGCCGCGCCGACGGCACGTGGCTCCAGGAGCGCCGCCATCCCGGGCGGGCGTGGTTCGAGGTCGACGTGCCCGTCGGTGAGTCGTCCAAGTGGCTCACCCTCTCCGGCACGCGTGTGCTCGCCTGGTGGGACGACGCGACCGGCGCGTAGCGATGCCGCCAACGGCAGAGTTCAGCGCCCGGAGCCTGCCCCATCCCGATAGGGGTCCCACCCCGCGGTGTCGTGCGGCTTGCCGTCGACAGTGAGTCCCACCCCCGAGATACACACCCCGATTTGCCGAAACCCGGACGGCAACGAGAGGTTCGCGGGAAAGGTCGCCAGTAGCGAATGATCCTCCCCTCCGGCGAGCGCACCCGCGGGATCCGTGCCGAGCGACTCGGCGGCGAAGTCGATGCCGACGCCGCTCGCCCGCGCGAGCCGGCCGGAGTCGATTGCGAGGCCATCGCTCAGATCGAGCATTGCGGTGGCGCCGGCGACTGCCGCGGCCCGGCCGGCGGAGATCGGCGGCGTCGGGGCGAGCTGCGCGGCGGTGCGTGGGCGGAGCCGGGCGGCGAGCTGCGCATCCGGGATTCCGACGGGGTCGACCGCCTCCGCGAAGAGCAGGCGCAGGGATGCCGCGGCCTCTCCGAGCACACCGGCCACCGCCACGACATCCCCAGGCGAAGCCCCGGAGCGCAGCACCGGCTGGCGGCCCTCGAGGTCTCCGAAGGCAGTCACGGCGATCGTGAGGGTGGCGGTGACCGAGAGGTCGCCGCCGACGACACCGCACCCGGGTGCGAGCGCGCGACACGCGTCACGCAGCCCGTCCGCGATGCCCTCGAGCAGCGCGACGGGCGAGTCGGCGGGGGCGGCGATGGCCACGACGAGCGCGGTCGGCACGGCACCCATGGCCGCGATATCCGCCAGGTTTGAGGCAGCGGCCTTCCAACCGAGGTCATGTGGAGTCGACCACGCCAGCCGAAAATCCGGTCCGTCGATCATCATGTCGGTGGTGACGACGAAGCGCCCATCCGGGGCCGCAACCACCGCAGCGTCGTCTCCGGGGCCGAGCAGCGCGGATGCCGCGGCGGGCAGCCGCGGAAAGATGCGGGCAAGGACGGCGAGCTCCCCGGCCGTTTCCAGGGTTACTCGCCCTTCGAGACTGCCGGGAGGGTTCGAATCTGGCGTGATCGTCATTCACCAAACGGTAGCCTGAAAGAGATGAACACGAAGCGCACGACCGTTGTGCTCGGGCTCGCCATTCCACTTGTCCTCGTCGCGCTCGCCGGCTGCAGTCCCACCGTGCCACTCACTCCGGCTGCCGATGCGACGAACCCGAAGTGCGCGGAGATCATCGTGCGGCTGCCGAGCTCGGTGGTGGGCCAACCCCTTCGCCAGACCGACGCTCAGGCCACGGCCGCGTGGGGGAATCCCGCTTCGGTGCTTTTGCGCTGCGGTGTGCCGCAGCCCGGACCGTCCGCGAGCTGCTCGACGGTCAACGGCGTCGACTGGGTGGTGGACATCTCCGGCAACCCCCGGTACGTCTACACGACCTACGGGCGATCCCCCGCGACGCAGGTGGTGGTGGACACCAAGCTCACCCAGGGGCAGGAGGCGATCATTCTCGATGCCCTCGCCAACGCCGTCGGATCGATCAGGCAGACCAAAGCGTGCACCAACCACGATCCCGGCTTCGTGCCGAGCGCCACCCCGAGCCCGACGCCGTCGGGCTAGACCGACCGACCGCCCGCTATTCCACGAGGATGGCGGACGCCTCGTCGGTCGTGAGGTGCGGCGCGATGTCGCGGGGGTTCATCGTTCCGGCGAGCACCTGCGCCACCTGCGAGACGATCGGCATTTCCACCTCGCGGGCCGCCGCGAGCTCCAGAACGGGCGCTACCGAGAGGAGACCCTCGGCCGTCTGGTTCATCTGCCTCACCACGTCGGTGAAGCTGTAGCCCTGTCCGAGCAGTCGGCCGGCGGTGTTGTTGCGCGAGAGCGGCGACTCGCAGGTCGCGATGAGGTCGCCGAGCCCCGCCAGCCCGGAGAGGGTCGGCGCGAGGCCGCCGTAGGCCACCGCGAAGTCGGTCATCTCCACGAGACCCCGCGTGATGATCGACGCCTTGGTGTTCTCTCCGTAGCCCACGCCGTCGACGATGCCGATGGCCACCGCGATGAGGTTCTTCAGCACCCCGCCGAACTCGGTGCCGATGACATCCGTGTTCACGAACGACCGGAAGTAGGCGTTCGTCGCGGTGGCCGCCACGAAGGTCGCCGTCGCGAGGGAGGTCGAGGAGACCACGGCGGCGGTGGGCTGCTCCTTGGCGATCTCAAGGGCGAGGTTGGGTCCGGATGCCACCGCCACCCGATCAGGGTCAAGCCCGAGTTCCTGGTGGATGACCTCGCTCATGCGGTCTCCAGAGCCGCGTTCGACACCCTTCATGAGACTCACGACGATGGCGTCGGAGGGTACCACGTCGCGCACGATTCGCAGATTCTCGCGCAGAGACTGGCTCGGGATTGAGATGAATACGATCTCCGCCCCATCGAGCACATCGGGGATCAACGACGACGCCCAGAGATTGCGAGGGAGGTTGATCCCCGGCAGGTAGTCGCTGTTGCGCTTGGACTGGGAGATCTCCCGGGCGAGTTCGGGGCGGCGGGCCCAGAGCGCGACGTCCGCTCCCCCGTCGGCGAGCACCTTGGCGAAAGTCGTGCCCCAGCTGCCGGCGCCGAGCACGGCGACGCGACGCACCCCCGGCAGCGAGAGCCGGATCGGCAGGGTCATCGGATTAGGGTTGTTCAAATCGACCGATCTCGCTCTGACTGTGCTTGGACGGATCCCAGGTCTCGGCTGGCATCGGCTCGTCGCGCAGGTCGGCGAGTAACTTCGTTATCTCGGTCATGAGCACGGCGGTTGCGGCCGTCAGCACCGTGGGGTCCAGACCCTTGCCGCGGAATGCGGACAGGTCTACCGGGTCGCCGATCTTCACGGTGATCGTCTTGCGCGGGAAGAGACTGATCTTCTTGCCGTACCGGGGCATGACGTGTTGCGTGCCCCAATGGGCCACCGGGATCAGCGGGATGTCGGCCAACAGCGCCATCCGCGCCGCCCCGGTCTTGCCGCGCATGGGCCATAGCTGGGGATCACGGGTGAGCGAGCCCTCCGGATAGATCACGACGGCGTGTCCCGCACGCACGATATCGTCGGCTGCGGCGATCGGATCCTGCCCGCGCACCACCCCGGTGCGTTCCACCGGAATTTGGCCCGATGCACGCAGGAACCAGCCCATGATCGGCACCGAAAACAGGGATGCCTTGGCCAGGTACCGCGGAACACGGCCGAGCTTGTACATCACCCGCCCGATCACGACCGGATCGATCTCGCTGTAGTGGTTGGGCGACAGCACGAAGGCGCCGCTCTTCGGCAGTTTGTCGCCGTCGATGATCACGTAGCGGGCGAGAAACTCCATCGGCGGCACGAGGAGCAGCGCGAGCAGGCGAAAGATCGGGATGTTCTCCGAACGGGGCGCCTCAGCCACGGACGGCTCAGCCCTCGAACACGAAGTCGGCGCCGAGCACCCCGAGCTTGTCGATGAAGTGCTCGTAGCCGCGACTGATGATTCCCACGTTGCTCACGGTCGAGACCCCCTCGGCGCTCAGAGCGGCGATCAGGTAGCTGAATCCCCCGCGCAGATCGGGCACGCGCACATTGGCGCCGTGGAGCTTCGTCGGGCCGGTGATGATGGCGGCCTGCTCGAAGTCACGTCGGGCGACACGCCGCGGATAGTTCGGCAGACCCTCCTTGTGAACGTCGATCTGCGCGCCCATTTCGTTCAGGGCGTCGGTGAAACCGAAGCGGTCTTCGTACACGGTCTCGTGCACGATCGACACTCCGTTCGCCTGCGTCAGTGCCACGATGAGCGGCTGCTGCCAGTCCGTCATGAAGCCGGGGTGCACATCCGTTTCGATGGTCACCGGCTTGAGCTCTCCGCCGGGGTGATAGAAACGGATGCCGTCGTCTTCGACATCGAACGCGCCGCCGACCTTGCGGAAGACGTTGAGAAACGTCATCATCTCGGTCTGCCTGGCGCCCTCGACGAAGATATCCCCCTTGGTCGCAAGCGCGGCGGCCGCCCAACTGGCGACCTCGTTGCGGTCGAACAGAGCACGGTGTTTGTAACCCTCGAGCCGGTCGACCCCCTCGATCAGGATCACACGATTGGGCTCGACCGAGATGATCGCCCCCATCTTCTGCAGGATGGCGATGAGATCCATGATCTCCGGCTCGATCGCCGCGTTCTTGAGCTCGGTGGTGCCCTTGGCGCGCACGGCGGTGAGGAGAACCTGCTCTGTGGCCCCGACGCTCGGGTAGGGGAGCTCGATGTTCGCCCCGTGCAGTCCTGCCGGAGCGGTGATGTAGATGCCCTCGAATGACTTGGCCACGACGGCGCCGAACGCCCGGAGCGCATCGAGGTGGAAGTCGATGGGGCGGTCGCCGATTCGGCATCCGCCCAGGTCGGGAATGCGCGCCTCACCGAGCCGGTGAAGGAGGGGACCGCAGAACAGAATCGGGATGCGGCTGGAACCGGCGTGTGCGTCGATCTCGGCGAAGTGCGCCTTCTCGACATTGGACGTGTCGAAGCGCAGTTCGCCGGTCTTCGGCGAGGTCACGATCACGCCGTAGACCTCGAGCAGCCCACGCACCACCTCGACGTCGCTGATGTCGGGCACGTCATGCAGCACGCTGGGGGTCTCCCCGAGCAACGCGGCGACCATGGCCTTGGTGGCGAGATTCTTGGCCCCGCGCACCGCGATCCGACCCCTGAGCGGGTTGCCACCGGTGATCGTGATCTCGTCGGACTTCAGTCCCACGCGCTGTGCGGCATTTTGAGCGTCCTTGACAAGGGGGTTCATTCATTCACCTGCATCGTTGTAGTTCGTGGCCTGCCGTACCGGGAGCGTGAGCGGCCGCCACGCCTCGCGACGAGCCTCGAAATCGGTGATCCGCGCTTCCTCGCGGAGGGTGAGTCCGATATCGTCCAGGCCTTCGAGGAGCCGCCACCTAGTGTAATCGTCGATCTGGAATGGCACGGTGACGGCACCGACCGTCGCGGTCTTGGCGATCAGGTCGACGGATGCCTCGATCCCCGGCCGCGCGTCGATCTCGGCCCACAGCGCCTCGAGGTCGCCTTCGCTGATCTCCCCGGCGAGAAGACCCTGCTTGCCGGCGTTGCCGCGGAAGATGTCGCCGAACCGCGGACTCAGCACGGCGCGGAATCCGTAGTCGCGCAGCGCCCAGACGGCATGTTCGCGGCTGGATCCCGTGCCGAAGTCCGGGCCGGCGATGAGCACCCGGCCACCGGCGAAGGCGGGATTGTTCAACACGAAATCGGGATCCTGGCGCCAGGCGAAGAAGAGCGCGTCATCGAAACCGGTCTTCGTCACGCGCTTGAGGAACACGGCGGGGATGATCTGGTCGGTGTCGACGTTGGCCCGCTCGAGCGGCACTGCCACCCCCGTGACCACGGAAACTTTCTCCATCAGTTGCTCCCCGCGTCGGAGGCCGAGCCGGCAGCGGCTGCCGTGGTCGGGTAGGGCGCTCCGGTGCCCGGGTCGAGACCCAGATCCCACGGAGAGCTCAAGGTCCCTCTGATCGCCGTCGCCGCGGCCACGAGCGGCGACACCAGGTGGGTACGACCGCCCGTGCCCTGCCTGCCCTCGAAGTTGCGATTCGAGGTGGATGCACATCGCTCGCCCGGCGCGAGCTGGTCCGGATTCATCCCAAGGCACATCGAGCAGCCGGCGAAGCGCCATTCCGCCCCGAAGTCCGTGACGATCCGGTCGATGCCTTCGGCCTCGGCCTCGATGCGCACCCGAGCCGAGCCCGGCACGACCATGACGCGCACGCCATCGGCCTTCGTCTGTCCCCGGATGATCGACGCAAAGGCCCGCAGGTCTTCGATTCGGCTGTTCGTGCAGGATCCCATGAATACCGCGTCCACCCGGATGTCCTTGAGCGGGGTGCCCGCTTCAAGATCCATGTATTCGAGAGCACGCTCGGCGGAAGCCCGCTCATTGGCGTCGATGATGGTCGAGGGATCGGGCACCAGTCCGCTCAGCGACGCTCCCTGCCCGGGATTGGTTCCCCAGGTCACGAACGGCTCGAGTTCGTCGGCGTCAAAGAACACCTCGGCGTCGAACACGGCGTCCGCGTCGGTCGCAAGCGTGTTCCAGTAGGCGACCGCGGCATCCCAGTCCGCCCCCTTCGGAGCGTGCGGGCGACCGTCGAGGTAGTCGTAGGTCACCTGGTCGGGGGCGATCATTCCGGCGCGCGCACCCGCCTCGATCGACATGTTGCAGACCGTCATCCGGGCCTCCATCGAAAGCGAGCGGATGGCGCTGCCGCGGAACTCGAGCACGTAGCCCTGGCCGCCGCCGGTGCCGATCTGCGCAATGACGGCGAGGATGATGTCCTTGGCCGTCACGCCGCGGCGCAGGGTGCCCTCGACAGTGATCGCCATCGTCTTGAACGGTGTGAGCGGCAGGGTCTGCGTGGCGAGCACGTGCTCCACCTCGCTGGTGCCGATACCGAATGCCATTGCGCCGAAGGCACCGTGGGTGGAGGTGTGCGAGTCGCCGCAGACGACGGTGATGCCGGGCATGGTGAGTCCGAGCTGCGGTCCCACGACGTGAACGATGCCCTGGTCGATGTCGCCGAGAGAATGCAAGCGCACTCCGAACTCGCTGCAGTTGTTGCGCAGGGTCTGGATCTGGGTGCGACTGGTGAGATCGGCGATCGGCCTGTCGATGTCGAGGGTTGGGGTGTTGTGGTCTTCGGTCGCGATCGTGAGATCGGTTCGCCGTACCGGCCGACCGGCCAGGCGCAGACCGTCGAAGGCCTGCGGACTCGTCACCTCGTGCACCAGGTGCAGGTCGATGTAGAGCAGGTCCGGGCCGCCGTTCTCCCCCTTCAGGACGAGATGGTCATCCCACACCTTTTCGGCGAGTGTGCGGGGCTGTGCCGGGTAAATTTCGTTCATGTTCGTGCGCTCTCCTCTACCAAACGGTGGTCAGCCCGTGGCGCGTCTCCTCACGCCAGACTCCGCGACGAGGGAGGCCGGGAAACTAAGACTCGTCGCGGCTACGAAGAAGGAGCAGACCGAACAACACGCCCTCAGGCTAACACCGATTACGAACTCTCCCCCGGAGGCTCCGTCGACTCCCGACTCCGGTCATAGCGGATCTTGATCAGACTGGCGATCACCGCGACGGCCATCGAAGCGACGATCACCCCCAGGGAGAAGAGGGTGCCGATCTCGGGAGCCCACCCAATGCCCTTTCCCCCATTGATGAAGGGCACCTCGTTGGTGTGCAGGGCATGGGCGATGAGTTTGAACCCGATGAAGGCGAGGATGAAGGCGATGCCGTACTTGAGGTACACCAGCCGGTCGATCAGGTCGCCGAGCAGGAAGTACAGCTGCCGCAGCCCCATCAGGGCGAAGATGTTGGCGGTGAAGACGATGAACGGGCTGGTGGTGATGCCGAAGATCGCCGGGATCGAATCGAGCGCGAACACGAGGTCGGTCGTGCCGATGGCGATGAAGACGACGAGGATCGGGGTGAACACCTTCTTGCCGTCGATGACCGTGCGCAACTTGGCGCTATCGAATTCGTCGGAGATGCGGATGCGTTTGCGAAGGAGGCGGATGATGCCGCTCTCTCTCTCATCGATCCCCTCACTGTTCTGAAACGCCTGACCGATGGCGGTGTACAACAGGAAGGCACCGAAGATGTAGAAGATCCAGCTGAAGTTCTCGATCAGCGAGGCGCCGAGCATGATGAAGATTCCGCGCAACACCAGGGCGATGATGATGCCCACCATGAGCACCTCCTGCTGGTACTTCCGAGGCACCGAGAATCTCGCCATGATGATCACGAAGACGAACAGGTTATCGATCGAGAGGCTGTATTCGGTCAGCCAGCCGGCGACGAACTGACCGGCGTACTCCGCACCCGCGAAGAAGTACACCAGCGCCGCAAACACCAGGGCAAGGAGCACGTAGAAGCCCACCCACAGGCTGGATTCCCGGGTGGACGGGATGTGCGGGCGCTTGTAGGCCAGCACCAGGTCGGCGATCACGATCAGGAGCAGCACGGCGATGCTGGTGATCTCGAACGGGAGCGGAAGTTGGAGGTCCATGGGGCCTTTCGTCGGGTGGCGGGGTCGCCGATGTCCCGAAAGTCTCTTCCGCGCCGATCACACCGGCACTACCGCACCCGGGCCAGCAGCGTCGGTGGCCGTATTGACGGATGCGGAACCAAGCGGGTGACCGCCCGTGGGAATACTCCCCTTCGCGACAGCAATCCTAGATGCCACCTGGAGCGAGAAGAACCGAACTTCCCACTCCGTGACGGGAAAGCTGATCGTCCCCTCGGTGCGAGCGCTCAGGAATCATCGACTAAACTGATGTCCGCAAGGGGAGTATTCCCACGAAGCCGACTCGTCAGTACGAACACCACACTGTGTTCCGGGTGGCTTGCCCAGATTGGTTGGGTGGTGAGACCTTGGTCCGTTTCGCAACCGACCAAGGAGCAACCCGTGGCCGTCACCCCCCTCATCTGGATCATCACGATCGCCATCACGATCGGCTTCTTCGTCTTCGAGTTTTTCGCGCACGTGCGCACGCCGCACGCGCCGACGATCGGTGAATCCGCCCGGTGGTCGGGTTTCTATATCGGTCTCGCACTTCTGTTCGGGGTAGGCGTCGGCCTCGTTTCCGGCTGGAACTTCGGCGGGGAGTACTTCGCCGGTTACCTCACCGAAAAGGCGTTGTCGATCGACAATCTGTTTCTCTTCCTCATTGCAATGACGGGTTTCGCGGTGCCGAAGCAGTTCCAGCAGAAGGTGCTGATGATCGGTATCATCATCGCCCTGACGATGCGCGGCGCGTTCATCGCCGTGGGGGCAGCGTTGATCGAGAACTACTCCTGGATCTTCTACCTCTTCGGCGCGCTGTTGCTCGTACTGGCCTACCGACAGGCGTTCAGCTCTCACGAGAGCGATCCGGCGAACGGGCGCGTCGTGAATTTCGTGCGCCGGATCCTGCCGATCACCGATGAATTTCACGGCGATCGCATCTCGGTGAAGATCGATGGCAAGAGACTCTTCACCCCGATGCTGCTTACGATCGTGGCCATCGGATTCATCGACCTGATTTTTGCGGTCGACTCGATTCCCGCGATTTACGGACTCACGAACGAGGCCTACATCGTATTCACCGCCAACGCCTTCGCGCTGATGGGACTGCGCCAGCTCTACTTCCTCATCGGTGGACTGCTCGAGCGGCTTGTCTACCTCGCGCAGGGCCTGGCGGTCATCCTCGGCTTCATCGGCGTGAAGCTGGTGCTGCATGCACTGCACGTGAACGAGGTGCCGTTCATCAATGGTGGCGAATCCGTGGACTGGGCCCCCGAAATTCCGATTTGGTTCTCGTTGCTATTCATCGGCCTCACAGTTCTTGTCGCCACCGTGCTCAGCCTGCGCAAGACACGCACCCACGAACGAGACCTCGTTGAGTGACGCTCCCGGAAGACGTGGGCCAAGCGCCCCACCATGAACCGACAAACGACACTCCCCTCGCGGCCCATTTCCCGACCCCGTTCTTAGGACTAATTGCATGACGTCGCCCAACCAGCCCCGCCAATACCGTCCCCAGTCCGCCGGAGTCTCCGGCATCGGCTACCTCATCTTCTTCAGCCGATGGCTGCAGGCGCCGCTCTATGTGGGCCTCATCGTCGCCCAGCTCATTTACGTGGTCGTGTTCATGGTGGAGCTCTACCATCTCGGCGAGAAGGTGCTGGCGAATCCGCTCAAGATCAAGGAAGCCGAGATCATGCTCGGTGTTCTCGGCCTCATCGACGTGGTGATGATCGCCAACCTTCTCATCATGGTGATCATCGGCGGCTACGAGACCTTCGTCTCGCGCATCCGGATCGAGGGGCACCCCGACCAGCCGGAGTGGCTGTCGCACGTGAACGCCAACGTGCTCAAGGTGAAGCTCGCGATGGCGATCATCGGCATCTCCTCGATCCATTTGCTCAAGACCTTCATCGGTGTGAACGACCTGGGCGTGAAGAACGCTGCGGTCGACGAGGTCACCGACCAGGTCTACACCTCGGAGGGTGTCTTCTGGCAGGTAGTCATTCACACCGTCTTCATCCTCTCGGCCGTTGCCCTCGCCGGGATCGACCGGATATCGGGCGGACCCCACACCCCGGCGGTCGCGGCCGCCCGGCCCCGAGCCGACTACGCAACCGGCAGCGCCCCCTCCGACAATGAGCTGCGTGCCGCGCACTACGAGCAGCTCGCGCGGGAGCTTCGGGGCAACTGACTCCATCAGCGGCACGCGATACGATCGAGTTTCTGAGCCTCGAGGAGCGCCACCGGTGTCGCAGAACAACGCAACTGTCAACTTCCGTGAAACGCGAGACCGTCTGGTCGCCCTCCGCGAGAATCACGCCGAAGCGGTGGCCGCATTCGAGTGGCCCGATGTCGGAGCCACCTTCAACTGGGGTGTGGACTGGTTCGATGCGATCGCGCGGGGCAACGGCCGACCCGCCCTGGTGATCGCCGAAGAAGATGGCACGACGGCGCGATTCTCCTTCGATGACATGGCGACGCGCTCCGACCGGGTGGGCGGATGGCTGCGATCACTCGGCGTGCAGCGCGGCGACGCCGTGATGCTCATGCTGGGCAATCAGGTGGAACTCTGGGATTCGATGCTCGCCGTCATGAAGCTCGGAGCGGTGATCCTGCCAACGACTCCGGCACTCGGGACCGCCGATCTGAGCGACCGGATGCACCGCGGAAACGTGCGACACGTGATCGCGTCGGCGACCGACCTCGGCAAGTTCGACGGCGTGCCCGGCGACTTCACCCGCATCCGGGTCGGCGCCGGACCGAGCGGCTGGTTCGACTTCGCGGATGCCCTCACCGCGCCGCCCGAGCCGCTGCCCCATCCGCAGACCGCACCCCATGACCCGCTCCTGCTCTACTTCACCTCCGGAACCACTACTCGTCCAAAGCTGGTCGAACACACCCAGGTGTCGTATCCGGTCGGTCACCTCTCGACGATGTACTGGCTTGGCCTGCGCGCCGGTGACGTGCACCTCGCCATCAGTTCGCCCGGCTGGGCCAAACACGCCTGGAGTTGCTTCTTCGCCCCGTGGATAGCCGAGGCGACGATCTTCGTCTACAACTACGGGCGCTTCGATGCCGCGGGGCTCACCCGGAAGCTCCGCGAGGAGTTTGTCACCTCGTTCTGTGCGCCGCCGACCGTATGGCGCATGCTCATCCAGTCCGACCTTTCGGCCGGTCGCGGAGCCCTGCGCGAGGCTATCTCGGCGGGCGAACCGCTCAATCCGGAGGTAATCGCCCAGATCCGCTCACACTGGGGGCTCACCATTCGCGACGGCTATGGCCAAACGGAGATGACGGCGGTGGTGGGCAACACCCCCGGATCGCCGGTCAAGGACGGATCCATGGGCCGGCCGCTGCCCGGCAGCCCGATCGTGCTCCTCGATCCGATTTCGGGCGAGCCGGCCGACGAGGGCGAGATCTGCGTGGATTTGGCCGGACATCCACTCAACCTGATGACCGCGTATGTCGGAGATCCGGAGCGCAACGCGGCGACGACCCACGATGGCTACTTTCACACGGGAGACCTCGCAGCGCGGGATGCGGACGGCTACATCACCTACATCGGCCGAACCGACGACGTCTTCAAGGCCTCCGACTATAAGATCAGCCCGTTCGAGCTCGAAAGCGTGCTCATCGAGCATCCGGCCGTCGCCGAAGCCGCGATCGTGCCCGCTCCGGATGCCGTGCGTCTGGCTGTGCCCAAGGCGTATGTCGTACTCGCGGCGGGATTCGAACCCTCTGCCGACACCGCGCTCTCGATTCTGACCTACGCGCGGAAGCAACTGGCGCCGTTCCAGCGCATCCGCCGCATCGAGTTCATGGACCTGCCGAAGACGATTTCGGGCAAGATTCGCCGAGTGGAGTTGCGCGTTCGCGAAGAGGGAATCTCGGTCGGCTCGGTGGTCGCACGGGAGTGGCGAGACGACGAATTCCCCGGCCTCCGCGGTTAGACCGCGGAGGCCGGGGAATCTCAGAGCGCTACCGCCGTTTGTAGTAGTCCTTCCAGATCAGGCGATGGATCGGGATGAGCCGGGGCAGGTCCCTCAGGCCCGGAACGAGTGGCACGATCATGAGCACCAGCGTCAGGGCGGCGACGATGAGGATGATGACGAGATCCGCATTGGGGAGGGACTTGAACGGCTCGACCTGGTAGAAGAGCGAGAACAACCACAGCCACGACTGTCCGGGGTAGTTGCCGATCCCGTTGATCATTCCCCACTGGTCGCCGGTCAGGTGGAGACTCGCGGCGAGGTCGTTGAAGTACGCGCCGTCCCCGAGGAACAACACCGACCGGGTGTAGTCGAAGTTGTAGAACGAACCGCCGGCCTGAAGCACGCTGTCGAGCGAACCCTGCTTGGCCATCGTGAGA
This sequence comes from Frigoribacterium sp., assembly GCA_031360325.1. Classification (GTDB taxonomy): domain Bacteria; phylum Actinomycetota; class Actinomycetes; order Actinomycetales; family Microbacteriaceae; genus Lacisediminihabitans. Next base: position 3,703 of record JANMBI010000105.1, on the reverse strand, counting down.
AGCGAATCGGTGAGTTTCGGAACTGGTCCGTAGTTGCCTGAGGCAACAGCGGCCGGGTCGTTTCCCTTCGTCTTGCCGAGCGCCTTGCCGTACGCATCCGTCCACGCGGTCTGCTGCTTGCTGCTCGCCGCAGTCCACGTCGCAACCGCGGCAGGCGGATTCGGCAGGGTGCTGAGCGGGTCGATGACGAAGTCCTTCGCCGTGTCGATGGGAATCCTCACCCCGGAGAGGCTCTGCAGGTCGAGCGGGCCGATCGTCTGGGTCGCCCCCGTTGTGGAGTTGTACGGAGGCCCGTAGCCGGCCGTCACGCTCGTGTACCCGAGTTCCGAAGTGGCGGTGGCAACGAAGTCGCCCGGCTGACTGGTGGCCCAGGACTTGAGGGAGACGCTCTTGTCGTCGGGCGAACTGAAGGCGGCAGCGACCGCGATCACCAACAGCGTGACCACGATCACCCCGACGGTCAGTTCCTTGAACAGGTCGTATTCCCGCTTGGCGCCCTTCCAGGGCTTACCGGCGAGGCCGCTTCCCGTGCGCCAAGACATGGGACTCGTCGTCTTGCTCATTTGTCTTCCTTGTCATAGTGCTGGGGGAAAGTCGCATCACGCAACTGGGTGTCGGTCTCGGCGGCGTCGATCGGCGAAACCACACCGTGTACTCTCACGAGCAACACGTGCATGGCCACGATCGCTGCGACCGCAAGCGGAAGCAGGAAGATGTGCCACATGAACATCTGGCCGACGTTCGCCAGGTTGAACCAGGCGCCGATCCCGGTGGCGTTCACGACGTCTTTCGCCGTGAACGAGATCCACTGTGACTCGAAGTTGGTCTGCAGTAGATAGCCGGTGAATGCCGCACCGATGGACGCGGCGAAGGCGACGACCCCGGTGATCCAGGTGAGAAGTCGGCCGCCACGCCAGGATGCCATCCAGAACTTGCCCCACAGGTGAACGACCATGAAGAGGAAGAAGAACTCCACGCTCCACAGGTGAGTGCTGTTCACGAAGTGGCCGAGTGACGACACATGCCACCAACTCGGTCCGTTCAGGCTCAACACCACGCCCGACACGATGATCACAACGAGCGAGGCGATCGCGCCCATCCCGAAGACATAGACCCAGGATGCGACGTAGCTCGGCTGCGTCTCGGGGAGGAGCTTGTCCGGCGGAAGGGTCTTCAGCACCCAGCGACGGGCTTTGCCCGTCCAGGTGTAGAACTCCTCGTCGGAACTCGGGTCCTTGGGAGTCGCGGACTCGTTGGTGGGCGGACGCACGATGTTCGTCATTTGCGCTTCCGTCCCGCCGGGAAGGGGAGAACGAGGGCGAGGACGAACAGCACCAACATCGTCGCGATGATGACGAAGTTGCCGAACTGGATGGTGAAAACACCCCAGCCCAGATAGATGGGGGTTGCGGCCCCCATCACTGTTGCGAATGGAGCAAGCACACTGACCTCCTGATAGTTCTGTTACTTCGAACCTAGGAGGAGGGAAACGGGCTACTCGGGACTTAGGTCCCGGCATATACCGGCCGCGCGAAGTGTGAGCCCACGACACCCGCCACGGAGAACGGGCCATACGTGAGCTCCCGATAGCCCCATCGGTTAGCGTTGTGGGATGTCCACCGAGACTCAATTTCCGCCGTTCGCCTCCCTCGAAAGCTACATCGCACTCCCCCGGGTGGAGGGCCTCGCGCTATCCCCCGATGGTCGAACGGTGGTACTCACGGTCGCGACCCTCGCCCAAGACCTCACCTCTTACCAGCGCGCGCTGTGGTCGGTCCCGGCCGACGGATCGGGATCGCCGAGGCGGCTGACGCGCTCGGCCAAGGGCGAATCCGGAGTCGCATTCACCGGCTCGGGAGACATCCTCTTCCTATCGGCACGCCCGGATGCCGCAGCAGAGAAAGACACCGAGGCCGCCGCCCAACTCTGGGTGCTGCCCGCCGCAGGTGGTGAGGCCCGGGCGGTCACCAGGCTGCTCGGAGGGGTGTCCGAGATCGCCGCGACCGCCACCGGGTCCGACTCCGTGGTGCTCGCCGCGGGCCTGCTGCCGTCTGCCGACTCCCTCGAGACGGATGCCGCGGCGCGTGGCGATCGAAAGACCAAGAAGGTCACGGCGATTCTGCACGAAAGCTATCCCGTTCGGTACTGGGACCACGACCTCGGGCCAGCGGAGCCGCATCTTCTCGCGCTCGACCTGACCGACCTGCCGGAGGCGATCACCGACACCGTCGACACGTCCGAACCAGCGCCGAAGGAACTCCCTTACCCTCCGGAGCTTCCGCGCCTGCGCGACCTCACTCCCCGGCCGGGCCGTTCCGCGGACACCGCCGGCCAGGGCCTCACCCCCGACGGGTGCACGCTGATCGCCTCCCTCCGGGTGCGGGAGCAACGATCCGGTCGTTTCGTCATCGTGTCGATCGATGTCGCGACCGGCATGAAAACGACCCTCTTCGACGACGAGCGAGTGGACTTCGAGCTGCCGACGGTGAGCCGCGACGGTCGACGGATCGCGTTCGTGCGCTCCGACTTCAGCACCCCGGCCGGCCCAGCCGACCATGAGCTCTGGGTGGCAGGGATCGACGGCGACAATGCACGTCGAATCGCCGAGAGCTGGGATCGCTGGCCATCCAGCCTGATCTTCGACGTCGACGACGAGTCCCTCATCGTCACCGCCGACCACGACGGCCGTGGCCCGATCTTTCGAGTGCCGCTGGACGGGGGAGCCCCGGCTCGGCTCACCACGGACGACTTCGGCTACACCGATGTCACCGTCGACCTCGCAAGTGGGGACCTCGTCGCCCTGCGGTCCTCCTGGGTCACGCCCCCGCATCCGGTGCGGATTTCCCGTTCGGGAGCCGTCACTGAGCTGGCCACGCCGGCACGACTGCCGGAGGTACCCGGGTCGATCACCGAGGTCGCGACCGTAGCTGCGGACGGCGCGAGAGTGCGCGGGTGGCTGCTCCTTCCCGACGGGGCATCTCGGCAGCATCCGGCACCGCTTCTGCTCTGGATCCACGGCGGCCCGTTGAACAGCTGGAACGCGTGGAGCTGGCGGTGGAACCCGCTGCTCGCCGTCGCCCGGGGGTACGCGGTGCTTCTTCCCGACCCGGCGTTATCGACCGGCTACGGCCTCGCCTTCATCGCGCGGGGCTGGGATGCCTGGGGTGCGAAGCCATTCACCGACCTGATGGCGATCACGGATGCCGCGGAAGCCCGCGACGACATCGACGTCACCCGAACCGCTGCCCTCGGGGGCTCCTTCGGCGGCTATATGGCGAACTGGGTGGCCGGCCACACCGACCGCTTTCGCGCTATCGTCAGCCACGCCAGCCTCTGGGCACTCGACCAATTCACCGGCACCACCGACAACTCCTGGTACTGGCAGAGCATCTTCTCGCCGCAAGGCATGATCGACAGTTCACCGCACCACACCGTGCGGGACATCGTGACGCCGATGCTCGTGATCCACGGTGACAACGATTACCGCGTGCCGGTCGGCGAGAGCCTGCGACTCTGGTCGGACCTCGCCGAGCACCATGCCGCGCCCGATGGCTCGACGCGGCACAAGTTCCTTCTCTTCCCCGACGAGAATCACTGGGTGCTGAAGCCCCAGCATGCTGTCGTCTGGTACGAGACCGTCTTCGCCTTCCTCGATCAGCACGTCCACGGTGCGGACTGGGTGCGCCCGAAGCTGCTCGGCTGA
>JANMBI010000062.1:0-17723 GCA_031360325.1 Frigoribacterium sp. | reverse complement strand
GTCCGTGGGGGGAATCTGCGCCGTGATCACCGCGTGGTTGACCCCGTCGAACGGAAAGATCACAATGCTCACATTGTCCCGCGTGACGCTGGGGATCTCCATGAACGCGACGATGAGCGCCCGGATCGCCGTGCGCTGGCCGAGTGTCATCTCCGAGGCGAGATGTCGGGGATCATCGACGACGTCGACCGCGGCCCCCGGTCGGTTGGTCCGGTCGAGTCCGGTGGACTCCACCAGCGTTTCCAGCCAGGTGCGATCCACCTGCTCCACCATTAGCTTTCGGATCGAATCGGCGATGTGCCGCGCCCTCGCGCGGTCCGCGGCCGTCACGATGTCGCGGGCAAGCACCTCCGTGAAGAACGGCACCACGTCGCGGTTCAGGATGGTGACGCGATCCTCGCGAACCGAGCGCGCAATCGACTCCCCCAGCTGGCGGGTCAGAGTCCTGGAGTCCACCTGCACACTCCTCTGCCAGCGCTCGATAGAGGCCACGACGCCCTGGGAGAACGCGCCCGACGAGAGGCCGAGCGCCAACATCGGCGCCACGGCCACGACGATGAACGCCAGAGGCGGCCCCGGAGTAACGAAATTCGGCACTTCGAGGGTGGTGATGATTCCGATGCAGAGTGCCGAGACGACGGTTGCGCCGACGATCTCCCTCGCCGGCCGATACGGCGCGAGTGCGACGAGGAGGATGCCAAGGGCGACCGGCCCCCAATCGTCTCGAACGTAGACGTCGGATCCCCTCTTGCCGAGCGCTTCGAAGACGATGGCGAGCATGGCGACGACGTGCACGGCGAGGTGCACCCGGCGCGTGAGGGGGGCGCGTGCGGAACTCGCTCCGACGATCACGATGAGGCAGGCACCCGCAAGAAGAACGAGTGCAGTGCCGGCGAGAAACGGCTGGGAGATCTCGCCCGCCCCCCGGAAGCTCATCACCACCGCGTACAGAAGCGCGCCGATGGCGAGGAAAGTCGCCACCGGGGCGACGCCCGTGCTTCCCGCCGGATCGAGCTGTTGGCGGGTGCGTTCGATGAGGGTCACGACGAAATGACCTCGCTCGATCGTTCCGAGGGCGCACGCGACGGCACCCGCAACATCACCGAAGTTCCCCGCCCCGGCGTTGACCAGATCTGCACGGTCCCACCGACGGCTTCGATGCGCTGTCGCACCGACTGTCGGATGCCGAGGCGGTCGGGGGGCGTCTCCGCCTCGGAGAATCCGCGACCCGCGTCGATCACCATCACGGAGACATCCCGATCCGACCCGAAAACCGCGATCTCCGCCCGCCGCAGTCCGGAGTGACGCAGCACGTTGACAAGGCACTGAGCGACCGCGAGACCAAGGGAACGGGATGTCTCGGACTCGAGCCGGGACACGGCCTCGAAGTCTCCGGTGCAGTCGATCTCCAGCCCGAACATCCGCGCTTCTGAGACGGCATGGAAGAGCGGGGACTGCTCCCAGCGCCGTTGTACCCCGGGGTCGTCCTCTGGCTCGGTCTCGGTGAGCCAGGCATCACCGAGCAGTACTTCGAGATCCCGCTTGACCTGGCCACGCAGAATCGGATCGAGCCTCTCATCGGTGGAGCCGGCCAGGGCGGCGAGATGGCTGAGCACGGTGTCATGCAGAAGCGAGGCGGCCTTCAGCTCGGCGCGAAGGCGCATCGCCGCGAGCTGTTCCTCGCGAGCCGCGCGGTGCAGCATCGGCTGAGTGCGCCGCGATCTCCGCCGGCTGAAGCTGACCACGATGAAGATGACGCAGGTCGTCACGTAGGCGAGGAGTGTCGTCACCCCGAGTTTCCAGGACTGACCGGTGGCGACGAAGGCGGCGGCGACGGCGACCTCTGCCGCGAGGTATCCGGCGGTGCACCACGCCAGTCGGGGCACGATGTGGGGGGCCGATCCGCCGACCATCACGAGCGCGATCTTGGGGAACGCGAGCGCAAGTGCGTCGCTCGGCAGAATCGGGGGATGCTGAGAGAAGAAGGTGAGCGTGATCAGGTAGGTGGAAGCCGCCCCCACCACGAGGTAGGCGATGGAGAAGGCGGTGGCGCGCGTCCGCGCGCTGAGGTAGAGCAGAGCGACCATCGCGAGCGTCGCGACCAGAGCCGGCCAGAGCACCGCCGAGGGGCGGTAAAACTGGAACGCGACAATGCTCACCATCGTGGCCGAGAGACAGGTGTACGCGATCGCGTTGAGGGCCTGACCGTACGAGCGGCTTACGGTGAGCCGCCGCGGCGGATAAGAGGGTTCGGGGGACATCCGCTTCCCTCCGTCGTCGTCAGCGTCTTCAGTATCCCATCGCCCGGAGCGGAGTTGTCCCCCGTTGCGCGTCGGTTCCCGGCGAATTTGAGAGAAAACCGGCGAAATTGTCCCCTGCTCTCCTCAGCGCGGATGCCGCGCCCCGGACTCAGGCGATCTCGAGCGCCTTCTGAGTCGAGTCAAGGGTCCGGCGTGCGAGCTTCGGGTCGTCGGAGAGCCCGGAGCCGTACGTCGGCACCATCTCGACGAGCTTCGGCGTCCACGCGGCGATCCGGTCGGGGAAACAGCGCTTGAGCACATCGAGCATGATCGGTACCGCGGTGGAGGCACCCGGCGACGCCCCGAGCAGACCGGCGATCGATCCATCCGCCGAGGTGATGACCTCGGTGCCGAACTGCAGCACGCCCCCCTTCTCCGCATCCTTCTTGATCACCTGAACGCGCTGACCGGCCGTGATGCTGTACCAGTCCTTCGGGTCCGCCAGCGGCATGAACTCACGCAGCTCTCTGAACTTGGCCGACTTGGAGGCGACCAGTTGGGCGATGAGATAGCGGACGAGCCCGAGATTGGATATCCCCGCGGCGAGCATCGGAATGAGATTGTGCGGTCGGATCGTGGCGAACAGATCGAACCACGACCCGTTCTTCAAGAACTTGGTGTTGAACCCGGCGTACGGTCCGAACATCAGACTGGCCGCGCCATCCACCACCCGCGTGTCGAGGTGCGGCATCGACATCGGCGGGGCGCCGAGAGCCGGCTTGCCATAGACCTTCGCATGGTGGCGGGCGACGACCTCGGGATTGTCGGTTCGCAGGAACTCCCCACTCACCGGGAATCCTCCGAAACCTCTGACCTCGGGGATACCCGACTTCTGCAGAAGTGTGAGCGCCCCGCCCCCGGCCCCAACGAAGACGAAGCGGGCGCGCACCTCCTGGGGTGTGCCGCCCACATCGTGCACCATGCGGATACACCACAGTCCGTCGCGCTGGCGGGTGAGGTTCGTCACCCGGTGTTCGGTGAGCAGGGTCGCACCACCGGCGGTGAGGTAGTCGACCAGACCGCGTGTGAGGGCGCCGAAGTCCACATCGGTGCCCGCATCGATGCGGGTCGCCGCAATCGGCTGATCCCTGCTTCGCCCCGGGATCATGGCGGGCACCCAGGACCGGATCACCTTCGGGTCCTCGCTGAACTCCATCCCCGCGAACAGCGGATGCCCGGCGAGAGCGGCATGCCGCTTGCGAAGGTACTCCACGTTCGCCGCCCCCCAGACGAAACTCAGATGCGGCACCGGGGTGATGAAGGCGTGCGGATCCGGCAGCAGCCCCTTGCCGACCAGGTACGACCAGAATTGGCGTGACACCTGGAATTGCTCATTCACCTTCACGGCACTCGAGATATCGATCGACCCGTCGGCCCGCTCCGGGGTGTAGTTCAGCTCGCAGAGCGCAGAGTGGCCGGTGCCGGCGTTGTTCCACGGGTTGGAGCTCTCGAGCGCGATATCCGCCAGCCGCTCGACGATCTGGATGCTCCAGTCGGGCTGAAGCTGTTTGAGGAAGGCACCGAGGGTGGCGCTCATGATGCCGCCGCCGATGAGGACGACGTCGACGGGTCTGCCTGGTAAGGTCACCGTTTCAGTTTACGGTGGGGAGACGGCGCCCCTCGGCGCACACCCGGTGGGTGAGCATGACCCGACGAAAACGAGGAGGGGCCCTGCACCCAAGTGCAGGGGCCCTCCTCGTTTTCGCGCTGGGTACTACGCCTGGGCGCGCTGGCGGCGAACGATGCGCATCACGATGAGCAGCGCGGCGCCGAGGGCGAGGAGGCCGGCGGCGCTCCAGACGACCAGCATCGAGATGGTGCCGCCGGTGAAGGCGAGACCCTTGCTGACTGCGGTCGACGCGCCGGTTCCCGCTACCGTGATGCGGTAGGTGCCGACGTTGCCCGACGTTTGGCCGGTTGCCACGACGGAGTACACGCTGCTGGAGGTGGCCGATGCGGGGATGATGACCTTGAAGCTCAGCCCGCCGGTCGAGGTGGCCGTGTAGGTGCTCGTGGCCGTACCGATGACACCGAGTGTCGGCGCAGGGTCACCCGTGACGGAAACCGTGACGGCCTCGCCGCTATTGTAGGAGCCGGCGGCGAAGGTCACCGTAACGGTGGCACCCGGCGCGGCCGTCGGACCGCCGCTGGAACTGACATTGCCCGGCGGGACATAGCCCGCGGCCATGGCCGCGGTCGGCACTGCGAAGATTGCGGCGATGGCGATCGCTGCGATTACGAGAATTCTTTTTGCCATGGTTGGCGTCCCCTCACCTGAAAATGCCGCAGCCCTAGTGCTTGCGGCAAATACTCTGTACAGCTGTGTAACTTTGGCCCCCGCCCACGCATGATTACGGCTCAACACTTAGGGCATATCAAGTACCTTAGAGCAAATCAGCAGGAAAGTTTACTTTTCCTTGTTTCCGTCGCGTGAATTGTTGGGGTCGACTCGATCGACGCGACCCCCGCCGATCGAGTCATCCCCTGCCATTCGAAGAGCAGCGTCGTGCTTTGGCCAGGCGCAAGCTCGGTCGTCACGCGGTTCACGGGATACCAATCGTCGAGCGCCGGCTGATACACCGCGGCCTTGCCGTCCTGCAGCACGTCGAGCGGTTGCACGTCTTTCGGGCCGTAGGCGGCCACGATGGTCCTGATGTTTCCGGGCGCTACTCCGAAGATCCCGCCGCCTGTCACATAGGGTCTGAGCGAGGTCGCGGCATCCGCGGGCGCCGTGTTGGTGAGGGTCATGTTGATCGCGTAGCTCGGGCGACCGTCCGAGCGGCAGACCGCCTGGGCGATGGCGATCTTCACGTCGAGGTAGTAGTCCATCTTCGCCCCGGTGGCGTCGTTGAGGTAGATGCCGAAGCGCTGATTTGTGGCATCGCTCACGGGCAGCCCCCCGGCGAGAGTCGTGCCGGTCAACACCGCTTGCTCGGTGGGGTGGGCGCTCCAGACCAGAATCCGACGTTCGGCGCCGGCCTGCGCGAGGGCCTTCACGAGCGCGGTCGGATCGAGTTTGCCATCGGACACGGCGGAGAAGACGGCTTTGGCGGCCGCGGAGAAGAACGTGTCCTGGTCGGCCGGGTTCGTGTAGCGCGCGTAGACGTCGCTCAGGAGCAGCTTCACCGCGTTGGCGGAGGTGAGCACGTCCCCGGTCGGCAGGGGGATCGGCCCGGTGGCCGCCAACAGGTAGCCCAGGGTGACGGGGTCGATGGAGATCACCCCGTCCACGGTGACCCCGAACTTGCGTCTCCACATCTCCCGGGCCAGCTCCGCCGACAGGGCGAACTTTGGGGTGAGGGTCACGTCTTGCAGGTACTCGCCCGTGATGTCGCCGTACAGGCCGCGGGTCTCTGGCGGCAGCGGTAGCACGGGCGTCGGGTAGCGGGGAAAGTCGGCGCCCGAGGCCTGCTGAACGAGCTTGATGCGACCGGCCTCGGTGTGGATGAGCGCCACCGCCCCGGGGATTCCGCCGGTCGCGCGCAGTTCCGCCGGGTTCTGGAACAGCAGCAGGTAATTGCGCGGTCCGTCGGCCCCGAGCATGGCCGGAACCAGCCGCACCGCCCGGTCGACGGAGGCGGCGGCCTCGGCGGCCTTGCCGACCGTGGTGCGCAGCCGGGTCACCGCGTCCGTCACGGCGGAGATCGTCTGGCTCGTGTCGATGGCCCGCACCCCGAGTCGCGCCGCGGCGAAGGCGGCGGAAACCCTGGCGATCTGTGGTTGCAGAGCCGCTAGGGGGGCGACACCGATGGCACCGTCCACCGGCTTGAACTCGCTCAGCGAGACGTGACCCGCGATCGTGGTGAGCGGCTCGAGACCGTCGCGGGAGAGAGCATCGATCACCGCGGCGAGTTCGCGAACCGCGGTGAGGTTCGCGCCGGCCACCGGCACCGCTTCGAATGCCCGCCACACCGGATCGCTCGTGTCGCCGGCGGCGCAGGAGGCGTGGCCCGCCAGCCGGGCGAACGTCGCGGAGGCCGCCTTCGACTCCCCGGCAGCGATCTGGCTCTGCAGAGTGGAGGCCAGGGGAACGGCCGCTTCCAATTCCCTCTTCGCTAGCACGGCCCGGATGCCCACCCAGGCCACCGCGACCACGACGAGCAGGAGCACGGAGCCTACGACGATGAGAACGCCGCGGCGCCGCGGCGCCCTGCGCGCCCGCTTCGGCGCCCGTCGGCGCGCCGAGTGAGAGGGAGACATTGTGCCATTCAAGCAGGGTCCTTCGGTGGGCTCGTGCAACCTGACCGCGCTAATGTTCGTGGTCCGGCGGGGGGAGCCGTTGGCGCGCGATCCTGCCGAGCGGACGACGAGCCTAGAACGCGGTTTGGCCGGGTGAAAGAACCGCCTTGATCGTGCGCCAAAGTATCACGATATCCCCCACGACCGACCAATTCTCCACGTAGTACAGGTCGAGGCGAATCGCGTCTTCCCACGAGAGCGAAGATCTGCCGCTGACTTGCCACAACCCCGTCATTCCGGGTTGAACAATCAATCGTCGGCGGGCAGCGAGGTCATACAACGCAACCTCGCTTGCTCTTTGGGGACGCGGCCCCACAAGACTCATGTCCCCTCTCAAAACGTTAACGAGTTGAGGTAATTCATCGAGCGAGTACTTTCGAATGAACGACCCCAGATGAGTTAGACGGGGATCGTTCCTCACCTTGAAGAGGGGAATCTGATTAGAGCCCTGTGCGGCGAGTAATTCGGCCAGCCGAGAGTCCGCGTTCACGTGCATGGAGCGGAACTTGAGCATGTGGAATATCTTGCCGTCAAGCCCCACCCGCTCTTGCCAATAGAAGACGGGACCGTCACTGGTGAACTTGACCAAGAGGGCGAGCAGCAGGAGCAGCACAGACGAGAGAACCAGGAGGAGGCTGGATCCGATCAGGTCAAATGCGCGTTTGGCAAACTTCTTTCTTCCCTCATAGCTTGGTGTTTCAACGTGTATCAGCGGCAACCCTGCGACCGGACGCGTATGGATTCGGGGTCCGCCGATGTCGGTCAGACTCGGAACCACGACAAGGTGCTGTCGGCCCGGCTCGAGGCTCCAACTCAGTTCTCGCATGCGCTGGGCGGTGATCTCTGAGCCGCTCGTGACCACAACCGTGTCGGCTTCGGCCAGTCTCAGCGCCTCGTTGATGGCGCCCAGTCCGCCAAAAACCCGAATGTCTGTGCCGCCAAGAGTTGCACCCGGGGTACCCAGCGGTACACAGGCGCCCACCACGTGATATCCCGCGACGAAGTGCTTGGAGAGTTCTTTGGCGATCCTGAGAGAGGACTCCTCGGACCCGACCAAAACGACTCGCGACGAATAACCCCCTCGAGCTCTCTGTGCCCCGAGCCATTGACGCCAGATCCATCGAGAAAAAACCAAGACTGCTATCCCGAGAGGGAAAGCGATGAGGATGTAGCCGCGCGCGAAGTCGATGTGTCCCAAGAACGCGATGATCGCGACGATGCCGAAGAGAGTGAACGACGCACTCGCGATGAGTTTGTACTCTTCTGGACCGGTGCCAAGCACGCGATATCCACGGGAGCCGTAGATGCCCAGGATCCACATCCACGCGGCCATGAGCACTATCGAAACGGCCGAATAGTTGATCGCGAGCACACCGCTGTCGGCCCGAAACGCCACGTTGGTGACGTCGAAGCCAAACCACGCGATCTGTGCGCCGAACACGACCCAGCCCAGCACAAGAAGGTCCGTAAGGACGAGCCCAGAGGAGTAGACCTCGCGCCAATCTCGCGTAACCGAGGCGCTCGGGCTCGGCTCTTTGCTGCCCGGTTGCCGCGCTACTGCCATGTCGCACCCCCGTCACTCGACCGCTTCAGGTGTGCGCCCGCCCACACCCACAACGTGCCGGACGCCTCCGATACAGCTACCTGGTCCGCAGGCGGTGAGGCCCCGACCGGGAGAGGCAGGCAGGCGGTCGCGGTGACAGCAAGTGGCGTGCCGGAGAGTGACACCAGCCGCACCCCGGTGCACTTCGAATTTGCGGTCGCGGTCGCGACGAAACCCTGCACGTTCGCCGCGAGGTTGTCCGCGCCGGCCACCGAAACCGGTGGTGACCAGGTGACGGCGGCGTCGGCCGTGGCGTACACCGTGTGATCCGAGCAGAGGATTGCCGCCGACTTCGCGTCGCTCGGGGCGATCGCTACGACAGCGGGGCACGGCGCGGGCTGGGCGCCCTTCGGGGAATGCACCACGCCGCGGGTGGACGGATCGACGTACCAGGCGGAGGCGAGCTCCTTCGGGTAGGACGCGAAGTTGCTACCGGACACGAAGGTCTTGACCAGTTCGGGCGCGCAGCCGGCCTGACTCAGCCCGATCATCGTCGCCGAGGCGGGCGAACCCACGATGATTCGCTGCAGCGCGGTGACCTTGGTGGGGCCGGTGACGTCGGTTTTCACCCAGGTGGCGCCGGAGTCGGTACTGAGTTCGGGGGAGGCCGCGGTCGCCGGGCAGGCCCCGGTGGTCGCGCGCCAGGCGGTGGTCGCATTGAGCGCCGAGAGAAGCCGCGTGGGCGGCACCGCGAGCGCCGCCGCGGTCGGCGAAGGAGTCGGCGCGGGGGTCGAAGTGGGACTGGCCGTCGGAGCGGTCGCGTGGAATGTGGGGATCGGTCCGGCCTTCGACACCGTGTTCGCGGTGTGCGACGACGCGACGGCGAAGGCGACGAGCCCGATGTCCGCCAGCAGGAAGAGCACGATTCCGAGGTAGGTGAGCAGGTGATGGCGCGAAAGATCACGCGGCTGCCTAGATCGCGCCACCCTCATTCCTCCGTTTTCGCGGTGGAGAGAAAGGCGGCGATGGCCGCAACCGCGGTGTCGACGATGGCGCCGACGCGGTCGTAGACCTCCTGCGACTGGCGGTAGGGGTCTTCGATGTCGTCGGCATCCGGGTGCGCCGGGGTCGGCGCGAAGCCGCGGCTCGCCGCGACCTCATCGAGGAGAGCGCTGAGACGACGGTGCAGCGGATCGTTCCCGTCGTCGGTATCGGGAAGCTCCGGCTCGAAGGGGTTGCGGCCGGTCACCCCGGGTTCGGTGGGCGACGGCGCGGAGAGGAGGCGCGCGAACTGGGCGATCGTGTAGGTGTACCGCGCCGCCCGGGGGTGCAGCATCGCGACCGCGTGGCGGTGGTCGCGGGTTGCGGTGAGCGCCAGGTCGGCGTCGGCCACGAGGCGCTCGGTGAGTTCCGTGGCCGTGTGACGGGCGGGCGCACCGCCGTACCGCATCGACAGTTCGGCTGCCTGCGGCGTCATCGGTGTGCCCGCCACCGCGCCGGTGCCCGCGCTGCGAACGGTCACGTCGAGACCGGAGGCGGCGAAGCGAGCCCGCAACAGCTGCTCGGCGAGCGCGGAGCGGCAGATGTTGCCCGTGCAGACCACGAGGATCGAGAACGGCCGGGGCCACTCCCGGGCTGTCGGGCTCACGCCCGGACCTTTGTGCCCCGACCCTTTGCACCTCGGGCCGGCTTCTGCTTTCGGTCGTCGTCCACGGTGCCGTAGCCATAGGCATAGCCATACCCGTAGCGACCGTATCCGTAAGCATCCGGCCCCTTGGTGGGGAGCATGGTGAGCACGAGCCCGGAGATGGGGGCGCCGACGTTGTGCAGGGCGCTCACCGCCCCCTTGAGCTGGTTCTTGTGCGTTCGGCCGGCCGCCACGATGATGATCGCTCCCCCGACCTTCTTGGCCAGGATGGCGGCATCCGTCACCGGCAGCAGCGGCGGGCTGTCGAAGATGACCACATCGAAGGCCCGGTTGAACTCGGCAAGCATGGACTCCATGCGGGCGGAGCCGAGCAGTTCGCTCGGGTTGGGCGGCACGCTGCCGGCGGGCAGCACGTAGAGCCCCGCCTTGCCCCACGGCTGCACGACGTCTTGGAGGTTGGCTCGACCGATGAGCGCGTCGGAGAGGCCCACGGCGCCCTCGAGGTCCATGTAGTCGGCGATCTTCGGGCGACGCAGGTCGGCGTCGATGAGAAGCACGCGAGACCCGGCATCTGAGAGGGCGATCGCCAGGTTTGCGGCGGTGGTGCTCTTGCCCTCACTCTCGATGGACGAGGTGATCACGAAGCAGCGGTCGACGCGGTCCGCGTCGAGAAACTGCAGGTTGGTGCGCAGCGTGCGAAACGACTCCGCCCGCGGGCTCTTGGGGTCGTCCTGCACGATGAGCGGGCGATCCCGGGCGCGGGGGTCGAACACGATGCCGCCGAGCACCGGCACGTCGGTGACGAGCTCCACGTCGTGTTCGTTGCGGATGCGCGTCTCGAGGGTCTCCCGCAGCACGGCGATGCCGATTCCGAGGGCGAGTCCCACGAGCGCGCCGAGCGCAATGTTGAGCGGGATCTTGGGGCTCACCGGCGCGGTCGGCACCGAGGCCTCCTGCACCGGAGTGAGCTTGACCGGGCTGACGGAGCCGGTGGAATCGGAGGTTTCGATCGTCATGACCACCGAGGAGAGGCTCGATGAGATCGCGTTGGCGATGTCGGCGGCGCGCACCGGATTGGTGTCGGTGACCGCGATCTCGATGATCGAGGTATTGAGCGTTGCCGTGGGGGTGACCGTGCTGGCGAGCTGATTGTCGGTCATCGTGAGGTGCAGCGACGCGATCACGGGCAGCAGCACGATCGGCGTGGTCACGAGGTCGGAATAGGTCTGCACGCGCTGGGTGGTGAAGCTGCTGCCCTGCGCGAGGTCGGCGACGGACCCGCTGCTCTGGGTAGAGACGAACACTTTGGAGGTGGCGGTGTAGGTGGGCTTCTGCACGATCGAGAACCCGGCCGCGGCGCCGACGCCCACGAGCGTGAGCAAGACGATGAGCACCCAGCTCTTGCGTAGGATGCGAATGTAGTCGCGAAGTTCCATTGCAGCCTCCCCCGGCTTTCAGTGAGCGGCCGATTCCCCCGCCACGGCTTTATCGTGACATGGATTCGATCTCCACTCGTACACGACTCGGCGCACTAGGTTGACTTGGTGACCACAATCCGCCTACGCTGGGGCCTCGCGGATGCTGCGATCGCACTCGCGCTCACGGTCACGCTGGTCCTATCGGTACCTGTCCTCTTTCGCGGATCGGTTCTCTCACCACTTCTCGGGTATCTGGCCGTCTGGACCCCGCTGCTCGGCGCGGTGCTCCTCTCTAGCCGGTTTCGCGGCACCCGGTCGCTCGCCCGCGACGTGGGCCTTCGCTTTCGACCCATCGACGCCCTCTGGGGTTTGGGCGTGGGTCTCCTCGCCCGGGTCGCGGCGACGCTGATCGAGATCGGCGTCTACGGGCGGGCGGCACCCTCCGCCCTCACCATCGACGACGGGTGGTGGCTGTTCACCGCAGTGTTGGCTCCGATGCTGATCGCCCCGGTGGTCGAGGAGCTGTTCTTCCGCGGCCTGCTGCTGCGAGTGCTCGAGCGGTCGGCCGGCCCCTACGTGGCCGTCGCGGTGAGTTCGATCGCGTTCGCGGCACTGCATCTGCTTGCCTTAACTTCTCCTTCGCAACTGCTGGTGGTGGGCATCGCAACCCTCGCGTTCGGCGTGGCCGCGGGTGTTCTCGCGGTGGTCACGAGGCGCATCGGCGGAACGATCATCGCCCACGTGGTCTTCAACGCGCTCATTGTCGTGCCGGGTGTATTCTGAGCCCCGACGAGAGTGGCCGAAGCTACTGCTTGTGGCGCACACTCTGGAGAGCGGTCGCTTGACCCTGTGACGGCGATCGCCTGGTGTTCCTTGGGGTGAACGGTTTTGAAATCATGGCGATCCGGAGACACCGGCCGATACGTCCGGAAAGCCCGAGAGAACGCAATCGCGCGCCCACCAGGCGGCACCGCGCCTGCCTGACTTACACCTATTCGTGCCCGTAGCGTGACTTCACCGCTGAGAGACGCCCGCCAGGACGCTTCCGGATCCAGGACCGTTGGAACCGCAGGGACCGGGCGACAACACAACCACGTAAGCTACGGCGATGTGGCTATCCGCCGCAAACGCACCGTCCCAAAGTAGCTCGAGCGGGCCCCAATCCCCATCTCGCCGACTCGTTGGAGCGCCAAAAATGCCTCAGCAGGCGCTACTTCTGGTATTAGGGCGCGGCCTTGCCAGCGTGCTCCAAGCACCGACGATCATCCTATTGGCAAGGACCATCCTTGAAGCCCTGTAGCTATGCCGACGCGCAGCAAGGGTTCCCGCCCCAGAAGCCCCCCAGCACAGCAATTTCGCTCGCAAGCGCAACCTTCATCGGCATGATCTCAAAGTCGGCATAAGTCGATCCATGCCGACCTCGGCATAGATCGATGACATGGCCATCCTCCGCCACGGCGGGATGAAGAAGCTGTTCACCGGCGCCTACGCACCGTCAACCTTGGGCTCCTTTCTGCGGGCGTTCACCGTCGGCCGTGTCCGCCAGTTCGACGCGGTCGCCTGGCGGTGGCTGGTCAACGCCGCCACTGTGGCGCCGATCGCAGCCGGGGTCAATGAGTACGCCCTGGTGGATATCGACGACACAATCAAAGAAGTCCACGGTTACCAGACGCAGGGTTCCGGTTGCGGGTATTCCGGTGTCACCGGCTTGCTTGGCGCCGTGGGAATCGAGGACCACCAACGTGTGGGTTTTGGCGTGCGTATCAACGCCGATGACGTGGTCGAACACTTGTGAGATGAAATACATGCGTTCAATCGTTCCGAATGATCTTCCGGCTGCCGACAAGATTCACGACGACGGACTATTCGTGGGCAATCATCACTACCCTGTACATGAAGGCATTGATCTGATGCGAGACATCATCCTTGATCTGAGTTAGGTATCGACGGAACGTTCGATCGTGCTCCACTACTACCGACCCCTCACTTCAGAAAGAAAGAGCCCTATTGCTTTCGTTGCAAATAGTCATACCTACGGCGGGTAGCAGGCCCGGATATCTTCCAGCAACAGTCGGTTCGGTTTTTCGGAACGCCACTTCGCCCGATCTCGATCTGGTTGTCACGGTGGTCGGCCCTCCAGCGCGGATGGCTGAGATCCGATTTCAACTGCAGGAGTTTGAGGGAAAAGTCCATTTTTTTAAAGAGGCGCCGGGAGAAGTGGCCGGGCTGGCTCCAGGAGTCAACCAAGCCTGGGCTGCGGAATCCACGGATCTAATCACGTGGATTGGTGATGACGATCTCCTCGAAAGCGGCTTCATGCGAGCCGTTCGTCTGTTAGGTAGCAGGCCTGCGATCGCAGGGGCCTACGGTCAGCTGAATCTGATCGACTCTGAAGACAAGGTGACGCGTCGGCTTCGACCAGGAAGGCTTGGCCTTTGGGTTTCCATGTACGGCCCAAACTTGATTCCTCAGCCGGGCTCGATCTACAGACGTGACGCCGTGTCGGAGGTCGGTTGGCTCCGAGAAGACCTTCCGTATTCGATGGACCTCGATCTTTTTTTGCGATTGCGAACGTGGAAGGCGGGCCTTCGATATGTCCCGGCATTGACCGGCTCTTTTCGCGTCCACGACGGGAGCCTCACATTTGCGAATAAAGTTGCCACCTCAGTTGAAGCAGCTGAGACGCGAAGATCTCTGACTCGTGGAGGTATCCCTCTCGCCGAGTATTTAGCGGCGGTGGTGACGCGTGCTTATTACTTAGTGAATGGCCTCCGGGATCGTGGCCTGGTAGATCGCAACTAAGCGTTCGCCCGATTGCCGCACACAGCGGCTCTGAATAGGATTTTTTTGGCAGCCTCTAGGAAGCTCCTTCGGGAAGCTGGTTTTTTCGTCGCACTTCGATTGTCTAGCGCGCTGGCCGCGTTTGTAATCTATGGCCTCGGGGCTTCTTCGCTCGCGGCTAGAGACTTTTTAGTACTTGCTCAACTGACGACAGCGTATGGACTCGTAGGACTCTTCGACTTCGGCGTCGGGATGGCGACTCAGGCCGTTGCGTCTAGAACCGGCGAGGCTGCACGGATGGCGGTTTGGCTGCGGGGGCTCCGAATTTCCGCCATCATCGCCGTATGCCTGATGCCAATCGCCGTGATTCTCGCTCTAAGGACGAGCGCACCGGCAGTCGTTGCCGTCGGACTATTAGTCGGGCTCTGCCTCGTTCCGATCTCAATCATCGATCGACTCAGAGCTGTCGAACAGCGGATCGGTATAAGTGCTGCCGTATCTGTCGCGGGCGCTGTCCTGACCGTCGGAGCCGGTTACTTCGTCTTTTCGCACCATTGGGGACTCTGGATTGCTGTAGCGCCAGCCGTGGTCACCCTTACAGTCCAAATTGTCCACTGGTTGACCGTACTGCGGCGGAGGTCCTTTCAAGGAGCCGAGAACTATCGTTTCCCGACCGGATTCAGCCGTACATCTTTTCACTTTTTGATCATGCAGCTCAGCGCGGTCGCGATTTTTCAAGTCGACATTTTTGTTCTCAGCGTGGTCCCAGTCGCCGAGACTGCCGGTTATCCCGTCGCCTTTCGATTGGCATCCGCTGGCGCAGCGATTCTAGGCGGAGCCAGTCAAGCGATCTGGCCACATCTATCCGCACGTCTGGGCGCTGCCCATGCCGATCGTCGACGCGTCCTGACGTTGGTCGCCGTGATCACGACGTTGTTTGTTATGATGGGCGTTCTAAGCTTGACCAGCGTGTTCTCGGCTGTACTTACCGCTATGTTCGGCACTCAAGCGCCTCCGAACGTCGCAGTTGCATGGGTCTTCGGATTTCTGGCCGTATTCACTCTGACCACAGGAATAAGCCAGGTGTCTTTGGCTGCAGGGCACATTCGACTTCAAGCGCGCAGCGCTGGAAGCGCCGCAGTACTAAAAGTCGCCTTTGCTTTCCCGGCGATGCTCCTTATCGGCCCGCTAGGCGGTCTGATTTCAAGTAGTTTCGTATTGCTGGTTACAACCGTCATCCCCAGCTTTGTCGTGCTACGGCGCGGGCCTTCTGGTGAAGGGCGATGACTGCGAGAAGGGCGTCTTGTTAACGCCGACCGAAAATAGGGCCAGTATCGCGCTAGAACTCACCCGGCACTATTAGCCCTGTTTTGGGTCGGCGTCAACACGCACTCGGCCAACGCCACCAGCCGGGCCTGCCGGAACGCGGCATGCTCGCCCCGGCTCGACGCCGGGCGGACGCAGAAGTCGACATTCGCTTGCGTGTCAGCCAAATCCAGGACCGTCCCATCGATCGCGCCGAGCCGCAGCCCCGCCAACCACGAATCCGGCGTCTCCACCTGACGGCGCTCAGCGAATTTCCCCAGTGTTGCTCGGCGGATTCCAGGGATCGTCGCTACACCTGAGGTAGGTAGGTGTGTGTGAGATTTGGATGCAGCCGTCGTCCGGGACGGCAGCCGATGGTGGATAAGCAGCGGGCGTTCGCGAAGATGCTCGGGCAGGCGTGTCGATCTCGGAGGCGTGCCGTCGTCTCGGGATCGATCGCAAGACCGGGCACTGG
Organism: Frigoribacterium sp.; assembly: GCA_031360325.1. Taxonomy (GTDB): domain Bacteria; phylum Actinomycetota; class Actinomycetes; order Actinomycetales; family Microbacteriaceae; genus Lacisediminihabitans. Next base: position 2,014 of record JANMBI010000062.1, on the reverse strand, counting down.
TGGAAGAACGGCGGGGTGACCGTCCGCGAGAACGGCACGCGAATCGTTGAGCCCGTGGTCGGCCGCTATCAGCGGCGTGCTGAGTCTGGGCGGTATCTGAGTGAGGCAGAGCGTGTCCGGATCGCTGACGGGGTCCGCGCCGGCACGTCGGCACGGGCGATCGCAGTTGATCTCGGCCGGGCGGTGTCGACGGTGGCGCGTGAATTGACCCGCAATCGTGCCAGAGACGGCAGCTACCATCCGTTCACAGCGCACGCGTTGATGTGCTCCCGGCGGCCGCGTCCAAAGCGGCGTCGGCTGGATTCGGATATCCCGTTGCGGGTGCTCGTGCAGCGGGCATCTGGACAAGCGGTGGAGCCCAGAGCAGGTCGTTCACGAACTCGCGGTGACGCACGGGCAGCGGATCGCGGTCGAGACGATCTACCAGGCGCTCTACAGCCCGGCGCGTGTGGTGGCGCGCGATGCGGCTGCGGTGCTGCGCACTGGTCGCCCGCATCGGCGTCCCCGACGACGTGGCGACACGCGTCGGCCCCGGTTCGTGGTGCCGATCACCTCGATCCACCAGCGCCCTGTCGAGGTGCTCAACCGGATCGAACCCGGGCATTGGGAATCTCAATGTCTTTGTCAAGCGGCGAGGGGCCGGTGGGTGGCAGGTTCTTGGTAGGGGGTGTGGTCGCGCAGCATGGCCCAGATGACGTTGATGCGGCGTCGGGAAAGAGCGAGGATGGCTTGTTTGTGTGACTTTCCTTCCGCCCGTTTCCGGTCGTAATAGATTCTCGAGGCGGGGCTGTTTTTCAGGCTCGACAAGGCGGCGAGGTAGCAGGTGCGCAGGAGTCGCCGGTTGAATCGTCGGGGCCGGTGGTGGTTGCCGCTGATGCGACCGGAGTCTCTGGGGGCTGGTGCGACGCCTGCAACGCTGGCGAGTCGATCGGCGTTCTCAAAATTACGGAGGTCTCCACCGATGTTTGCGAGGAAGGTTGCGGCGAGTATGGGGCCGAAGCCGGGGATGCTCTGCAGGATTTCGGCGTTCTGGTGCTCGTTGAACCGGGCGGTGATGGTCGCGTCGAGTTCCACCAGCTCCGCGTCGATCGCGGTGATCACGGCGGCCAGGCGCGACACGAGGGTGGCGGCGACAATCTCGGTCGGCAGTATGGTTTCTTGTTCGCGTGCGGCATCGACCGCTTTCTGAGCGACGGTGGCGCTGTGGCGGCACCCACGTTTCTTCAACTATGCCGTCAGCCGGGTGGCACCGATCCGACGCAGTCCCGACGATGTCTGAAACGTCGATAGGAGGGTCAGCGCAGCCTTGTTCTTCGAGTAGTCGAACGCCCGCTCTAGCGCTGGGAAGTACTCAAGCATGGTGGCGCGGAGCCTGTTGATTGCCCGCACCCGGTCATGGATCAGATCCAGCCGACGGGCGGTGAGGAGCCGCAGATCGACGCTGATTTGATCGCCGCCGTGAACCGCTTGCAGGTCGGTGCGCATCCGCGCTTGGTCGGCGATGATTCGGGCATCCTTCGCATCGGTCTTCCCCTCGCCCCGATAGGTTGCGGCGGCGTGGTGGACGATCCTGCCCGGGATATAGAGCACCTGCTGGCCGTGATCGATTAGCAACGAAATCAACAGCGCGGCGCCACCCGAGTTCAGGTCTGTCGCCCAGACGATCTCTCGGTCCGCGGCGAGCTCCGCGACTTCCGCGATGAGCTCCAGCAGCACGGTTTCGTCGTTCTCGACTCGCCGGGACAGCAGTGTCTGCCCTTCCTGATCAATTACGACGCAGTGATGCGCCCGCTTCCCTGAGTCAATTCCCGCCCACACTTCCGACATGCGTGTCATCCTTTCGTTGCGTTCTCGTTAGAGCCCTGTCGATAACTGGCGCGTCGCCTCATCGGGTAGCGCTGTTCTGGCGACCCGGTAGCGCTCTTCTGCGGAAGTGGTAGCGGCCCGGACTGTTTGCCCGGGCCGCTGTGGTTTCACTCCCAGTAGGTGTCGTGGCTGCGGGTTTGTTCGTTGC
>JANMBI010000049.1:0-3515 GCA_031360325.1 Frigoribacterium sp. | reverse complement strand
GCGAAACCGGGCAGGCAGCCCATCAGAAAAGTCGCCACGCCCACGAGAATGATCGTGACCTGGAGCGTGTGCTTGCGGCCGAGCCGATCACCGATCTGACCGAACACGATCCCTCCGATGGGCCGGGCGATGAACCCGACGGCGTAGGTGAGGAAGGCCGCGATGATCCCGTCGAGCCGTGTCCCGGCGTTCGGGAAGAAGAACGTGCCGAAGACCAGGCTGGCCGCGGTGGCGTAGAGGAAGAACTCGTACCACTCCACGACGGTGCCGGCCATGGATGCCGCCACGATCTTGCGAAGTCCGGAGGTGCTCGTGACCGCTCCCGGCGATCCCCCGCTGCCCGATTCGGTTGTTCCGACGGTTCTGCTCACGCTCATGTCGCTCTCCTCCGGTGTCGTCCCTGACACCTGTCGATGGGCCGTCCGCTCTCGAAGAGGAGCGGCCGGGGCTTCACTGAGTATTGCCGCAGAGACTCAGTGCCTCAATGCCCAGTTCCGCACATTTTGTGTGCATACTTGCAGATGTGCTGGACTCCGCCGCGGCAACCCCCGCCCCGAACCCCGACGACCTGCTTGTGCTTCTCGCCGTGTCCCGCACGGGCAGGTTCACCTCGGCGGCGGATTTCCTCGGACTCAACCACACCACCGTCTCCCGTCGCATTGCGGCCCTCGAAAAGGCACTGTCCGGGCGCGTCCTGGCGCGCACGGTCGGCGGCTGGGAACTGACGGACCTCGGTAGGCGGGCGGTACGGTCCGCCGAAGGGGTCGAATCGGCGGTCTCCGCGCTCGGCGAAACCGAGGAAGATGGCCGCAAGTTGAGCGGAGTGGTGCGGCTGTCGGCCACCGACGGATTCAGCGCGTACATCGCCACTCCGGCCATCACCGCTCTCCAGCGCCACCACCCCAATCTCCGGGTCGAGATCCTCACGGTCACCCGCCGGGCGATGCAACACCGCTCCGGTCTCGACATCGAGGTCGTCGTCGGGGCACCGCAGGTGCACCGAGCGGAGGCGGTGAAACTCGGCGAGTACGTGCTCGGCATGTATGCGTCCCGCGACTACCTGGCCGAAAACGGTCTGCCGGCGAATGCGGCCGAACTCGTCACGCATCCGCTCGTCTACTTCGTGGACTCGATGCTGCAGGTTGACGACCTCGACGCCCCGCGGCGCCTCGTGCCCACCATGCGGGACTCGATCAGCTCCACCAATGTCTTCGTTCACGTCGAGGCGACCAGGGCCGGCTCGGGTATCGGGTTCCTGCCGTGCTTCATGGCCGATCGGCACGCCGACCTGGTTCGACTTTTGCCCGCTGAGTTCGCGGAACAACTTCCGTACTGGATGGTGCTTCGCACCGAATCGCTGCGCCAACCCGCCGTCGCGGCGGTCGCCGACGCGCTCCGCGAGCGCACCCGGGCTTTGGAGTCACAGCTGCTCGGACGGAGCAGCGCTCAGCGTGCCGACCAGCCGCCGTCCATCGTGTAGCTCGCCCCGGTGACCATCGCGGCCTCGCGGGATGCGAGCCACGCCACCAGAGATGCCACCTCTCGCGGTTCCACGAGTCGTTTGATCGCGCTCTCGGTGAGCATGATGCGACTCAGAACCTCCGACTCCGGGATCCCGTGGACCGCCGCCTGCTCCACGAGTTGCTTCTCAACCAGTGGAGTGCGCACGTAGCCCGGTGCCACGCAGTTGCTCGTGACACCGTGCGGTCCGCTCTCGAGTGCCGTCACCTTGGACAGCCCCTCAAGACCGTGCTTCGCCGAAACGTAGGCGCTCTTGTACGGGGATGCCCGGATCCCGTGCACCGACGAGAGGTTGATGATGCGCCCGAACTTCCGCTCGTACATGCCAGGCAACGCCGCCCGTATGAGCAGAAACGGCACCTCGAGCATGAGGGTGAGGATGCGACGGAAGTCCGCGGGGTCGAACTCCTCGATGGGACTAATCCGCTGGATGCCCGCATTGTTCACGAGGATATCGATGCCGCGCAGCGGAGCGGCGAGCGACGCATCGGTGAGGGCATCGGCATCGAGAAGATCCACCACCCAGACGGAGCCGCCGATCGCTTCGGCCACCGACTCGGCGGCCGGGCGGTCCACATCCGCGACGACCACGTGCGCGCCTCGCGCCGCCAGCGCTCGTGCGGAGGCCGCTCCGATTCCGCTTCCTCCCCCTGTGACCAGGGCGCGGCATCCGTCGAGAGACCCGGCCGCGAGGCGGCTCGCGGGGTGGGGTGGGGTGTCGATCATCACTGCTCTCTTCCTGGCGGCGGTCCCTGCCGACAGCAATCGCCACGTCGCACGCCACACCGAGTCTTCCTGCACTGCGAAGGGGCGTCAACGGGGGCTTTTGCACTCACGTTCTGCGAATCTGCACCGACGGGAGCGACTTGACAGCCGCTCTACCCGATCCCTAGTCTCCATCAGGTGTGGGCATGCACCGTTCGGGCCGCCCGCCTCACCGGAGAGGACCACATGTCCCAGCTGCCCCGTTCGCCCAAACCGCACAGCAAAGTGCGCGGCGACGCCGCGGACGCGCTCGTCGGCGCCCTCGCCGACGGGATGACCCTCGCCGTGGGCGGTTTCGGGCTCTGCGGCGTGCCGGTCGACCTGATCGAAGCGGTGCGAGATTCCGGGGCACGGGAGCTCACCATCGTCTCGAACAACATGGGGGTGGATGGCAAGGCTCTCGGACTGCTGCTCGAGAGCCGTCAGGTTGCGAAGGTGATCGCCTCCTACGTCGGCGAGAACAGGCTCTTCGCCGAGCTCTACCTCGCGGGAGAACTCGAAGTGGAATTCACCCCGCAGGGCACGCTCGCCGAACGGCTTCGAGCCGGCGGTGCGGGAATCGCGGCCTTCTACACGCGCACCGGCGTCGGCACCCTCGTGGCCGAAGGCAAGGAACACGAGACCTTCGATGGTCACCTGCACATCCGCGAGCGCGGCATCGTCGCCGACGTCGCCCTGGTGAGGGCCCACCTGGCCGACACCGAGGGCAATCTGGTCTACCGGCACACCGCCCGGAATTTCAATCCCGTGGTCGCCACGGCCGGTCGGCTCACCATCGCCGAGGCGGAATCCATCGTCGAGGTCGGGAACCTCGACCCGGACCTCGTGATCACCCCGGGCGTTTACGTCCAGCGCGTGGTGCTCGCGACACCACGCCCGAAGGACATCGAACAACGCACGGTACGGCACCACACGAGCACAGGCACGGAGGTCGGCGCATGAGCTGGACGCGGGACGAGATGGCGACGATCGCCGCAGCCGAGCTGCGCGACGGCGACTATGTGAACCTCGGCATCGGCATCCCGACCCTGGTGGCCAACCACCTTCCGGATGGCGTGCGCGTGACCCTGCAGAGCGAGAACGGCCTACTCGGCATGGGTCCGTTCCCCTTCGAAGGAGAGGAGGACGCCGATCTCATCAATGCCGGAAAGCAGACCGTCACGATCCTGCCGGGCGGGAGCTTCTTCGACTCCTCGACCTCGTTCGGCATGATCCGCGGCGGACACGTT
>JANMBI010000005.1:0-5164 GCA_031360325.1 Frigoribacterium sp. | reverse complement strand
ACCTCGCCCCCGCGCTGTTCGAACCGGCGAAAATTGATGAGCCCGGTGGTGATGACCTGACCGGGCCCGAAACTCGTGACGCGGCCGATGGAGAGGAAGATGCGCCGCTTACCGGGCACCTCCACGACGAGGCCGACGACCCGCGGCGGCGCCTTCTGGCGATACACCACGAGAACGTCGCGGACCCGGCCCACCTTGTCGCCGGCGGGGTCGAAAACGGAGCACCCGGCCAGTCGGGCGACGAAGATTCTTGCGGCGCTCACAGGACTAACTTAGACCTTAGGAATGGACGCAGAGGATAATGGGGTCATGACCAACCAAGGCCCCCTCGCACCGCGTAGTCGACTCATCCCCACTCTTCCCAAGGGTGACGTCTTAGGCACCTATGACACCTACTTCGAAGCGCAGGAGGTCGTCGACCGACTCGCCAAAGCGGACTTCCCGGTGAAACAGGTCTCGATCGTCGGGAGCGACCTCAAGACGGTCGAGCGCGTCACGGGGAAGCTCACCTACGGGCGGGCCGCCGGCGCTGGTGCGGCGAGCGGTGCCTGGTTCGGACTCTTCATCGGCGTGCTCTTCACCTTCGGCGGCACCGGCACCGTGTTGCAGTACGTGATCGCGGCGATCATCATCGGGGCCGGATTCGGCGCGCTTTTCGGTGTCGCCGCGACAGCGGTCACCCGTCGCACCCGCGACTTCACCTCGACTCACCAGGTGCTCGCGAGCCGCTATGAGATCGTGGTCGACCCCAACTTGTTGTCGAAGGCGCAGGACGTGCTTTCGCGCACGTCCTGACCGTTTCGCGCGCGGGCAACTGTTCGCGCGCGCGGCCGTTTCGTACGCTGGGCTTTTCGCGCAGTGGGCTTTTCGTACAGTGCCATCCGATCCGGGCCGTTGCGGACGGGATGGGCTGGCACGCCGACCCGTCTTGACCGCGACGGCCCGGGATCGGTGCAGTCAGCAGCGCGAGCGGGCCAGCAGCGCGAGCGGCTCAGCTCAGCCAGGCCTCCACGTCATCCGCGGTGCGGGGGATGCCGATCGACAGGTTCTCGGCTCCGGCGTCGGTGACCAGGATGTTGTCTTCGATGCGCACTCCGATGCCACGGAACTCGGCCGGCACCGTGAGGTCGTCGGGCTGGAAGTAGAGTCCTGGCTCGATGGTGAACACCATCCCGGCTTCGAGCACACCGTCGAGGTAGAGGTCCCGTCGGGCCGCTGCACAGTCATGCACGTCGAGGCCGAGGTGATGGGATGTGCCGTGCACCATGTATCGCCGGTGGAACTGGTTCTCCGACTTCAGTGAATCCTCGGCACTCACCGGCAGAAAGCCCCACTCCGCTGTCTTGCGGGCGATCACGCCCATCGCGGTCGCATGGATCTCGCGGAAACGGATGCCCGGACGAACAATGTCGAATGCGGCATCCGCGGCTTCCCGCACCGCCTCGTAGACGAGACGCTGGGTCGCGCCGAACGCCCCGTTCACCGGGAAGGTGCGGGTGATGTCGGCGGTGTAGAGGCTGTCCACCTCGATCCCGGCATCCATGAGGATCAGCTCACCCGGTATGACTGCGCCGTCATTGCGAGTCCAGTGCAGGATGCAGGCGTGCGCGCCGGACGCCGCGATCGTGTCGTACCCCACGGCATTGCCCTCGGCACGAGCCCGGCGGTTGAAGGTGCCCTCGACGAGACGTTCGCCGCGCTCGTGGGCGACGATCGAGTCGCGGTCGGCGATCACATCCTCGAAGCCCTTTTTGGTGGCGGCGACGGCGAGGCGGAGTTGGTCGATCTCGTAGGCGTCTTTGATCAGGCGCAATTCCGAGAGATCTCGAGCGAGTGCCGTGTCGGCGTCGTTTTCGAGACTCTCCGCGTCCGCCGAGAGCAGTCTGCGGCCGTCGACCTGGTCGGTGAGGTCGCGATCGCCGTCTCGGACGATGATCGTGCGGGCGTCGATCGTGTCGAGGACGCCATCGAAGTCGGAAAGGTCGGCGGTGAGCAGGCCGAGATCCGTGGAGACCTGCGCGAGCGAGGGACGCGGCCCGGTCCAGAATTCTCCGATCTCCGGGTTGGCGTAAAACTCGTCGGAGTCGCGTCCGGCCGCCTTGCGAAAGTAGAGCGTCGCCTCGTGTCCGGTCTCGGTCGGCTCCAGCACCAGCACACTTCCGGGAACCGAATCACTTGCCCACCCGGTGAGGTGGGAGAAGGCCGAATGTGGCCGGAAGGCATAGTCCGTGTCGTTGGAGCGCACCTTGGCCGCGCCCGCCGGGATGATCAGGCGCTTGCCGGAGTAGAGCGCCGAGATGCGCTCCCGCCGGGCTCCCGCCCACGCGGACTGTTCCCGTGGTCGGGCGGCCTCCCCGGTGCGTTCGGCCCACCCGGTCGAGATGTACCGTCTGAAGGTGTCGGAGACGGGCACCGTTGAACGGTTAGACGTCGCCCGGGGCGTGGATGCGTTCTGGTCGGCCATTCATCCATTCTCCCTCGACCCTGACCGTCAATCCGACGCGACTCGGCGCGGGATGACTCGACAACGCGCGCTCGCGGACGAAATCCCGTCAACCGGTCTGGCGGTGCGGACGCGCGCGCGGGCCGAACGGCCACAACGGTTTCGCGGGGATGAGCGACTGGCGGCCGGCCGTCGAGCGGGCGACGTGCTCAAGCGACGAAAGGGGTTCCGGGAGGTCGGCCTCGTCGAATATCGCCAGAGGCATCGCACCCGGCCCGAGTGCTGTCGACTCGATCCCGGTGGCGCTGTCGACGGTGCTTCCATGGAGAACCGTGTCGAACCCGATCATCGCTCTGCCCCCTATCTGTCCCGTCTCGCCCGTCCTCGGACTTTTCCTATCCAAACAGAGACTGCACTGACTTGTCTACGACACTCGGGGAGCTTGACGAGCGACCGTGGAGCGAGTAGGAAGGCACGAGTGCCAGAACTGCAGATCGGCTCAGACCCCGCCGACCTGATGGGAAGTGAATTGTCGTGAACAGCGTCCTCGTTTCCCCGCCCGCTGTCACGGTGCGCGCCCCCGGATTCGCCGAGACGCACGAGCGCATCATCGATGCGGGCTACCGGCTGTTCTCCCGCCGGGCGGTGCGGGATGTCGCGATGGACGAGGTCGTGTCCGCGTCCGGCGTCGCCAAGGCCACCCTGTACCGGCACTTTCCGACGAAGGACGACCTGGTGCTCGCCTTCCTCGCTCGGCGCGAAGAGATCTGGAGCTTCGGCATCATCGAGGCCGGAGCCCGGTCGCGATCCGACACCCCAGAAGGACGCCTCCTCGCCATCTTCGACATTCTCGACGAGTGGTTCCAGCGAGATGATTTCGAAGCCTGTTCGTTCATCAGCGTGCTGTTGGAGATGCGCGCCGACCACCCGCTTGGGCGCGCGAGCTCGCTGCATCTCGCCGGCATCCGCGCCATCGTCTACGGATTCGCGAAACAGGCCGAGTTCCACGACCCGGACGAGTTCGCCCGCTCGTGGCTGATCCTCATGATGGGCTGTATCGTGCAGGCGGCCGAGGGAGACCATCGTGCCGCACGCCGGGCGAGTGCCCTCGGAGCCCTGCTCATCCAGGCGAGCCGGTCGAACCGGGCGATCGTCTAGCCCCCTGGGCGCATACGCACCACGATGGGACGGTGATCGCTGCCGGCACCGTCGAGTGTGTCCACCACCCGCGTTCCCGTCACGTTCCAGTTCTTCGTGGTCATCACGTGGTCGATCGGCGCGCCGAGCAGCGCGGGGCGGCCGTCGGCCAGGTCCCTACGGCGCCGATGCGAGAGCGCAGGGCGGCATCCGTGCACGCGCCGACGGTCGTGCCGGCGGAGAGGCCGAGACCCGAGAGATGGTCGAGCGTGGCGTTGAAGTCGCCGGCCAGGATCACATCGCCGGAGCGGCACGAGCCGGCCACCCAGCGAAGGTCCGCATTCCAGCGCGCGAGGTCCCTCGGGAGCGGAGCCACCGCGTGCACCGCGACGATCGTGGACCCCGCGCCGTCGTCGGGCACCATCACGAGGCTCGGAAGGGTGGAGGTGGATCCTCGGGAGCCGTCGAGGTGGTAGCCGCCGAGCGCCGTGCTGATGAGCACGGATGTGGAGCGGGCCTTCGAAATCCGACCGAAGGCCACCGTGTGGGATGCCATCGGCAGTCCGGCGCTCGACATGAGGGCCGCCACCGCCGTCGCGGTCTCGAGCGTCGTCTCCGGAAGCGTGATGATATCGGCCCGAGACTCGATGGCGAGGCCGGCGATGACCGCGGCCCCCGGGGCGTCGCCGAGAGTGTTCCAGGTGAGCACCGTGAGATCGGCTGGCGCGCGCGCGGGGAGCGTCGTCCCACCGAACCCGCGGCTCGAGAGCACTGCGACGTTGATGAGCACGAACACCGCCGCGACGGTCATCAGTGAGAACCCGAGTCGACGGAACGCCCGATTCGTGATCGACAGCACGAGCAGCACCGAGAGCACGCCGAGTGCTGCGACCGAGGCGGCGCCGCGAAACGACACCAGTTGCGCAATCACAGCGGTTCGCTGGAGCGAAAGGATTTGGGGCCAGCCGAGCGCGAGCGCCGAAACGCCGACTCCGATGAGAAGAAGCGCGGCGAGAATTCGGCGGAACATGGTCCGCTACCCTAACGGCAATAGAGTTGAAGGATGCCCGCAGCCCCCCAACCCCGCGGAGCGATCGACCTACACACGCACAGCAGTGTCTCCGACGGAACCGAGAGTCCTGCGCAGCTCGTCGAAGCGGCCGTCGCCCGGGGGCTCGGCACCGTCGCGATCACCGATCACGATTCCACCGCGGGCTGGCGAGAGGCCTTCGCCGCCGCCTCCGGCACGGGGCTCACCGTGATCCCGGGCATGGAACTCAGCACGAACTATGGGCCGGCGAGCGTGCACATGCTCGCGTACCTGTTCGATCCGGATGACCCGACCATTGTGGCGGAGACCGCACGCATCCGCGCCGGACGACTGCATCGCGCCGAACGGATCGTGGAACGGATCGCTGCCGACTACGCAATCACCTGGGACGATGTGCTTGCCCAGTCGGTCGATGGCGGAACGCTCGGCCGGCCGCACATCGCGGACGCGCTCGTGGCCAAAGGGCTCGTGAGCGACCGCAGCGCGGCGTTCGAGAGCATCCTGCACTGGAGGAGCGGGTACTACGAGAGGTA
>JANMBI010000034.1:0-7019 GCA_031360325.1 Frigoribacterium sp. | reverse complement strand
GCCGAAGGGCCTGTTCCGACAACCGTCGGAACAGGCCCTTCGGCGATTCATCGTGCGCTGATTTGCCGTAACATCCCCTGGTGCCCAACTCGCGAACCCCCGAACAGTCCACGGAACGATCGGGAGTCCTGATGGCCGTCGCGGCCTACACCCTGTGGGGTGTTCTGCCGCTCTACTTCCTGCTCTTGCAGCCCTCCGGGGCATTCGAGATCGTGGCGTGGCGCATCGTGTTCTCGCTCGGGTTCTGCGCGATCCTCGTCACCGCCACCCGAAGGTGGGGTGCTGTCACGGCGCTCCTCCGACAGCGCCGCATCGTGTTGACCATGGGTCTGGCGGCCGCATTCATCTACGTCAACTGGCAGGTCTACGTCTTCGCGACCCTCGATGGGAAGGTCATCGAGGCGTCGCTCGGGTACTTCATCAATCCGATCGTCACCGTTCTGCTCGGGGTGGTCTTCCTCCGCGAGCACCTTCGGCCGGCACAGTGGATCGCGGTCGGCACCAGCCTCCTCGCCGTTGTGGTGCTCGCGCTCAACTATGGAGGGTTGCCCTGGATCTCCCTCGTGCTCGCGTTCTCGTTCGGCCTGTACGGGTTGATCAAGAAGCGGGTCGCCGTTGCCGTGGACGCCGTGAGCGGCCTCACCCTCGAGACCGCCTGGCTCGCTCCGGTGGCGGTGATCCAACTCTCCGTGGTGGGTGCGGGGGCCGGACTGACCTTCGGCACGGTGAGCACGGCGCACACCCTCCTCCTGATCAGCGCCGGTGTGGTGACGGCCATCCCCCTGCTGCTCTTCGCCGCGGCGGCACGTCGCCTCCCGCTGGTCTATCTCGGCCTCATCCAGTACCTTGCTCCCGTCCTTCAATTCATCATGGGTGCGTTCGTGCTCGGCGAGACCATGCCCGCGGCTCGGTGGCTGGGATTCGTCCTGGTCTGGGTCGCCCTGATCATCCTCAGCGTCGACGCGCTGTCCGCTGGCCGCTCGGGCACGTCGCGCCTCGCCGCCGGCCCCCTCGAGGGACTGTAGGGTTCCGATAAACCCGGTACGACCCTAAGGAAGATCATGACGCGCCCCCGAACGCTCGTGGCCGCCGTGTCGGGGGTGGTGCTCCTGGTCGCGCTCACGTCGTGCGCACCGGGATCCGCGGACCGCGCCACACCGGTCGTCTCATCGACCGCTCACGCCGTCCCCGCGGGGGACGGCGTGCTTCGCATCGGTACCCTCTTCCCGTCGACCGGAGCGCAGGCCTATCTCGGCGGCGGGCAGGCGGCGGGGGTCGCCGTGGCCATCAAGGAGATCAACGATGCCGGTGGGGTGAACGGCAAGCTCGTCGAACTGCTGCCGCGCGACTCGGGAGACGTGACCACCACCACGATCGAAGGCTCTCTCGCCGACCTGGTCGCCAAGAAGGCGGATGTCGTGATCGGCCCATCGTCCTCGGTGTTGGCGGAGCGGATCATGCCGAAGATCGTCGCGGCGAAGCTGCCGATGATCTCGCCCTCCGCGACCTCGGTGCGATTGAGCTCGCTGCCCACGGGAGGATTCTTCTTCCGCACCATCGGATCGGCCGCGCTGGAGGGAGACGCGCTCGTCAAATCGATCGGTGGGGCGATCGGTGGGGCGAAGACCAGGCTCGCGGTCGTGTACTTCGATGACGACCAGGGTCGCGCCATCCTCGGCAGCCTGCGCGCCGCGCTGACCCGGGCCGGTGGCTCTCTCGTCGCCTCGGAGCGATTCGATTCCGGCACCGCGGATCTCGGGCCCCTGGTCGCCGCGGTGAAAGCCGCAACGCCGGATGACGTGGTCTTTGTGAGCCCGTTCGGCGCGATGGGTCAGAACACGGCGATGATCACCCAACTGGTCGCGGCGGGCTACGGCGGCGCGAAGCTCTGGCTCACGAGCCAGAACACGGCCGACTATTCTCAGGCGCTCCCGATCGGAACGATGACGGACGTCACCGGCATCCTCGAAGGGGCAAAGTCGAGCGCCGCGTTCACTTCGCGCATCGTGGCGGTGGATCCGACGGTCACCGACCTGCTCTACGCGCCGGAGGCCTATGACGCGACCATTCTCGCTGCCCTGGCGGCGACGACCGGAGGAGACTCCAGCGGTCCGGCGATCGCGGGACAGCTGAAGCGAGTGGCCGCCGGCGGGATCGAGTGCACGACGTATCGCGAGTGCCTCGACGTTCTGAAGACATCGTCCGACATCCACTACGACGGGATCACCGGCGCGAGCTCGTTCACCGCAGCGGGGGATATCGGCCCGGCGCACTTCGGCCTCTACCGCTATGACGCGGCGGGCAGATTCGCACGCGTCGCGGAGGTCGTGGCCGGCTGAATCGGTTGAACCGCCTGCTCCCGAGCAGCGCGGATCGAGAACGATCCCAACGTAACGGAAAGTAACGATTTGCCCGTGTTACGTGGCTGTAACACGCACGTATTGTTTCCTGCCGCTGTGGGCAATAGCTTCAGTATCACGGCAATACCTCAGTACTGCCATGTCCTCACACAACTCAACGCAAGGAGCATCATGAGCGTTTTCGCGAAGGCCAAGGCCTCCCGCTCACGGGCTCTCAAGTCCACCATCAGCGGTATTGCAATCCTCGGTGTCAGCGCGCTGCTTCTCAGCGCCTGCGCATCGAGCGGGGGCACCACTACCTCTGGTAAGGGCCTGAGCCTCAAAATCGGCAGCATTCTTCCGCAGACGGGAACCCTCGCGGTTCTCGGCCCGCCCGAGATTGCGGGTGTTGACCTCGCGGTTCAGGACATCAACGCGGCCAAAGCCGGCCTCAGCATCACGGTGACCCACAAGGACTCCGGCGACACCACCACCGACATCGCGACGCAATCGGCGACTGCGCTTCTCGCCGATGGAGTCTCGGTCATCATCGGTGCCGCTTCGTCGGGTGTCACGAAGACCATGATCGACCAGATCACCCAGGCCGGCGTGGTGGAGATCTCCGGCGCAAACACGTCACCGGACTTCACGAACTACCCGGACAACGGCTTCTACTGGCGGACCGCTCCGTCGGATGTGCTCCAGGGGCGCATCCTCGGTAACAAGATCCTCAAGGACGGCGCGACCAAGGTCGCGATTCTGTACATGAACGACGCGTACGGAACCGGCCTCGAATCCAACGTCAAGAAGGCGCTCACCGCCGGTGGGGCCACCATCGCCGGTGAGCAGATCTTCGAGCCGGCATCCACCGACTTCAACAGTGCGATCACCACACTGTTGGCGACCAACCCGGACGCTCTGGTCGTGATCTCCTTCGACGAGATCAAGACCATCGCCGAGCAGCTGGCGGCGAAGGGCTTCGACTTCAAGAAGTTCTACGGCACCGACGGAAACTACGGCGTCATCGGCCCGAAGGACACCAACGTCGACATCGCCGGGGCACAGTTCACCAACCCGGGCGTCGAGGCGACCGCGAAGTTCCAGGCCGACCTTCAGACGCTGGTGAAGAAGCAGGGTGGCAAGCCGCTCACGGTCTTCAGCTACGCCGCGGAGTCATACGACGCTGTGGTGCTCGCTGCCCTCGCCGCCCTCCAGGGCGGCGCGACGGATGGCGCGACCATCAAGGCGAATCTGCAGTCGGTCTCCGAAACGGGAGTCAAGTGCACGACCTACGCCGACTGCGCCAAGCTGATCGCCGAGAAGAAGGACATCAACTACGACGGTCTCTCCGGCCCGATCACCTTCGACAAGAATGGTGACCCGACCGAGGCCTACGTGTCGATCTACAAGTACTCTGCAGGGAACGCGAACGCGTTCGAGCAGCAGGTCTACGGCAAGCTGTAACTGCCGCGGATTATTCAACGACGGGGTCCGGCCGAAAGGTCGGGCCCCGTCGTGCTTACCTGGGCGGCCGCTCGGCCGATTCCGCAGCAGAACAGCCCCCGGAAATCGAGGCGGGGTAACAACGGTTGACGGCGCGGCGCGCACCAGCCCACCAGTCCTTTCGCGGGCACGGAGGCGGGCCCAGCGAGGCGCGATGGGGGCGCCGTCGGGTGGGCGCGGCCGGGCGGGACCGGGCGGGACAGGGCGCGACAGGGCACGGGCAGGGCGGGCAGGGCGCGGACAGGGCGGGCAGGGCGCGGACAGGGGACGGAGTGTGCTCGCGGGAACCGCCGGACCTGCCGTAGGTGGGTGCTGACGCAGACGCAAGAGCGCGGAGGGCGAACCTCCGTCCGCCCCGCGTTCGTGAAAGGCGCTCAGCCGGCCGCTTTCGAGCTCTCCTGGTCGGCGGCGAGGGTACCGAGGTAGAGCTCGATCACCTTCGGGTCCTTCATGAGGTCGCGGCCGGAACCGGTATAGGCATCCGTTCCCTGGTCGAGCACATATCCGCGGTCACAGATTTGGAGAGCGCGACGTGCGTTCTGCTCCACGATCATGATCGAAACGCCCGCCCGGTTGATGGCAGCGACGTTGATGAAGGTCTCGTCCTGGCGTACCGGGGACAGGCCCGCGCTCGGCTCGTCGAGCAATAGCACGCTCGGTTCCATCATCAACGCACGGGACATCGCGACCATCTGCCGTTCACCGCCCGAGAGGGAGCCGGCGCGCTGCTTGAGTCGCTTGCCAAGCTCGGGAAAGAGGCTCGTCACGAAGTCGAGGCGGGGCTTGTACATCTTGGGCTCCTGATAAACGCCCATCTGGAGGTTCTCCTCGATCGTGAGGCTCGGGAAGACGTTGTTGTTCTGCGGCACCATCCCCACGCCTTTTGCGACGAGTTTGTCGGCCTTGAGGCCGGTGATGTTGTCGCCCTTAAGCACGACGCTCCCACCGCGGATGTCGACCTGCCCGAAGATCGCCTTCAGCAGAGTGGACTTGCCGGCCCCGTTCGGACCGATGATGCCCACAAGCTCCCCCTTGCCGACGTACACATTGCAGCCGTTGAGGATGTTGACTCCCGGAAGGTAGCCGGCTACCAAGTCAGTGGTCTCGAGGATGATCTCGCTCATTTGTCGTCCGCCTTCGCGTCGGTGTTCATTGACCGCTCCGGGTTCATTGACCGCTCCGGGGACGTCGACGATTCCGCAGCGCGTGCCGCCTCGAGGCCGGACTCGATCTCCTCCTTCACCAGCGCGGATTCCATTCCCTCCGCGATCTCCATCTGGCCCGTGAGAGTGCCGAGGTCCGTGTCGTGGTGGGCACCGAGATAGGCGTCGATCACGGCCTGGTTGTTCATGACCTCACCGGGAGGACCTTCGGCGACGATTCGACCTTCGGCCATCACGACCACCCAGTCGGCTATTTCGTTGACCATATGCATGTCGTGCTCCACGAAGAGCACCGTCATACCCTCGGCCTTCAAATCCTTGATGTGGTGAAGCAGAGACTGCGTGAGGGCCGGGTTGACCCCGGCCATCGGCTCGTCCAGCATGACCATTTCGGGCTCGCTCATGAGCGCTCGGGCCATCTCGAGGAGTTTGCGCTGACCGCCGGAGAGGCTGGCGGCGTAGTCCTCCGATTTGGCGTCGAGCTTGAACTTCGCAAGCAGTCCCATCGCCCGCTCGGTGATCGCTTCCTCGCGTTTGCGCCAAAACGGCCGGATGAGCGCGACGAAGAGATTCTCGCCGCCCTGTTCCTTCGCGCCAAGCAGCATGTTCTCGAGGACCGTGAGTCTGCCGAGGGCCTTGGTGAGCTGGAAGGTACGGACCATCCCGAGTCGTGACACGCGGAAGGCCGGCATGTGAGCGAGGTTCTTGCCCCCGAAATTCCAGGTGCCGGTATTGGGCTTGTCGAAGCCGGTGAGGAGGTTGAAAAAGGTAGTCTTGCCGGCACCGTTCGGCCCGATCAGTGCGGTGATCGCGCCGCGCGGGATTTCGAGATGGTCAACGTCGACAGCCATCAGGCCCCCGAAGTGGCGGCTCACCTTGTCGGCGACGAGGATCGGGTCGATTTTGGCTACGCCGGGCACCGCGGGGCCGGCAACGAGTTCTGCGGTAGGAGTTCGATCAGACACTGAACTGTGCATCCTTCTTCTTGCCGAAAATACCCTGTGGTCGGAAAATAACCAGGATCATGAGCGCGACACCGACGATGATGAAACGGATCGGGCCCTGCTGGATCGAAGCGATCGGGATGACGTTTGCGTTCACCCCGAGGCTGAGGAGACCATCGGAGAGTGACAGGGTCACCCAGAAGATGATCGAGCCGATCACCGGTCCGAAGACCGTTGCCGCCCCGCCGAGCAGCAGGATCGTGTAAAGGAAGAACGTGAGCTGGGTGCCGTAGTTGTCGGGTTGCAGAGACCGAGGAAGGATGAACAGCGCCCCGGCCAATCCGCCGAACACGCCGCCGAGTACCAGGGCCTGCATCTTGTAGGAGTACACGTTCTTACCGAGGCTGCGCACGGCATCCTCGTCCTCCCGAATTCCGCGGATCACCCTGCCCCACGGGCTGCGGATCAGGAGGAAGACCAGAAGACAGGCGATCCCGACGAGGCCCCAGCCCACTATTCGCACCCACCACTGGTCGGACGAGTAGGTGAGCACTCCGAAACCGAATCGGCCGACCGGGAGAGGGTTGGTCGCGTTGAACGAGGCGGCCGCGCCGTTGATCCCCTCGGAACCACCGGTGACCTTCGAGAACTCCGGCGTCTTCACCGAAAGTCGGATGATCTCGGCCGCCGCGATGGTCACGATGCTCAGGTAGTCCGCTCGGAGCCTCAGTGTGGGGATTCCCAGGATGAGCGCGAAGATCGTCGCTGCGACGATGGTGGCGAGCACGGAGCCGTAAAGCGGCCAATGCCACTTGACCGACGTGATGGCGAACGCATAACCGCCGATCGCCATGAATCCGGCCTGTCCGAAGTTGAGCAACCCGGTGAAGCCGAAGTGGACGGCGAGCCCGACGGTGGCGAGGGCGTACGCGGCGGTCGTCGGAGAGAACAGTTCGCCGAACGAGAGGGGAATGAAGTTGTAGTCCATGGTGTGTTTCGCTCCCTTAACCGATGCGGTCTCGTCGACCGAGGATGCCCTGTGGGCGGAAGAGGAGGATGAGGATCATGAC
>JANMBI010000028.1:0-12624 GCA_031360325.1 Frigoribacterium sp. | reverse complement strand
TCAGCGTTCCGGCGCCCGCGATCGCGGCATCCGTCTGGCGGATCGTCGGGAGCCCGCTCGTCGTGGGCGCAGACTCCGGGCCGCTCGTCGGCGAAACGGTGGCGGTGAAGGACCTGTTCGACGTGGCCGGGTTCACTCTGGGAGCGGGCGTGCCCGCCTATCTCGCCGAATCCCCCCGTCGGGTCGCTCACGCGTCCGCCGTCACCGCCCTTCTCGCGGCCGGCGCCACAGTGCAGGGTATCGCCCAGACCGACGAATTCGCATACAGCCTGGCCGGCCTGAATTCGCACTACGGAACGCCGCCGAACGCCGCGCTTCCGGGGGCAATACCGGGCGGCTCGTCCAGCGGGCCGGCCACCGCCGTCGCCGGCGGTCAGGTCTCGATCGGGCTCGGCACCGATACCGGCGGATCGATTCGCGTTCCCGCTTCCTACCAGGGGATCTGGGGTCTGCGCACGACGCACGGCGCTGTTCCCCGCGACGGGTTGCTGCCGCTCGCACCATCGTTCGACACCGTGGGCTGGCTGACCCGCGATGCCGCGACACTGCGGGCCGCGGCATCCGCCTCCCTCGGAAGCGCCGGTCGGCAGTCTCTCTCCGGGGGCTTCGCCGTGGCTCCCGCGCTCGTCGCCCTGGCCACTCAGGATGTGCAGGATGCTTTCGCCGCGGCCCTGGCCCGGTTCGCCGGCGCCGGGCTAACCGACGACCTCGTCGAGGTGACCCTTCCCGACATCGACGATCTGTACGAGATCTTCCGAACCGTGCAGTCGGCTGAAGCGTGGGCGAACCACGGCGAATGGATCCAAGCCCATCCCGATGCCCTGGGAGACGAGACTGCGGCGCGGTTCGCGTTCGGCGCGACGATCGATGCCGAGACCGAGGCATTCGCTCGGCTGGCGGTCGCGTTGGCTCAGGTGCGCATCGAATCGATCGTCGGCGATCGCGTGCTGCTGTTGCCATCCGCATCGTCCGTCGCTCCGTCGACCACCGCGGATGTCGAGACGATCGACCGGGTACGAGCCGGAACCCTCCGCCTCACCTGCGTCGCCGGTCTCGCAGGGCGACCGGCCCTGAGCGTGCCCGCCCTGACGGCGAAGGGTGCTCCGGTGGGGCTCGGACTCGTCGGGCCACCAAACACCGACATTGCGCTCATCGCGCTCGGGGAGTCGCTGGCGTAGCCGCTCAGCCGTCCGACGGCCGGGCCACCGGCTGAAGCGTGGCGATCTTCGGCTGCCGATTGTCGCCGGAGGAGCGGCCCGTTAGGCGACGCCCGATCCAGGGCAGCACATAACGGCGCCAGTAGGCGGCGGCGCGCTCGTGGGCCTCCGCCGGGCCGCCGGTTTCCGAGGCATCCGCGGTCGGCACCCCGAGCGCCGCGAGCACGTTGCCGGCGACCCGCGCGTGACCTACCCCATTCAGGTGCAGCTTGTCGCGGGACCAGTAGGGCAGTCGGGCGAGCTCGGCGTCGGCCCAGTTGTCGACGAAGGTCACGTGTTCCTTGGGCAGGCGCTCGCGAACGGATGCCGCGAGCCGGTCTCCCCTCGCCCGCACGAGGGGTCCGAGCGGGATATGCCGGGTCGGGTCGGCGCCGCTCACCAGGATCACGTGTGCGCCGCTCGCCACCGCGCGGTCGACCGCGTCCCCCAACTGGTCGGCAATCGACGCGATCGAGACGCGGGGCCGCAGGATGTCGTTGCCACCCCCGTTGATGCTCATCAGCGCGGGCGCGAGGGCGAGAGCGGCGTCGAGCTGCTCGGAGACGATCGGGGCGAGCAGCCGACCGCGGATGGCGAGGTTCGCGTAGGTGACGGGCTCGATCGATGCCGCGGCGAGCCCGAGAGCCACCAGGTCCGCCCAGCCGCGGACGCGTCCGTCGGGCAGGTCATCCCCGACGCCCTCGGTGAAGCTGTCGCCGATGGCGACATAGCTCGTCAGATTCATGCGCACGGCATCGAGTCCATCACACTTCCCTCAGCGGGCGCGAACGGATGCTTCCGTACCGTGGGGCGGTACATCCCGCTTCGTTCTTCGACATGACCACGGGGGAGCAATGTCAAACACTCCGGAATCCTCTCCGATTCCGTGTCACGCATCGTGACCTCCGCGACGTGCGTCAGCAGCGAGGCGCGCAGTTCGGGCATCGACGATCTGGGCATCGACGATCTGTGCCCCAGCGCACCGGGTGCGGGCCGCTGAACAGGCCCGGCTCCCACGCACCCCGGCAGAGCGCGGCATTCGCCGACGAAGCGACCGTCCGGGTGGCGATCGAGATTCGCCGCCGTCGTGCGCATCGGTGGCTACAGCCGATCCACGTCGTGGCCATCGAACAGGTCTCCGCACTCGATCTCGACGACGCCGTGCTGTGTCAGGTAGTGCCGTGCCCCGCGATCGCCCTCCAGCGTGGACATGACCCCGGCCCAGTGCGAGCGGCCGATGAGCACCGGATGCCCCGGCCGGCCGTCGAATACGGCCTGTGTCAATGTGCTGTCATCAACGATCCCGGAGAGTATCCGGCGCGCGACCTCACTCGGAAGATCGGGCAGGTCGACGAGGGTGATCAGGGCTGCGTCTCCGAGCGCTGTCGCCAGGGCCTGCCGCAGCGACTCGCCCATCCCGTCTGCCCAATTCTCGACCACGAAGATGTCACTTTCGGGGGGAACGAGAGTGGACGCCTGCTCGGCCGAGGCCCCGAGCACCACCAAGACGTGGTCGCACCCCGCGGCTTGCAGAAGGCGGACGGCGCGCGCGACCCAGGGCTCGCCATCCGCAGTTCGCATCAGCGCCTTGGGGCGCCCCAGTCGGGAGCCCGCCCCTGCCGCGAGCACGATTCCCGTCACGGAGGTCATAGGCCATGTTAGGCAGACGATCGGGCTGCCCGTCACCCGGCACGGGTCCTGCAGATTTGCCCGGCGCGGGTGGCGCACCGGTTGAGGGTCGGCAGTCACGCGCACGAGGCCAGGGGGATTTCCGGAGTAGTGCGGGGAGCCGCGCACACGGGGACGATAGCGATGGTCACATCTGGCACCCGTGAGTACGCGGAGTTGGTCGCGCGGTATGACTCGGTGGGCCGGTCGGCCCTTACCGGTGGTGTGCCGACGCTGCGGAGGGCCCGGCCGGGTCACCCCCGGTGGGGACGGCACGGGTTGACGGTGTTCTCCTGGGGCTGGCGAGGGTCGTTTCGGATGGTGCGACGGCCCGTTGCCTGCGGGATGCGCTCGCGCGTCGGTCTCACCCGGGTCGCGGAGCCCTGCGGGCATTCGTGCGCTTCGACTGAGAGTCGTCGAACCGCGCTGCCCTTCGTCAGCCATGCTGCCCAACGAAGTGCCGCGCGGCTGACGAACGGCCGCATGATCGCGGGTCGGTGCTCAGTAGGCCGTGCGGGCGTCGTGGGCGAGCCACGCGTCGAATGGCGCGGGGGACTGCGGGATGCGAACGGACACCACCGGGAGATCCCAGGTGTCCCTGGTCCGCGCGAATAGATCGTAGAACTCGAGATCATCGAACCCGCCGCGGGCCGCGTCGTGCCGATCCGCGGCGAAGACCACTCGATCCACCCGCGCCCAGAGGGCCGCGGAAAGACAGAGCGGGCACGGCTCGCACGAGGTGTAGAGAGTCGCGCCGGCGAGTGAGAACGACTGCTCGGCTCGGCATGCGGCACGAATGGCCACGACCTCGGCGTGCGCGGTCGGATCGAGGTCGGCGGTCACCCGATTCTGGCCCTCGGCGACGAGTCCGCCGTCGCGAACGATGACGGCGCCGAACGGACCGCCGCCGGTGGTGATGCTGAGAGTCGCGAGTTCGACAGTGCGTTCGAGCCAGTGCGCATCCACGTCATCCAGGTTGATCATGGGATCATTATTCAGGACCAATCGGGGCGAAAATGTCCCAGGTGGGCCCCGCCTCCCGCGGCATCCCCGCGTCGAACCGAGGGGTTCCTGAATGGTGGTGGCACGGTGCCCGACGAACCGAGGGACAGTATGAGCGACGAAAGCTCGAACAACGCATTCTGGGAAGAGCGATACGCGGCGGCCAGCGCGGCCGGATCCCCGGTGTGGTCGCTCGAGCCGAACGCGTGGATCAAGCAGGTCACCGCGGACCTGCCCCCCGGCACCGCCATCGACCTGGCGGCCGGGGAAGGACGCAACTCGCTCTGGCTCGCCTCGCGTGGCTGGAGGGTGACCGCGGTCGACTTCTCACCGGCGGGACTCGCGATGGGGCGCCAGCGAGCCGGCACCGACCTCGACGTGCAGTGGGTGACCGCGGATGTCACGGCCTGGGTCTCGCCTGAGCCGGTCGATCTCGTGGTCATCGCCTATCTCCAACTTGCCGCCGAGCCACTCATGCAGGCGATCGCCGGTGCGGTGGCATCCCTCGCGCCGGGCGGAACGCTCGCGCTCATCGGCCATGATCGCGAGAATCTGGAGCACGGGGTCGGTGGCCCCCAAGATCCGGCCCTGCTGCACGACCTTGAGGTGCTCCGCTCGGCCGCCGGGGCCCTCGACATCCTCGAGTGCCGCCGCTACGAGCGCAGGACGAGTGATGGCCGCACCGCCATCGACGCAATCTTGCTCGCCCGCAGAGCAGAGGCCTGAACACTCTCAGCGCTCGAGAACGTCGGTAGACCCGAGCATCCGCTCGACGTCGATCGCCAGCGCGATGCGCTCGGGATTCACCCGCGGTTGCCGGTACCGCTCGGCATATCGAGTCACCGCCAGGGCGATACTTTCGGCGTCTTCGAGGATTCGAGCCTGGCCGATGAGGGTGATCCAACTCGCTCCCTCTACCTGGCACAGGGTCGCGTGCCCGGATTGGCGGGCGTTCAGCACCTTCTGCGAGGAGCGCGAGGCAATGACGAATGCCGTCCCGTCGTTCAGGGTGAACCCGACGGGTACCGCGTGGATGGCGCCGCTCACCGACAGCGTTGACAGCGTGGCGAGATGGCGGTCCGTCACGAAGCGGATGCCCTCCTCGGTGAGCCGGGTCGGTGTCATGGCGTGCTCCTCCGTCGCTCCATCGTGCCATGCGCCCAACCGCATCAGCGACGTTTCCCAGGTCGCCGTGCGGGATCCCGAATCCGTCTTCGAGATCGTTGGTCGCCTCTTCGCCGTGGCGATCGGCGGTTGCGCATCGGTGTGCAGGTGCTCGTCGAGCACCCGATCGGCGGCCTCGCCGATCAGCGCGACCTCGATGTCCGCGTCGGATTCACCGACCGCCAGCTATTCCTTCGGGCGTTGTGCCCTCTGGCGAGGCCGCTTCCCTCGCCGCAACCTCTGCCGGTCCGACCGGACTCGGGGGTAACTGAGACCTCGACGGCGCTCCGAGACGTTGTTACTCCCGATTCGATCCCGGGATCCGCCCGCCTCGGAGTCGACTCGGGGGTGAGTGCGCTCCTGGAGCGCGATAGGCGACACCTGCGTCGGATTCGGCCGCATCAGAGGCAAGGCGCCACAGGCGGTCGCGCGACATCGGCAATTCGTACGGCCGCACCCCGAGGGCATCCCGAATCGCGTTGGCGAGTGCCGGCGCGACGGGGTTGTAGGGGGCCTCGCTCATCGACTTGGCACCGAGCGGACCGAGAGGGTCGAAGGTCTTCGCGAAGAACACTTCGGTGAGCGGGATGTCCGCGAACCGGGGCACGTGATAGTCGCGGAATGCCGTGGTGGTGACGCGCCCCGCACCGTCCAAGCGCATTTCTTCATACAGGGCGGTGCCGATGGCCTGCGCCGTTGCCCCCTCGAGTTGCCCGCGCAACTGTTCCGGGTTCAGCACGGTGCCGGCATCCGCCGCCTGCACCGATTGCAGGATGCGCACCTCGCCGGTAGCGGGATTCACGGCCACGCGGAAGCCGTGCACGTTGAACGCCACCGAGCGCGGAGTTCCGTCGTGCCGTCCGGTCGTCGTGAGCGGCCCGGCCGAAAGCAGCTCCGAGGCGGAAATGAGGCGCGAACCGACGCGAACGCCGCCGCCCTCGACCACCCCATCGTTAAGCGGCGAGAGGGAATATGCCCGTTCGAGCATGCGCTCGGCAAGCTGGTTGGCTGCGGCGAACAGCGCCGTGCCCGCGACCACCACTCCGGCGGACCCAAACGCGCCGGTGTCGTACTTCACCACGTCGGTGTCCGACTGGCGGATGCGCACCCGGTCCACCGTCGTGCCGAGAGCGGATGCCACGAGCTGGGCATGCACGGTCGTTGTCCCGTTGCCGAACTCGACCGTCCCGACCCCGATTTCGACGTCGCCGTCGGGGAGCAGGGTGACCGTGGCGTCCGCGTAGTGGCCGCGCGGGGGCAGCGAGGCGATCATCGCGAGGGCCATTCCGGTGCCGAACTTCCACGGGGAGTCCGTGGCTGGCGGTGGTGCCGCAAGTGCGGCCTGCACCAGGTCGAGGCACTGGTCCAGCCCGTAGGAGCCGTAGATGAGGTCGGTCTCGGCATGCGGTTCGACCACGACCATGTCGTCCCCGGGCACCACCACGTTGCGCCGCCGCAGTTCGAACGGATCCATGCCGAGGGTGCGGGCGAGCTCGTCCATCGCCGACTCGATCGCGAAGATCACCTGCCCGAGGCCGTAACCGCGGAAGGCTCCGGAGGGCAGGTTGTTGGTGTAGACCGACTCGGCATCCACCCGCTTGTTCGGGCAGCGGTACACGCTGATCGACTCGTGCACGCTGTGATACATCACGCCGATGCCGTGGTTGCCGTAGGCACCGGTGTCCATGAGCTCGTCGATCGCCATGGCCGTGAGGGTGCCATCGGATGTCGCGGCAAGGGTCACCGACACGCGCATGGGGTGCCGAGGGGAGGCGACGGTGAACTCGTCTTCCCTCGTGAACTCGTATTGAACCGGTCGCCCGGTGAGCAGCACCGCGAGGGTCACCAGGTCTTCGGTGACGAGCTCCTGCTTGCCTCCGAACCCGCCGCCGACCCGCGCGGTGAAGACGCGCAGGCGCGACGGCTCGAGTCCGAAGATGTGGCACAGTTCGTCGCGAACCAGGTAGGGCACCTGGGAGGAGGTGCGCAGCACAAGTCGGCCATCGGCGTCGAGCCAGCCCCGGGTCGCGTGTGTTTCGAGGGCCGCGTGGTTCACCCGCTGGGTCTGCCAGGTGCCGGTGGCCACCGCATCCGCGGCCGCGATGGCGGCATTGACGTCGCCCGTCTCGCCGTGCAGCTCGGCGAGCACGTTACGTTCCGGGGCGGCCACTCGCTGATCGGGCCCCTTGTCGGCGTGGAGCAGCGGGGAGCCCGGCCGTCTCGCGAACTCCGGATCGAAGACGCCCGCCAGCACCTCGTAGCGCACCTCGATGAGGGCGAGCGCGCGCTCGGCGAGCGCGACCGTGTCGGCCACGACCGCCGCGACCCGCTGGCCGATGAATCTCAACACCGGATCGAGCACGAGCGTGTCATCCGGATCGTCCGTGCGCATTTCGTGCCGGCCGGTCGAGAACAGGGTGGCGGGGGAATCCCGGTGGGTGAGCACCGCGTACACACCCTCGGCCTCGCGGGCGCGGGAGGCATCGATCGAGAGGATGCGCGCATGGGCGTGCGGGCTCTTCAAGACCGCGAGGTGCAGAAGGCCCGTCGTGCGGAAATCGAGGGTGAACTCCTCCTCGCCGGCCGCGATCCGCGGCCCGGCCGGAGCGCGCACCGACTGCCCGGCGGCCTCGCCCGACGCCGGCGTCTGCGTGTTGGTCGTGCCGCAGATCGCATCCCGGATCGAGCGGTACCCGGTGCAGCGGCAGATGTTGCCCTTGAGCAGGCGCGGCAGATCCCCTCGATCGTCGTCGGTGAAGGTGGAGGCGGTCACGATCATCCCGGCGGTGCAGAATCCGCACTGGAAGCCGGCTGCCGCGACGAAGGACTGCTGCAACGGATGCGGATGCTCCGGGCTCCCGAGCCCCGAGACCGTAGTGACCTCTGCCCCCTCGAGTCGATGCGCCGGGTACACACAGGAATGGATGGGAATGCCGTCAAGCAGAACGGTGCAGGCCCCGCAGTCTCCGCTGTCGCAGCCCTTCTTCACGTCGAAGTGGTCGAGGTCGCGCAGCACCGAGCGCAACACCTGGCCCGCGGCCGGCTCCGCCTCCACCGGCGATCCGTTCACCGAGAATCTCACGAGAGTCCCCGCCTGAGTTGCTCGGCGAAGCGCAGGCTCATCGCCCGTCGCCAGTCAGCGGAGCCGTGCGCATCGTCGTACCAGCAGTCGATCGCGCGCATTCGTTCTTGCAACAGCGAGGTCGACGGAAGGCCGTCGAAGCGTAACTGCACCGGATGCGTCGTGCCTCCGGTCACGGTGAACACCGTGTCCCCTCCCGAGTCCCGCCGCGCGATCACGAGCGTCCCCGTGCGGCCGAGGTCGTTCAGGGCGATGCGGCGGAATCCTGTGCGGGAGACGAGGGACGACCGCGGGATCACGATCTCGCGCAGCACCTCGCCGGGCTCGAGCGCGGTCCGCATCACCCCGGTGACGAGGTCGACGACCGATATCCGTCGCTCGCCGCCGTCCGGCATCCAGATCACCGCGTCGGCGTCAAGGGAGGCCGCGAGGGAGGTCATCGGGCCGGCCGGAAGGGCCAGAGCGATATTCCCCCCAACGGTCGCGACATTCCAGATCTTGAAGGAGGCGAGGAAGGCGTTGGCGCACTGCCAGAACAGGGCGAGCGGGTCGGACGGGGACTCCTCGCCACTGCCCGCCCTAAGGGGGTCGGTCCGCAGCGCGGCGGGGGTGAGGCGACTGAGTTCCGCGACGGTGCAGGTGGCGGAGATCACGAGTGCCGAATCGGTGTGGACGATGCTCTTCCAGCCGAGCCCGGTCAGATCGACGAGACCGGTGAGTCCGGTCTCCTTCACCGAGTACAACCAGGTACCGCCCGCGAGAAACCTCTCACCGGGCCCGACCGAGAGGTCGTCCCGAGTCGCCGCCACTCGGATCTCCCGCACATCGATGAGGTCCATTGTGCAACCAGTCAACCCCACGAATGTGACAGGCGGGTAACGACACCCGCACCGTAGAATTGCAAGCCATGAGCACCAAGACGGCGGTCCACTTCGGGGCGGGGAACATCGGCCGCGGCTTCGTGGCCCAGTTTCTGCACGAGAGCGGCTACCGGGTGATCTTCGCCGACGTGAATGACGCGATCATCGCGGAGCTCCAGGCCGCCGAGAGCTACCGTGTGCACGAGGTGGGCGAAGAGTCGCGATCGAGTGTGGTCGACGACTTCCGGGCCATCAACAGTCGCACCCATGAGGCAGAGGTCGTTGCCGCGATCGCCGCCGCTGACATCGTGACGACCGCCGTCGGCGCGCGCATCCTGAAATTCGTCGCACCGGTGATCGCCAAGGGATTGGATGCCCGCCCACGGGATGCGGCCAAGCTCACGGTCATCGCCTGCGAGAACGCACTCGGCGGCACCGACATCCTCGCCGAGCACGTGCGCAGGCATGCCCCGGCGCACAATGCCGTGTTCGCCAACTGCGCGATCGACCGCATCGTGCCAGAGCAGGACGGCGGGCTGGATGTCACGATCGAATCGTTTTTCGAGTGGGTGGTCGACCGCACCCCCTTCCGCGGCGAACATCCCGAGCTCTACGGCGTCACCTGGGTCGACGACCTCGCCCCCTTCATCGAGCGAAAGCTCTTCACCGTGAACGCCGCCCATGCCGCCGCCGCCTATCACGGCATCGATCGCGGGTGGGTGTCGATCCGGGACGCCCTCGCCACCCCGGAGCTTCAGGCGGAGGTGCGCGCCGTGCTCGCCGAGACGAAGTCCCTCCTCGTGGCCAAACACGAGTTCGATGCCGATGAACAACAGGCCTACATCGACAAGACGCTCGTCCGCATCTCCAATCCCCACCTACCCGACACCTGCGAGCGGGTCGGCCGCAATCCGATGCGCAAGCTCAGCCGCAACGAACGTTTCATCGGGCCGGCCGCTCAACTCGCCGAGCGCGGGATGCCAGCCTGGGATCTGCTCAACGCGGTCGGTGCCGCACTCCGGTTCGACGTGCCGGGGGATGAGGAGAGCGTGGAGTTGCAGGAACTCCTCTCGAGCGGGCTCCCGGCGGAGGGACTCGTCGTAGCCATCACCGGAATCGAGCCGCATCATGCCCTGTTCCCCCACCTGGTCGAAGTCATCCAACTTCGCCTGTCCCGTTAGGGTTCCGTCATGGCAAAAGATCCGGAAGACGAAGCCCTCAGCTGGGGAACCGAAAGCGATCCCACCCACGTCGACTCGCCGGTCGTGTCCTCCCAGCACGAGGACGAACAGCACGACCCCGGGATGAGCTCCTCGCTGCTGGTGATCCTCGGTGTCTTCGGCGGCGTGTTCCTGCTCTTCACCGTCGGATGGATCATCGCGGTGCAGCGCACTCCACCACCGGCCGCGTCCGTGTTCTTCGCCTTCATGTACCAGTTCGGCGAGGTTCTTGCGGTCGCCGCGCCGGCCGCCTGGTTCGTCGCGGTGCTGGTGGTCACCCGCGGGCGTCGAACCGGCGTTCGCCTGCTCTGGCTTCTTCTCGGCGTGCTCACCCTGGCACCCTGGCCATTTATCCTGGGACGGGGAGCCTGATGACCGAATCCGAATCCGACACCGCAGCACGCTCCCCGTCACGCCTCGGCTGGCTCGGCCTCACCATCGCCATCCTCTTCGGACTCTTCTACGTCTACGACCTGTTCGAGGCCATTTCGAATGTGGTGGGCGTGACTTCGCAGATCAACCTCTACAACCAGGCGCGCTCGGTCGTCAAGCTCGCGGCGGTACCGATACCGTGGTTGTGGCTCGTCATCGACGTGCTGCTCGCCCCCGTCGTCTACGTGCTCGCTTTCCTCGTGGGCAGGCGACGGCCGTTGCTGGTGCGGGCGCTCATCTTCCTTGTCGGGCTCACCGTCGCCGCCGCGATGACCCTGTCGGTGGAAGCACTCGCCTGATCGCTAGCGCGGAAGGCTCACGATCGACACCAGGATCATCGCGATGAGCACGAGCTGGGCGATGTAGCGCGGCCAGAACGGAATCGCGGCCGCTCCGAACTTCTCGGGATGCTCCGAGGCGAAGTGATTCGCCGGAAACACGGCGACCAGAAAGATCACCAGCATGATGCCGGCGAGGAATGTCGTTACCGGTACGAGCAATCCGATTCCGCCCGCGATCTCGCAGGCCCCGGTGAACAGCACGAGGCTTCGGGCGGTGACGAGGCCTCCGCGGGTGACGTAGGCGGGGACCATCGCCGCCATGCCGCGGCCCGGTCCCGGTCGGAAGTGCATGACCCCCATGAACACGAAGGCAATCGCGAGCGGGATGCGAAGCGCGAGCTGCACGGTCTCGAAGAGGGTCATCCGCCCATCCTGTCAGTCGGCGGCTCGGGAGTCTCACCGTGCTCCGGCACGCGGCGCCCGGCCGATCAGCTCGCCAGGCCGAGCCCGGGGGTGGCGCGGCCGTGGCGTGACATCCCGGCACGGTCGGCGGGCAAGCCGATGGCGGTGGCGCGATCCTGCGACTGCACGACGACCCGTGCCTTCGCCAGCGCGTGGTTGACCGCGCTCGCGAGCCGGTCCTGGCCGGCGGCGGTCGGGTGCACGTCGTCCGCCTGCATCAGGCCGGGGCGGTCCTGCAGCGGCTGGCCGATATCCAGATAGATTCCCCCGACACCCAGCGTCGCGGCTTGGACGGCGGAATCGATCGTGGTGAGCTGCCCGGGAAGGGCGGTATCCCCCCAGGTCGCACTCACCGCGATGATGGTGGCGGACGGCAGCGCCGCGTGAAGATCCGCAATGGTCGCAATCGTGGAACTGTCGATGGTCGCGTTGGCGGCACCGAGGTCGTTGCTGCTCCCCGACAGGATGACGACGGAGGGATGCAGGGCGATCGCCGCGCGCGCCTGATCGGCGAAGGTGTCGCCGTTGTTTCCCGCGGTCACGAAGCCCGAGCCGTCGCTGGCGAGATTGGTCAGCCGCCAGCCGCCGCGCTCAGCAAGAACGGCGAGCCAGGACTGATCGGGGCTGAGACCGTGCCCCTCCATGATGGAGTCACCGATGGCGACAACCACCGGTCCTGTCGTCGACGCGGTGATGTAATGCGGCACGATCGTCGGGAGTGCCGGGACCGCCGCCGCACCGGCGGAGAGCACCAGAACGGCGATGGTCGCCGCGCTGACAGCGGCGATATTCCGGCGTTTGCGAATCGACATGGGGGAACCGTACGGACGCTTCCTATGAGTCGCCTATGGGCACGCACAGCATTCCCCCATCCGTTGGTCGTCGCTCGGGCGTTCGTTCGGGCGTTCGTTCGGGCGCTCGTCCCGCTGCTCGTCCCGCTGCTCGTTCGAGCGCTCGTTCGGGCCGAGCCGGGAGTGCCGCAGCGGGGCACCGGGCCGCCGTCCTGCCGTGCTGGCTCGGCTTCGCCACGGTGTCGGTCGCTTCGGTCGTGGCGCAGTTCGCTCCCGCGGACTTCACGGCGACGATCCCGCTCCTGCTGCTCGTCTTGGCCGTGGTCGTCGTCGTCGCGTGGTGGGGAGCAAATCCGGTGTCGGACTGAGCTGAGGCCCGCCCCCGCTGCCCGAGCCCGATCGCCGAATCCGTGCACCGTCACACGGGCGGGGGCACGGCGGCCGTGGGATAAAGTTCAAGAGCCGC
>JANMBI010000010.1:0-5032 GCA_031360325.1 Frigoribacterium sp. | reverse complement strand
CGCCGCCGTGGCCACCGCCTCGCTCACCCGCGCTCCCGCGATCGCCGCGCGGGCGCAGGCCGAGGATCACCCCGCGGGACCGACGGTCGGGCCCGGGGCGAAAGTCTTCGGAATCCCCGGCAGCTTCGGGCCGGAGTGGGCCGCCTGGGCCAACGGTGTCGCCGTGCGAGAACTCGACTATCACGACACCTTTCTCGCGGCCGAATACTCGCACCCCGGAGACAACATTCCGCCGATCCTCGCCGTCGCCCAACACGCCGGGTGCACGGGAACCGACCTCGTGCGCGCCATCGCGACTGGATACGAGATCCAGGTCGACCTCGCGAAGGCGATCAGCCTGCACGCGCACAAGATCGACCACGTCGCCCACCTCGGCCCGAGTGCCGCCGCCGGGATCGGCACCCTGCTCGGCCTCGACACCGCGACCATCTTCCAGGCGATCGGCCAGGCGCTGCACACGACCACCGCGACCCGGCAGTCGCGCAAGGGCGAGATCTCCACCTGGAAGGCTTACGCTCCGGCCTTCGCCGGCAAGATGGCGGTCGAAGCGGTCGATCGCGCGATGCGGGGTCAGACCAGCCCGACACCGATCTACGAAGGGGAGGATGGGGTGATCGCCTGGCTGCTCGACGGTCCGGGCGCCCACTACGAGGTGCCGCTGCCCGAGGCGGGAGAGGCCAAGCGCGGAATCCTCGACACCTACACCAAGGAGCATTCGGCCGAATATCAGGCGCAGGCGTGGATCGACCTGGCCCGCAAGCTGCACAGGGAGAACCCCGACCTCGGTGCGGAGAACATCGCGAGCGTCGTCATCCACACCAGCCATCACACGCACTACGTGATCGGATCCGGCGCAAACGACCCGCAGAAGTACGACCCGACCGCCAGCCGAGAAACCCTCGACCACTCGATCCCCTACATCTTCACGGTCGCCCTTCAGGACGGGGAGTGGCACCACGAGCGCTCCTACGCCCCGGAGCGCGCCGGCCGACCCGACACCGTCGCCCTGTGGAATCGGGTGACGACCACGGAAGATGCCGAGTGGACGCGCCGCTACCACTCCACCGACCCGGCGGAGAAGGCATTCGGCGGTCGCGTGCACATCACCTTGGCCAACGGGTCGCAGATCATCGACGAAATCGCCGTAGCCGACGCGCATCCGCTCGGCGCCCGGCCGTTCGCCCGCGAACAGTACATCGCCAAATTCCGCGCGCTCGCCGGAAGCGCTCTCGAGCCGGAAGAGATCGAACGGTTCCTCGAACTGGTTCAGCGACTGCCCGAACTCACCGCCGACGAAGTCGGCGGCCTTAGCGTGACCGCGGAACCCGGACTTCTTCCGGTCGGACCGAAGGGACTCTTCTGATGCTGTACTCCTCGACGACGCCCTCCGACAAGAGAGCGAATTTTCGCGCCTCCCTCTCCAGCGGACGGCTTCAGCTGGTGCCCGGAGCCTTCAACCCGCTGAGCGCGAAACTCATCCAGGACAGAGGCTTCGACGGCGTCTACATCTCCGGCGCTGTCATCGCCGCGGATCTCGGTCTGCCGGACATCGGACTCACCAC
The DNA here is from genome assembly GCA_031360325.1 of Frigoribacterium sp. Taxonomy (GTDB): domain Bacteria; phylum Actinomycetota; class Actinomycetes; order Actinomycetales; family Microbacteriaceae; genus Lacisediminihabitans. The sequence goes on along the minus strand of JANMBI010000010.1, from coordinate 3,470 downwards.
CCTCACCGAGGTCGCGCATCGCGCGAAGCAGATCAGTCGGATGACCGACCTGCCGTCGCTCGTAGACGCGGATACCGGATTCGGCGAACCGATGAACGTCGCGCGAACGGTTCAGGAGCTGGAGGATGCCGGCGTGGCCGGTCTCCACATCGAAGACCAGGTCAACCCGAAGCGGTGCGGCCACCTCGACGGCAAGGCCGTCGTCGACCCGGAGACGGCAACCAAACGGATCCGAGCGGCGGTGGACGCCCGGCGCGACCCGAATCTGCTCATCATGGCGCGCACCGACATCCGCGCGATCGACGGGTTGGCGGCCGCGACCGATCGCGCCAAAGCACTCGTCGATGCCGGCGCGGACGCGATTTTCCCCGAAGCGATGTCGGACCTCACCGAATTCGCGGCGATGCGCGCCGCGGTGGATGTGCCGATTCTCGCCAACATGACCGAGTTCGGCAAGAGCGAGCTCTTCACCAGCGAGCAGCTGGCCGGAGTCGGCATAAACCTCGTGATCTTTCCGGTGAGCCTTCTTCGCCTCGCGATGGGTGCTGCCGAGCGCGGGCTCGATACGATCAAGCGAGAGGGTTCACTTGCTACGGAGGTGCCGAATATGCAGACGCGTGCTCGGCTGTACGAGCTGCTGGACTACGAGGCCTACAACGCCTTCGACACGAGCGTTTTCAATTTCACCCTGAGCGGACATCCCCAAGCGAGGAGCGCACCATGACCGACCCAGAAATCCACAAGGGACTCGCGGGAGTAGTCGTCGACTACACGGCGGTTTCCAAGGTCGATCCCGACAGCAACTCCCTGCTCTACCGGGGATATCCGGTGCAGGAGCTCGCCGCCCGCTGCTCCTTCGAGGAGGTGGCATACCTGCTGTGGCACGGGGAGCTACCGGATGAGAAACAGCTCGCCGACTTCGAGACCCGGGAGCGTTCGCTACGCGGACTCGAAGACACCGTGAAGCGCGTGATCGACGAACTGCCGCTGACCGCGCATCCGATGGATGTCGTGCGCACCGCGGTCAGCGCGATCGGCGCCTCCGACCCGGATGCGGCCGAGGCGAGCCCCGAAGCGAACCTCGCCAAGTCGGTCGCCCTGTTTGCGAAACTTCCCGCGATCGTCTCCTACGACCAGCGCCGTCGTCGCGGACAGGAGCTCATCGAGCCACGCGACGACCTCGGCTACTCGGCCAATTTCCTCCACATGTCATTCGGGGATGTTCCGGAGCTGGTTGTCGTCAACGCGTTCGACGTGTCGATGATCCTGTACGCGGAGCACTCCTTCAATGCCTCCACCTTCACCGCCCGGGTCATCACCTCGACCCTCGCGGACCTCTATTCGGCCGTTGTCGGCGCCATCGGCGCCCTCAAAGGACCGCTGCATGGGGGAGCGAACGAGGCCGTGATGCACGTCTTCGATGAGATCGGAACCGCGGACCGGGTGAAGACCTGGCTCGAGTCGGCACTGGCCGAGAAGCGCAAGATCATGGGCTTCGGACATCGCGTCTACAAAAACGGCGACTCTCGAGTCCCCACGATGAAGGATGCCCTCGACACCCTCATCGTCGCGTACGACGCCGAAGCGCTTGCCGAACTGTACGACACCCTGGAGAAGGCGATGGGGGACACCAAGAACATCAAACCGAACCTCGACTATCCATCGGGTCCGGCCTACAGCCTGATCGGTTTCGACACCGAGATGTTCACACCGTTGTTCGTGGCCAGCCGGATCACCGGCTGGACCGCCCACATCATGGAGCAGCTGGCCTCGAATGCGCTCATCCGCCCGCTCAGCCGATACAACGGCGTCGATGAGCGGCACGTCCCCTGAGGGGCGGGGTCATGCCCGGCCGATCCGTCTATCTCTGGCTGAACATCGCCTTCGTGGTGGTGCTCATCGGGCTGGTCATCGGCGCGTCATCGCAGCCGTGGTTCTTCGCCGTGGCGATCGTCTGGGTGGCGGTGGGCATCGTCGTCACCGCTCGGAATCGTCGAAACCGGCCCGGTCCGCCCAACCTGTTCGACGATGGACCGCCCTAACCGCCGGCGTGTCGGCCCCTCCGCTGGCCCCCATCCCCCTCCGAAAACGCAGGACATGCGCCACGGATCCGCCCGTTTCGCCGCGAAATCGGCCCCCCGGTGGCGAATGTCCTGCGTTTTCGGTGCGACGCGACGCGGCGTTGCGGCGCCGGGCCGTCAGGTGACCGGGCCGTCAGGTGACCGGGCCGGTCCACTTCTCGCCAGCACCGAAGCCCGGCGCATCCGGAATCGGGGATGCCTCGCGAAAGGCCAACTGCACCGAGCGAAGGCCGTCCCGCAACGCCCGCGCATGCTGGTCGCCGAGATCGGGAGCGCTCGCGGTGATGAGACCGGCGAGGGCGTTGATCAGCTTGCGGGCTTCGTCGAGGTCGAGCTGGGCGTGCGGGTCGTCGGCAAGCCCGCACTTCACCGCCGCGGCACTGAGCAGGTGGACCGCAACCGTATTGATCACCTCGATCGCCGGAACATCTGCGATGTCGCGCGCGGCATCACTCTCATGGCTGTGGCCGGGCTCGGAATGGTCGTCGACACTCATCGGGCGTTTCCTCTGTTACACTGAACGCTGGCTCTGGGCCCCGTGAGGGTCCCGGAACGAAAGTGGAGATTTTCCCACCCGCGCTTGACCGCTTGGCACTGTGCCAATGACGAGGTTACCGGGTTGTTGCGGTCCGCCCGTGTTCGGCACCTCGAACTCGGGTAGCAAGGTCGTGGTGCCAGAATTTCGATTCGAATCGAAATTTCGGGCGCGTGAATTTCCTCAGTCGTCGCACGTCCGGCACACCGCCGACCGCTTGCGGCCGATACACACGACTAAGGAGTTACGCATCAGCGATCCCCGTACCAATGACCGAATCCGTGTGCCGGAGGTCCGACTTGTTGGCCCCAACGGCGAACAGGTCGGTGTAGTGCGCATTGAAGACGCCATTCGTCTTGCCCAGGAGGCAGACCTGGATTTGGTTGAGGTTGCTCCCAATTCCAAGCCTCCCGTTGCCAAGATCATGGATTTCGGCAAGTTCAAGTACGAAACCGCGCAGAAGGCGAAAGAGGCCAAGCGCAACCAGTCCAACACCATCCTCAAAGAGGTGCGGTTTCGGCTGAAGATCGATGTTCACGACTATGAGACCAAGCGCAAGCGCGCCGAGGGATTCCTCAAGACCGGTGACAAGGTCAAGGCCATGATCCTGTTTCGGGGTCGCGAGCAGTCTCGCCCAGAGCAGGGCGTTCGACTTCTCCAGCGATTTGCCGAGGATGTGTCGGAGTTCGGCAGTGTGGAGTCGACTCCGATGATCGACGGCCGCAATATGGTGATGGTGATCGGTCCGGTGAAGACCAAGGCCGAAGTCAAGGCCGAGACGGATGCCAAGAAGCCGGCCTCCAAAACGCGCGCGGAGCGTCCCGAAGCGCCATTCGAGCCCATGGTGGCGCCCG
>JANMBI010000215.1:0-2286 GCA_031360325.1 Frigoribacterium sp. | reverse complement strand
TGTCCTTCGTCCACAGGCCTCCGAGCGAACCGGAGTCGAAGGCGACCCGGTCGATGAACGCCGTGTTCGTGCGGGCACCGGCTGGGAACAGCTCGTCGGCGGGGCGCTGCTCGAACATGTTGAAGATCACCTGGATCGAGTCGACGAGGCCGAGTCCGGCGATGTCCACGCCCTCCTCGGGCCGATAGTCGCGGATGGAGACGCCGATCTTGTCGACCTTGCCCTCGACGCGAAGCGCGTTGAGGGTCTCAAGCCAGTCCAGCGTGTTGACCCCGTCCGCGAACCAGCCGTGAAGCTGGAGGAGGTCGAGGCGCTCGACGCCGAGCCGCCGGAGTGCGAGGTCGACGCCGTGTCGCAGGTGCCACTCGGGGTAGCGACCCCGCATCTGCGGGGCATCCTCGTCGGCGCTCGGCCAGACCGTGGGCTGGATCTTCGTCGCGACGTAAATCTTCTCCCCGCGCCAGCGCCGCAGCGACTCGCCCACGACCTCTTCGCTGTGGCCCGCGCCGTAGAGCTCGGCCGTGTCAACGAAGTTGATGCCCTTGTCGTAGGCCTCGAGCAGGGCGGCGATCGACTCCTCATCGTCGACCGTGCCCCACTGGCCGCCCAACTGCCAGGCCCCGAACGAGATCTCGCTGACGTTCCAACCCGTGCGCCCGAAACTGCGGTACTGCATAGCGTGACGTGCCTCTCGTTTGTGTCGTGCTCAGTTGAGCGTGAAGTGCTGGTGGGCGACTCCGCTGCCTGGTTCGGCGAATTCCACGGGAAGCTTCGAGAACCCGCGCACCATCTGCTTGACCCAACGTTCGGGCGACCCGACGATGCGGATGTCGGGGCCGGTGAGGAGTTCTTCGACGGTGACCTTTGCGGCGAGCCGCGCGAAGGGCGCGCCCATGCAGGCATGAATGCCCTCACCGAAGGACATGATGCGGTTCTTCGGAGTGAATTCGCGAGCGATGTCGAAGACATCGGGATTCGCATAAGTGCGCTCGTCCCGGTTCGCCGAGCCCTGAAGGAACATCACTCGTGAGTCCGCCGGGATCGTGACACCCGCGATGACGACTGTCTCCGTGGTCTGGCGTGAGAGATTCTGGCCCGGAGTCTCGTAGCGGAGCGTCTCCTCGATGAATGCGGGGATCGCCCCCGGGTTCTCGCGAAGGTAGCCCTGCAACTTCGGGAACTTGTCCAGGACGTAGACGATGTTGGTCAGCAGCGCGGCCGGCGCGTCGCTCGCGGCCGAGAGCACGAGGTGAGCCAGCCCGTCCTGTTCGGAGGCGGCGACCTTCCCCTTCTGCGAGGCGAGCAGAATCTGCCTGTACGCGTCGGATCCCGAGGTGTCGGCTCCGGCGTCGATCTCGGCACGTCGTGCGGCGAACCGCGCGGCCAGAAGTTCTTCGGTCTCGCCGTTCGCGGCCGCCGCATCGTCGGGAACGCCGAACTTGCCGACCGTGCGCTCCATCGCTCGCCACAGGTGCTCGACGATCACCTCGTTGTCCTCTGCCGGGGAGCCGAGGAGCGAGATGCCCATGCCGATCGACATCGGCAGCGCGAATCCGCTGGCGAAGTCACCGCCGCCCGACGCGTGGAGGTCCGCGAGCAACTCCCGCGCGAACGCACGGACGCCATCCTCCTTCGCCAGGATCTCGCGCGCCGCGAAGGTGCGCCGCACGGCCGCGCGCAGGTTGGTGTGACGCGGGGGATCCTGGGCGACGAGGATTCCTTCGCCGTACGAGTCGTGCGTACCGTCGATGTCATTCCCCAGCCTGTTCACGAGCTGGTCGCTGTTCGCGAGGCCGGCGCGAACTTCGTCGTATCGCGAGACGACGTAGATCTCGCGGTCGGGGTTGTAGTACACAGGCGCGGCGTCGCGCAGGCGCTTGTAGGTGTCATAGGGGTAGTCGTAGACCGCGTACGACAGCGGGTCGTAATAAACCGTGAGGTGCTCCGGCGGCGCCGGTAGGGAATCGACGGTGGAGTCGTGCGGTGCGACCGCGGTGTGCGTCGGCTCCTCGCCGCTCGCCGTCGCGTGATGGGGGCACCCGTTACCGACGGGCGTCTCGGTGTCGGCGGTCGATGTCATCGTTTCAAGCCTTTCTGGCGAAGGCGAGGCGTCGAACCGCAGGGACCGAGGCCCCAGGCACTGAGTGACGCTTCGTTGCGTGTACGCCCGGCTCGATGGACTGCCTCGGCCGGAAGCGGGTTGCTACGCACGCTAGGACACACGGCCGCCCGGCACCAGCGAGGTCGGGGGGTGGGCCGGCTATTGGTATCCGATGCAATACCAAT
>JANMBI010000172.1:0-3330 GCA_031360325.1 Frigoribacterium sp. | reverse complement strand
CTGTTACCCCGACACAAACCCCAGAAGGGTCGCACAGTGTGCGGCCCTTCTGCGTCGGGCCTCTCGTCTGCCTCTCGTCTGCCGAGGTGCCCGGAATGGTCACTATCCCGGCAGGAATAGCGGCCATTCCGGGCACCTCATATGATGGGCCTCACCCCAGTGCGATCAGCGCGCGGATGCGAGCGAGAAGCTCGACCGGATCCCTCAGGTCGTCTGCATTGAGTTCCATCACGCGCCAACCCTGTGCTTCGAGCCTGGCTCGCCTCGTCATGTCCGCTCGCCACTGCCCCTTCGTCGTGCGGTGATAGTCCCCTTGGTATTCGAGGATGACCCGTTCCCTCTGGAGCATCAGGTCGGTGCGAGCCACAAACTCGCCGAATTGACCCGACACGGAATGGTTCACCAGTGGCGGATCGAAGCCCGCGAGCACCAAAATCGTGCGAAGTATGGACTCTTGGGGCGATTCCGATCGGTCGTCGAGGAGGGCGAGTGCGCGGCGCAACGCGCGGATGCCCCGGCGGCTCACGCGGGAGGCCACCGCATCGACCAGTTGCTGGAGAGTTGCGCGGGGAGCGCGCCAGTACAGCAGGTAATCCCCGGCCGCGATGAGGTCGTGAAGATCCAGCTCTCCGCCGAGATCACACCAGGTGCGGATGGCGGTCGTGCGCCGGATTCCGGCCACGTCCTCCACTTCGCCGGTGTGAATACTCAGGCGATGTCCAATCAGCCCGGCGGCATGGGGTGCTCGCGCATTGCCGGCGACGCCCAGATGGATGGTGGGATCCCGCTTCCGTTGCCACGGGAGGGGGATGCCGTGCAGCAGCGCGGCCGTGACATGGCAGACGAAGGCCGATGGAGGCATCCGGAGCCTGAGCAGCCGGCAGCGTTGGCCAAGATCGACGAGCGGCGTCGTGGAGCGAAGCCCCCACAGCACACTGTCGAGATCGGATGCCCGCAGTCGCCGGCGCGTCAGGCCATTGGCGAGGGCATCGGCCACGAGGAAGCGGGACGGGAGGGATTCGGCTGGTGGCTGTGCGGAACGGGACATCCGCACAGAGTGGCGGTTTGCCCGCGGCTGCGAGCATCCTGTCCACAACCGGCGACGAGGTGCCCGAAAGTGTCGCTTTCCCGGCCGGTTTAGTGGCAATTTCGGGCACCTCGAGGGGTGGGGTGAGGTGGGGTGAGGTGAGGGGTGAGGTGAGGTGAGGGGTGAGGTGTGAGGTGGGGAGGGGGAGGGGGAGGTGAGGGGAGGGGAGGGGATCAGGGTGAAGGAGGGGCTCAGGGGGAGAGGCGCCTACTCGAAGTCGTCGTCCGGAGCGGTCCCGTAGGCCGGGTCGGACTGCTCGATGAGCACCCGCCGACGCCCGCTGCCGAGCAGTCCGTCGCTTTCCTGCAGGTAGCAGGCACCGCAGAGCGACTCGTAGGTGACCTCCAGCCCGCTCGAGACAGAGGCATCGATCGCGACCTGATCACCATCGAAGGTGAACCGCCCATCGACCTTGCGCGCGTTGAAGACCGCCTTCCGCCCGCACCGGCAGATGGTCTTGAGTTCCTCGAGGGAATGTGCGATCTCCAACAACCGACGGCTGCCGGGAAACGCGACGGTCTGAAAGTCGGTGCGGATGCCGTAGGCCAGCACCGGGACATCCTCGATGATCGCGATGCGCAGCAGGTCGTCCACTTGCGTTTCGCTCAGGAACTGGGCCTCGTCGACGAGCAGGCAGCTGACCTCGAGCCCGGTCGCGCCCCGCACCCCGGCGCGTTCGCCCTCGAATACCGCGTAGACGTCGTCCTCCGGGGCGATGACGAAATCCACCGGCCGGTTAACACCGAGCCGGGAGACGATGCCCCCCTGTCCGCGGGTATCGACCGACGGCTTCGTGAGCAATACGCGGTGCCCGCGTTCCTCGTAGTTGTGTGCGGCCTGGAGCATCGCGGTGCTCTTGCCACTGTTCATCGCACCGTACCGAAAATAGAGCTTGGCCACTACTGGAGGTATCCGTCCTCGGCTGCCCGGCGGATGAGATCCGCTTTCCGACTCGCCGGTCTGTTCACTTTGGAGTATTTCTCCCGAACCCGACGAAGGTAGGTCTTCGCGGTCTCGTACTGCACGTTCATCTGGCGCGCCACTTCGCTGGTGCTGAAGCCGGCGACATAGAGCTTGAACGCCTCTTCCTCACCGTGGCTCAGTTTGGGGCGGGCATGGTTGGTCGCACCGACCGGCAGCGGACGCCAGTCTCTCTGAAGGTTCACCCCGCCATCCAACCCCATCACGGATCGGGCGCTGTCCATCACCTCTCGCATGGGAAGGGACTTGGATAGAAAGGCGGATGCCCCGGCATTCAGCGCTCGTTCGCGCGCCTCCCTGGTATCGAGGCTCGACACCACGATCACCTTGGCTCCGGCCGCGCGACAGGTGCGAACCCGCGCTTCGATCGACACCGATTCTTTGAGCTGGAAGTCGATGAAGACCAGCTCCGTGGGAAAATTCTCGCTCAGGACCAGCTGCATCCAGGTGCCCGCGCTGAGCACGAGATCGAAGTCCGGCGCATTCGCTCGTATCCAGCTCGACATGCTGTCGAGGAGGACTTCGTGGTCGTCAAGCAGAGCGAGCCTCACTCGACTTCCCATGCGTCCGGCGACCGCGCTACTGGTGGGCATAAGAGAACCTTAGTGTGAGCTCTGGCTGCACGAACTCGACCTCCAGACTGGCGAACACCGCACGCATGACGGCGAGGAACGGTGCGAACCGAGCGCGAGCGGCGCTGTCCGTGGGGGGAATCTGCGCCGTGATCACCGCGTGGTTGACCCCGTCGAACGGAAAGATCACAATGCTCACATTGTCCCGCGTGACGCTGGGGATCTCCATGAACGCGACGATGAGCGCCCGGATCGCCGTGCGCTGGCTGAGCGTCATCTCCGAGGCGAGATGTCGGGGATCATCGACGACGTCGACCGCGGCCCCCGGTCGGTTGGTCCGGTCGAGTCCGGTGGACTCCACCAGCGTTTCCAGCCAGGTGCGATCCACCTGTTCCACCATCAGCTTTCGGATCGAATCGGCGATCTGTCGCGCCCTCGCGCGGTCCGCAGCCGTCACGGTGTCGCGCGCAAGCACCTCCGTGAAGAACGGCACCACGTCACGGTTCAGGATGGTGACGCGATCCTTGCGGACCGAGCGGGCAATCGACTCCCCCAGCTGGCGGGTCAGAGTTCTGGAGTCCGCCTGCACACTCCTCTGCCTGCGCTCGATCGAGGCCCCGGCACCCTGGGAGAATGCGGCCGCCGAGAGGCCGAGCGCCAGCATCGGCGCTACGGCCGCGACGATGAACG
>JANMBI010000162.1:0-12177 GCA_031360325.1 Frigoribacterium sp. | reverse complement strand
CCGTGATGGAGCACCGGAGCGAATTCGAGGTCGGCGGCGACCATCAGTTCGAAGGCTGCTCGGGCATCCGGCACATCGTCCGCGTCGAGCGACGCAAGCCGGCCGTGAAGCAGGTCTCCGAGCCGCGCGTCAGGCAGTGCTGCACCCAGAGCCCGCGCGGGGATACAGCCGATGAGGGTCCCCTGGTCGTCGGTGACCACGATCCCGTGTCCATCGAGCGCTGGCACCTGGCGGAGCGCGTCGGCGACGGTCTGGCTCGCGCCGAGCGTCAGCGGCGTGTCGAATCGCACCGGCTGGGCCTTGACGTACCGGATCGCGGCATCCAACTCCTGAGGATGGAGGTCCTGAGGCAACACCCCGAGGCCACCCCGTCGGGCGAGGACCGCGGCCAGGCGCGGACCGGTCACCGAATTCATGTTGGAGGCGACGATGGGGATGCTCGTGCCGCACCCGTCCTGTGGCGCGATCGACACCGTGAGACGACTGCCGACATCCGATCGGCTCGGCACCAGGAACACGTCAGAATAGGTGAGGTCGTGCCTCGGATCCGTCTGGTAGAACTCCATAAATTCAAAGGTAGTCCTCCGCCGTCGGAGTGGGTTGGCGGCTCGGAAGCGATTAAGCTTGGCTGGTCTGTGGTCGTCGGAAGACCGTCGACCACGGCACCGAAGCAAAACGTGCGATGCAATACAGCGATTCAAAGAGAGTGGGCGATCGGCTGTGTCTAGCCAAGTGACCGGAGTGGCATCAGAAGATGGTTCCTCCGGCGAATTCGGAGCGAACGAGTGGCTCGTCGATGAGATGTACGAACGGTTCATCGCCGATCGCAATTCGGTTGACCAGTCGTGGTGGCCCATTCTCGAGAGCTACCATCAGACCACGGTGGAGGCATCGTCGACACCTCCGGCTCCCACCCCTCCTGCCGCTCCCCCGCAGCCCAGCACCCCGCCAGAGCCCGCAGCGCCCGCCGAGCCCGTCGCTCCTCAGCAACCCGTGGGCCGGCCGGAAGCGCCGACCGTGATCGAGCCTCCGACGACGACCGGCAGCCAGCCCATCGCACGCACCACCTCGATCCAGCCGAAACCGCAACCGATCCCTGCCCAGGCTCCGGCCTCCCCCCCGCCGACCGCTCCGATTCTGACCGCGGACGCGGGGGGCTCCGACCTCGCCGACGTGGTCTCCCCGTTGAAGGGAATGTCCAAGTCACTCGCCGCCAACATGGACGCGAGCCTCACGGTTCCCACGGCGACCAGCGTGCGCACCATCCCAGCCAAACTCATGATCGACAACCGAATCGTGATCAACAACCACCTCAAGCGCGCACGGGGCGGCAAGGTATCGTTCACCCATCTGATCGCCTGGGCTCTGGTGCAGACCCTCAAGGAGTTCCCGAGCCAAAACGTGTTCTACGACGAGGTAGACGGTAAACCGAGCGTCGTGGCGCCCGCGCACATCAATCTCGCCATCGCCATCGACATTCCGAAGCCCGACGGCACGCGGGCGCTCCTGGTTCCCGGCATCAAGAACACCGAGACGATGAGCTTTCAGGAATTCCTCGTCGCCTATGAGGACGTCGTCGGCCGCGCCCGCAACAACAGGTTGACCACCGCGGACTACGCCGGCAACACCATCTCCCTCACCAACCCGGGCGGAATCGGAACCGAGCACTCGGTGCCACGCCTGATGAAGGGTTCCGGCTCGATCATCGGCGCCGGCGCCCTCGAATACCCCGCCGAGTTTCAAGGCATGTCGCTCACGACCCTCGCCGACCTCGGCATCGGCAAGACGATCACCCTCACCTCCACCTATGACCACCGCGTCATCCAGGGCGCTGGCTCCGGCGAGTTCCTCAAGAAGGTGCACGAGCTTCTCATCGGCCAGCGCGACTTCTATCAGGGGATCTTCGCCGACCTGCGAATCCCCTACGATCCCATCCACTGGGCATCCGACATCCACGTCGATCTCGCCAACCAGGTCGGCAAGACCGCGCGGGTGCAGGAGCTCATCAATTCGTTCCGAGTGCGCGGACACCTCATGGCGGATGTCGACCCGCTGGAATACAAGCAACGTACGCATCCCGACCTCGAGATCTCGAGCCACGGCCTGACCTTCTGGGACCTGGACCGCGAATTCGTGACCGGTGGATTCGGCGGCAAACGCTCCGCGCTCCTTCGGGAAATTCTCGGTGTGCTGCGTGACTCCTACTGCCGGACCGTCGGTATCGAGTACATGCACATCCAGGACCCGAGCCAGCGCGCCTGGATCCAGGAGCACTGCGAAAAGGCCTACACCAAGCCGACGAAGGATCTGCAACTGCGCGTGCTCGGCAAACTGAACGAAGCCGAAGCCTTCGAAACCTTCTTGCAGACGAAATACGTCGGTCAGAAGCGCTTCAGCCTCGAGGGCGGGGAATCCACAATCGCCCTGTTGGATGCCCTGCTCCAGGGTGCCGCGGAGGCGGACCTCGACGAGGTGGCCATCGGTATGGCCCATCGTGGGAGGCTCAACGTACTCACCAACATCGCCGGCAAGACCTACGGGCAGATCTTCCGCGAGTTCGAAGGGACCCAGGATCCCCGCACCGTCCACGGCTCGGGGGATGTGAAGTACCACCTCGGAACCGAGGGCACCTTCACCAGCGCGAAGGGCGACCAGATCCCCGTCTACCTGGCCGCCAACCCCTCCCATCTCGAGGCGGTGGACGGGGTGCTCGAAGGCATCGTGCGTGCCAAGCAGGATCGCAAACCGATCGGGACTTTCGCCGTTCTCCCGATAATGGTGCACGGCGACGCCGCGATGGCGGGACAGGGCATCGTCGCCGAGATCCTGCAGATGTCGCAACTCCGGGCGTATCGCACGGGCGGCACCGTGCATGTGAACATCAACAACCAGGTCGGGTTCACGACCCCGCCGGCCGAGGGTCGGACATCGGTCTACTCGACCGACGTCGCAAAGACCATCCAGGCCCCGATCTTCCACGTGAACGGTGATGACCCGGAGGCGGTGATCCGCGTGGCGGAACTCGCGTTCGCATATCGCCAAGAGTTCCACCGCGACGTCGTGATCGACCTCATCTGCTATCGCCGCCGCGGACACAATGAGGGCGACGACCCGTCGATGACGCAGCCGCTCATGTACAACCTGATCGAGGCGAAGCGCAGCGTCCGCACGCTGTACGTCGAGGCGCTCGTCGGCCGTGGCGACATCACCCAGGAGGAGTACGAGGCCGCCCACGCCGACTTCCAGGACCGTCTCGAACGCGCCTTCGCCGAGACGCACGCCGCGCAGACCGGGTCGATTCCGATCATCGTGCAGGACGGCAACGCCGTCGCCGACCTCGAACGACCCGAGTCGCAACAGGACGACCGCACTGGCGAGCCGACCTCCACCGCGGTGAGCGAAGCCGTGATCCTGGCCATCGGAGACGCGCACGACAATCCGCCGGCCGGGTTCACGGTGCATCCGAAACTCCAGCAACTGCTCAAGAAGCGCACGGAGATGAGTCGAAGCGGCACAATCGATTGGGGCTTCGGCGAGTTGCTTGCGCTCGGATCCCTGCTCCTCGAGGGAACCCCGGTGCGCATGGCCGGCCAAGACACCCGACGGGGCACCTTCGTTCAGCGGCACGCCGTGCTCCACGACCGGGTCAACGGCCAAGAGTGGCTTCCGCTCGGCAATCTCAGCGACAACCAGGCTCGCTTCTGGATCTACGACACCCTTCTCAGCGAGTACGCCGCGATGGGGTTCGAGTACGGCTATTCGGTCGAGCGCGCCGACGCGCTCGTGCTCTGGGAGGCCCAGTTCGGCGACTTCGCCGACGGCGCCCAGATCATAATCGACGAGTTCATCTCCAGCGCCGAGCAGAAGTGGGGTCAGCGTTCGAGCGTCGTCCTGCTGCTCCCCCACGGCTATGAAGGTCAGGGGCCGGATCACTCGTCGGCCCGGATCGAGCGATACCTGCAGTTGTGCGCCGAGAACAACATGACCGTCGCGCGGCCGTCGACTCCGGCATCCTATTTCCATCTGCTCCGCCGCCAGGCCTACGCCCGACCGCGGCGTCCGCTCATCGTCTTCACGCCGAAGGCGATGCTGCGGCTGAGGGGTGCGACGAGTGACCTCGCGGAGTTCACCTCCGGCAAGTTCGAACCGGTGATCGACGATGCGGCGATCACCGAGAAGCGGGCCGTCAAGCGGGTCGTGCTCCACGCGGGAAAAGTCCACTACGACCTGCTGGCCGAAGTGGAGAAGCGCCGGCTCGAGGACGTCGCTCTGGTGCGCCTCGAGCAGTACTATCCGCTCCCCCAGGCACAGTTGGACGAGGTCCTCGCGCAGTATCCGGATGCCGAACTCGTCTGGGCTCAGGAGGAGCCGGAGAACATGGGGGCGTGGCCGTTCATCTCCCTCGAACTGTCCAAGCACCTTCGGGGCCGCGCGATCTCGGTCGTTTCCCGGGCCGCGTCCGCGAGCCCGGCCACCGGATCGGCCAAGCGATCGGCCCTGGAACTCGTCGACCTACTGGACCGCGCCCTGACGGTGGGGTAGGTTCTCGCCGCGACCCACGCCGGCCGGATGCCGGCGCAATAGAGTCCGCGGGCCACGATGCCAGAACTCGTCGCCGCTGTAGAGCGGTCGACGAATCGAACCGGCAGTGCGCGACTTCGCCAGGCTCGGGGGGATTCGGGCACGGTGATCTGGTCCACTCGAGAGCGCGGGTGCTGATCGAATGGGACGGCGCGGGGGTCTGGGACAACGACTGCAGGTCGCCGTGGACATCCGCCGCCGGCCCGACCCGTCGGTTCGGGTTACCTTCACCCCACCGGGTGAAACGGATTGCCGGTTGTGGTCCGGCGCGCCCCCGCCGAGGTCGAGGACGAACTAGTGGTTTGCCTGCAGTGCGCGCAGGCTGAGGAGCACCTGGTCCCGCAGGACTTCGGGGGCGGTCTCCTTGCACGCGCGCTGCACCGCCTGGGTCAGCACGATGCCCACGTGGGCCTCGCCGGTGCAGTCGTCGCAGTTCGCGATGTGCTCGGCGATGTCCGCGGCATCCGCCTTGGCCAGCTCATTGTGCAGGTATTCCTCGAGTTCGGCTTTCGCCTTGTCGCATCCGCAGTCGGTCATTTCTTGGGTCTCCCAACGGTCGCAGGTTGGGCACGCGTTCCGGAGGTGTTGATTCCTCGCTCGAGCGCATACTCGGACAGCAGGTCACGCAGCAGCCGCCTGCCACGATGCAGGCGGCTCATTACGGTTCCCACCGGGGTCTTCATGATGTCGGCGATCTCCTGATAGGAGAAGCCCTCGACATCGGCGAAGTAGACGGCCATACGGAAATCCTCGGGGATCGCCTGCAGGGCATCCTTTACCGCGCTGTCCGGAAGGTGATCGATCGCTTCGGCCTCCGCCGAGCGGGCCGATCGACCCTGAGTCACGGACTCCGCGCCGCCGAGCTGCCAGTCTTCCAGGTCGTCGATCGTGCCCTGGTAGGGGTCGCGCTGCTTCTTGCGGTAGTTGTTGATGAAGGTATTGGTGAGGATGCGGTACAGCCAGGCCTTGAGATTGGTCCCCTGCTGAAACTGCGCGAAGGCCGCGAACGCCTTGACGAAGGTCTCCTGCACCAGGTCGGCGGCGTCGGCCGGGTTGCGAGTCATTCGCAGTCCGGCCGCGTACAACTGGTCCATGTAGGGAATCGCCTGCTCCTCGAACAGCGTTCGCACATCGACGACAGGCGTTTCGGTTTCGGCGGGGGCGGTGGGGTCATCCTTCGAGGTGCTCATCACTCGCAAGCCTACTTCTCCGTGCTCGGGGGCGACCGGGGGGACGCCCACGGCGGCGATCGTCGACGGAATACGCAACGGCCGCGCCCGGACAGCGGGACGATCGAGCAGAACTGACACGGGTGCATCCTCTTCCTCGGCCCTCGGGCCGATAGCCTTAGTAACCGATGCACGTATTCAAGTATTCCGGCCCCGAGTTCAACCCCTTCGGCGACGAGGGCCTACTCGTCGGCGGTGATCCCGGTCCCTGGGCGGCGCCGCGGGCGAACGGCCCGTTGTCTGCTCGGCTGTCCCTTCCCGGGTCGAAGTCGCTCACCAATCGAGAACTGGTGCTCTCCGCGATCGGGAGCACGCCGTCGACTCTGCGCGCGCCGCTGCATTCCCGGGACACCGCCCTGATGATCCAGGCGCTCAAGGCACTCGGCACGAGCATCGTCGAACTGCCGGGCGACGGCCCGTTCGGTCGGGATCTGCTCATCACGCCCGGGGAGCTGTCGGGCGGCACATCCATCGACTGCGGGCTGGCCGGCACGGTGATGCGTTTCCTGCCCCCCGTGGCCGCCCTCGCGCTCGGCCCGGTGGCTTTCGACGGCGACGAGTCCGCACGCCGCAGGCCGATGCGCACCACGATCGACTCCCTCCGCGCGCTCGGCGTGGAGGTGAGCGACGACGGTCGGGGGAAACTCCCGTTCAGCCTGTACGGGACCGGCGCCGTCGCCGGCGGGGAACTCACGGTCGACGCGTCCGCGTCGAGCCAATTCGTGTCCGGCCTTCTCTTGGTCGGCGCCCGGTTCACGAACGGGCTCACCCTGCGCCACGTTGGCGACCGACTGCCGAGCGCCGCCCACATCGAAATGACGATCGCCACCCTCGCCCGCCGCGGGGTGATGGTCGAGACCCCCGAGCCCGGCGTCTGGGTAGTCCCGGCCGGAGCGATAGACGGTCTCGACATCGCGATCGAACCCGATCTTTCAAACGCCGGGCCGTTCCTCGGAGCCGCACTCGTGGCCGGCGGCGCGGTCACGATCATCGGCTGGCCCACCCGAACCACACAGGTGGGCGACGAGATGCGGTCCATCCTCACGGAGATGGGAGGAAAGGTGGACTTCGTCGAGACGAGTGCGGGCGTCGGTGAGTTGACGGTGACCGGTACCGGAGTCCTTCGCGGCATCCGCCTCGACGATGCGAGCGAACTGGCACCCACCGTCGCGGCCTTGGGCGCCCTGGCCGAGGGCGAGACCGTGCTCACCGGGATCGGCCACCTCCGCGGCCACGAAACCGATAGGCTCGCGGCCCTCTCAACTCAGATCAACGGCCTCGGCGGCGATGTGACGGAGACCGAAGACGGTCTGATCATCCGCCCGCGTCCGCTTCACGGAGGCCTCTGGAAGTGCTACGAAGACCACCGGATGGCGACGGCCGGCGCAATCATCGGGCTCGCCGTCGACGGGGTGGAGATCGAAGACATCGCCACCACGGCGAAGACCCTCCCGCAGTTTCCCGAACTCTGGTCGGGCTCGATGCTCGGCCACCATCGGCCTTCGGCCACCGGCCTCGGCTTGCTCTAGCGAATGAGCTGGCTCACCGACGTCGACGATGACGACGACGACGACAAGTACGCCGACTATGAAGCACGCAATCGACCGAACCCCAAGGGCAATCGGGCGCGCACCAAGATCCGTCCGGGGCACACGGATGCCGTGACGGGGCGGGTGTTCACCGTCGACCGCGGGCGTTACTCGGTCATCGTCGGCGAGGGAACCCCCGACGAGCACGCCGCGCTCGCCTCCCGTGCCAGCGAGTTGCGCAAGCAACCGATCGTCACCGGCGACTACGTCGATCTGGTCGGCGACACCTCGGGCGACGAGGGCACCCTCACCCGCATCGTGCGCATTCAGCCGCGCACGACCGTGCTTCGGCGCAGTGCGGATGACTCGGACGAGGTCGAGCGCATCATCGTGGCGAACGCGGATCAGATGCTCATCGTCGTCGCGGCGGCCAATCCCGAACCGCGCCCGCGACTCGTGGACCGTTACCTGGTGGCCGCCTTCGACGCCGGTCTCTCACCCATCCTCTGCATCACGAAAACCGACCTCGCCGACCCCGCCCAGTTCCTCGCAAACTTCGACGGGCTCGATATCAGCGTCGTGCAGAGCGGGGTCGGGGCGATGCCGACGGCCGAGATCGCGGCACTGCTCGAGGGGCACACGACGGTAGCGGTCGGCCACTCAGGCGTCGGCAAGTCGACACTGGTCAACGCGCTGGTTCCCGACGCGAACCGGGCGATCGGACGGGTGAACAGCGTCACCGGGCGCGGCCGTCACACCTCGTCATCCACCATCTCCTACCGGGTGGGAACCGGGTGGGTCGTCGACACCCCCGGTGTGCGCTCGTTCGGCCTTGGGCACGTGAACACCGAAAACATCCTGCGGGCGTTCACCGACCTCGCTGCCATCGCCGAAGACTGCCCGCGCGGCTGCACCCACCTGCCCGATGCCCCGGATTGCGCGATGAACGAGCGGGTGGCCGCGGGAGATTTGGGCGAGTCCGGGATGCTCCGACTCGACTCATTCCAACGTCTGCTTGCCTCTCTCACCTGAGGGCTGCCCTAACCTTGCAATCGTGACCGAATATTCGCCAGCCGATGACCTCACTCTCGCTCGAGAGCTCGCCGACCTCGCCGATGCCATCTCTCTTGGCCGGTTCCTGGCGCGGGACCTGGTCGTGGCGACGAAGCCGGACATGACCCCGGTCACCGACGCGGACCGGTCGGTGGAGTTGGCGGTTCGTGCGGAGCTCAGCGCGAGTCGACCGGGCGATTCGTTTCGCGGCGAGGAATTTGGCACCGAAGGCGACTCCCGGCGACAGTGGATCGTCGACCCCATCGACGGCACCAAGAACTACCTGCGCGGAGTGCCAATCTGGGCCACGTTGATCGCCCTCGCCGTCGACGGCGTGCCGGTGGTCGGGGTGGTCAGCGCTCCGGCGCTCGGGAAGCGCTGGTGGGCGGCCGCCGGCCACGGAGCCTTCGTGAGCGACCGGCCCGGCTCCGAAGCGCTCGGGACCGAGGGCCGGGAACGGCGCATTCGCGTGTCGCAGGTGCCGACCCTCGCGGACGCCTCGATCAGCCTCAGCGGGCTGACCCGATGGGAGAAAGCCGGCAAGCTGCAACAGCTTCTCAACCTTTCCCGCCAGGTTTGGCGCACCCGCGACTACGGAGACATGTGGCCGTACATGATGGTCGCCGAGGGCCTGCTCGACGTCTCGGCCGAATACGATCTCCAGGTGTACGACATGGCCGCCCTCGTGCCCATCGTGCAGGAGGCTGGCGGACGGTTCAGCTCGATCGACGGCAAGAGCGGGCCGTGGCACGACTCGGCACTCGCCAGCAACGGGCTGCTGCATGACCGAGTCGTGGCCGCTCTGACCTGATCCCGGCCGCTGACTCGAACCGGATGCCGGGATTCAGGCGAAGGCGAGCACCTGTGCGGCGTCCAGGCGCGGCAGGCGATTGCGGAAGGCGCCCTCGCCGGGGTGCCCGATGTTCACGACGATGAACGAGTGAAACCGACCGTCGGGAAAGAAGTCTCGATCGACCGCGGCGGCATCGAATCCGGTCATCGGGCCGGCGGCGAGCCCCTGGGCGCGCACGGCGAGCACGAAGTAACCGGCCTGGAGCGCTGAATTCATCCGCGCGGAACTGGTGCGGGCGTCCTCGTTCGCCTCGAAGGCATCCTGAAGCTGGGGCATGAAGGGCATCACGGTGGGCGCGTGCTCGTGGAACCGCGAGTCGAGTGCCAGCACCGCGACGGCGGGGGCGGCGAGCGTCTTGGCCCGGTTTCCCTCGCTCATGTGCTCGACGAGACGCGCGCGGCCGTCGACACTCTTCACGTACAGCACGCGAAGGGGTTGCAGGTTGGCGGAGGTCGGTGCCCATTTCGCGAGGTCCCAGATACCGACGAGTTCCTCGTCCGTCACCGCGACGTCGGAGAAGGTGTTGGCGGTTCGGGCCTCGGTGAACAGCAGCGAGCGGCCTGCGGCGTTCAGGGAGTCCAGGGCGGGAGGCGAGGCGAGGGTCACGGCGTTTCCGTTCGTACTTGTGCTAGTAAAAAGCAAGCAACTCAATTTACCGTAGCACGCTATGATGGCTGCTATGCCCGAGAGGCCTCCCGGCGCCCACGACGCACGAAAGTGCGACTCGGCGCTGGTCCGCGCCTTCGACTTTCTCGGGAAACGCTGGAATGGCGTGATTCTCGGCACCCTGAGCGGAGGGTCATCCGGATTCGCCGAGCTCAAGCGGGCGGTCGGGGGAATCAGCGATTCGGTGCTCTCCGAACGACTGATCGAACTCGCCGGAGCCGGCATCGTGGAGCGATCGGTTGCAATCGGACCACCGGTGTCGGTCTCGTATCGGCTCACCGCTTCCGGGATCGCCCTGCTTCCGGCGCTTGACGAACTCGCGGACTGGGCGAGCAAGAACCTGGCCGAGGCGGAGCAGCCCGCGCTATAGGATCGATTCGGTCGGTGGGCACCGCGACGGTCGGACACGGGCGGACACAGCCGACAGCGCGTCGATGGCGCAACCCGACAACGCAGACAGAGGAGCGATCAGATGCCCGTTTCCCGGCAACTCCCCAAGCCCGTCGCCGGGCTGGCCTTCGTGATCGGCTGGGCGATCGGAATCACCCTGTGGTCGGTTGCCCACTTTGCTCCGAATGCCGCGACCGGGGCATTCGTCGTGGACATCGGCATCCTGGCCGTGTCGGTCGGATTCGCCGCGCCCTTCCTCAAGACCCGCACCGGGCTCGTCGCCGCGGTCATCCTCGCCCTTGTCGGCATCGTGCTTTTCGCCTTCGGCGATTTCTTAGACGTTTCGGCGATCGTTTACCTCCTGCGCCTGCTCGCACCCCTGCTCGCCGTGCTGACCGTGGTCTACCGGCTGCTCGACTTCCGCGTCTTCGTCTAGGCCCAGGCATCGGCCCAGTCATCGGCCCAGTCATCGGCCCAGGCCGAGGTTGAGTGCCAGGTCGAGTGTCACCTTCACACTCTCGCACCCGGTGGGAGCCTGCATTGGTGACTCCTCGGGTTTCGGAGGCCGCCAGCGGCGGGCTTAGGAGGAAGTGATCGGCGGCTTCGGCGGCAGCTTCGGCGGCAGCTTCGGCGGCACCTTCGGTAACGACGAAGGCCCCGGATTGACCGGGGCCTTCGTCGTTCACCGGACGGTCGTCGCGCTCGCTAGGCCCGTAGCCCACCGACCGGAGCAAGCCCATGTTTCCGGGCATCCGCAATGTCCACTTCCCGAAGCGAGACGCCTCGGGTCTCCCGCAGCGTCAGAACGGTCGCTGCGGTGATCGCGCAGGCGATCAGGATGTAGACGGCAACCGGCACCCACGACTTGTACTGCTGAAGCAGCGCCGTGGCGATGATCGGAGCGAGCGACCCGGCGAGGATCGAGGTCACCTGATAGCCGAGCGACACTCCCGAGTAGCGCATTCGAGTGGGGAACATCTCGGACATGATCGCCGGCTGACCGGAGTACATGAACGCATGGAACACCAGCCCGATCGTGATCGCGGCGACGATCACCACCGGGTTGAGGGTATCGAACATCGGGAAGGCGAAGAACGCCCAGGTCGCGCCGAGAACAGCGCCGATGAGGTAGATCGGCTTGCGTCCGAAGCGATCGGAGAGCCGCCCGACCTGCGGAATCACGAGGAAGTGCACCACGTGCGCGATCAACAGCGCGAGCAGCAGTTGACTGGTGTTGTACTTGTGCACGGTGACCAGGTAGACGATCGAGAAGCTCACGATGATGTAGTAGAGGATGTTCTCGGCAAAGCGCAGACCCATTGCCTGCAGCACTCCGCGGGGGTACTTCCTGATCACCTCGGTCACCCCGTAGCTGATCGCCTGTTCCGCCTCCACCTGCGCGCGGGCCTCGAGGAAGATCGGCGCCTCGGTCACGTGAGAACGGATGTAGTAGCCGATCACCACAATGACGGCCGAGAGCCAGAACGCCACCCTCCACCCCCAGCTCAGGAACTGGTCGCTCGGGAGGATCCACGACATCGTGAGAAGCACAAGTGTGGCGAAGAGGTTGCCCACCGGCACGGCCGATTGTGGCCAGCTCGACCAGAATCCCCGCGATTTGTCCGGGCTGTGCTCGGCAACGAGCAGCACCGCACCACCCCACTCCCCACCGACCGCGAAGCCCTGGATGAAGCGCAACACCACGAGCAGCGCGGGCGCCCAATAGCCGATGCTGGCGAAACCGGGCAGGCAGCCCATCAGAAAAGTCGCCACGCCCACGAGAATGATCGTGACCTGGAGCGTGTGCTTGCGGCCGAGCCGATCACCGATCTGACCGAACACGATCCCTCCGATGGGCCGGGCGATGAACCCGACG
>JANMBI010000149.1:0-25733 GCA_031360325.1 Frigoribacterium sp. | reverse complement strand
CGTTGGAGGGGAGATCAGGATGAATTCGTCACCGGGTGACCGCATCGTCGTCGGGGTCGTGCCCGGCCAGCCGGATACCGTCGTTCTCCAGGCCGCGGCACTTGCCCGGAGGTTCGGTGCGGAGTTGGTGTGCGCCTGGGTAAACGGCAGCCGGTACCCGGTCGACGAGACCGCCGACGGCACCGTTCGGTCGATGCCGATCGATCCCGATCTCGGCGACGCGGTGGACCGTGGCATCCCGACCGCGCTGACGGCGCAGCTCTCGCGGCTTCTCGGCCCCACCGGCGATCACTGGAGCAGTCGCGAGTTGGCGGGGGATCCCGCCCGTGCGCTCGGGCATCTCGCGAATCTTCTCGGTGCCGCGATGATCGTCGTCGGCACCAGGGAGACGGGGATCAGGGGCTCGGTTCAGGAGTTCTTCGGTGGGTCCACCGCCGTGCACCTCGCACATCGCCAGCATCGACCCGTTGTCGTCATCCCGCTGAACCCGGTCCCGCTCGATGCTCCGTTGCCGTGGGAGCCGAACTGATTCCGGCGCGGTCAGCGGGACGGAAGATGGCGACGGCTTCTCGGGCGGCGTAGTACACGATCACCAGTCCGGCGAGGGGATCCGCCCACCACCAGCCGAACGCCAGATCGCAGGCCACCCCGGTGAGCACCGCCAACGCCAGGATGGCGTCGATGAACGTGACTCTGCCCTCGGCGATCAGGACGGGGTTTCCAAGCCGTCTCCCGGTCGACGATTTGCCCCACGAGAGGGTGAACATCACGATGGCCGTCAGAGCGGTCCAGCCGATGCCGGCACCGTTCGGCGTCGGGCGATGGCCGCTGACGAGCGCCACAGCGGATTGCACCAGAAGATAGGCCGCAAGGGCGACGAAGGCGATCCCGATCAGGCGAAGGGCCTTTCTTTGGCGTGCCTCTCCCGTTCCGGAGAGTTCCCAGAGCACGACGGTGCTCGCGGCGATTTCGATGAGACTGTCGAGTCCGAACCCGAGGAGGGCAACCGATGAGGAGATGCTCGCGAGCACGGCGAGCACCACCACCCCGACGACATTCCACGCAAGCGTGACCCACTCGAGCCGTCTTCCGTGCCGAAGGAGCCGATGCGCCCGCGCTCCGCCCGGTGAGGTCATTGCCCGATTCTGTCAGCCCGGGGAAACAGCCCGCGAACCGGCTGGCTGTTCGACCGGGGGCATGTCGGCGCGCACAGCGGCGTGCCCGGCAGCGAATGCCGTAGCCGTCAGACCGCCTTTACGGATTCGATGATGAAATCCGAACCGGGGAACACGACGCTTTCGTGTCCTTCGGAGAAGCGAACGCGGTAGGGCGGTTCGCCGTCCAAACCACGTACTTCGATGATTTCGCCGTGTCGGTCGGGGGCCTCCACTGTGCGACCGCGAATGACGATGCGGTCTCCTGGGTGTGCGCGCATGACACTCACCTCCTGTCGGGGTCAAGAGTACGCCGAACGAGGTCGCCTGCACAGAGCCCCGCGGCGGCGGATCCGCCCAGATTTCGACGGGCCGCGCCCGGGACACCCCGAGCCGACCCGGCACACCGCGATGGCGCGGCGAGAAATCGGCTCGACGGCTACCTTCCGCGACGACAGCCGAGGAGAACGGGCCACCGTCGCCACGATCACGATCACGGTCACGGTCACGGTCGCAAGCATCCACTGGGACATTGGCCGGTCACGGATCGAGCAGTAGCCCACGTGGGTGAACCATACGACCGCCGCAACGAGATCAACGGGGTGTTGAAGGCGGCCCAGCTTCTTCGCGTGGGAGCTCGACGTGGCCACCGGTGATCATCCCCTTCACCGAGCAAATGCGAGGACCGCTCAAATTGGGCTGACCGGTGACGTCCCGCGCGGGCCGGGCACACCATCACGCCGGAGTCGTATCGGGCCGGGAAATGCAAACGGCAGCGAGCCGCACCGTGGGACTTCATCCAGTCGTTGGGTCAATCGGTCGGCGGTGTACTGGTTCGAAAGTTCGCGATTTTGCGGGTTCCGTCGCGGAACGGTCTGATCGTCGATGATCCGCACTGGCAGAGTGCAATGTTCGCTCTGGTCTGAGGGATCCCCGAACCATCCTCGACGACAGGTTAGATCTTACCGCGATCGAGAACGGGTCCATCTGTACCATCTGTGATCGTCGAAGGACGGGCTTCAACGGCCAGACGAGGAGAGCGCCTTGCCCGGCACCCCACTCCCTCCTGACGTGCTTCGCCACGGCCTCGTCGATGAAATGCAGGCAGGCAGGCAGCGGCCCCGAGATGCGCGGGACGAGGCAAGACCGTTCCTGGATGACACCCTACGGACCACTTCGGTGACTGAGGTCTCACCACTGAATGTGATTTCGTGCGGATTTGCGAATTCGGTATTAACCGAGAAAGCCGACGAATTGATGATTCACGGTCAAGCGCCCCCGAACTGGAGTGAGGAGGGGCGAGTGGGAGCCGGAGCAACGCGCGTAGAGAAGGTCGACTACACCCTCTTGATCGAGGCGCAAGGCCTTGTCGTCCGCCATCCACTACGCGATCGTGGTTCACGAGACCGACTTTCGAACTCTCCTAGTGCGCTCGAGCGGATGGACAGCTCAAGTCGGCCCGTACACTTCGTCACCATCGAAAGGATTCACCTGAAATGCCATCCGAGACGAGAGTGCCGCTTCCTGCTTGCGAGCCGGTGCGCATACCCCCGACGGTCGTTCCCAACGACTTCGTCGCCCCAGATTTGGCCAGCTGAGCGTGGGCGATTCAGGAACCGGAGAAGTTCATCAGCGCGCGGCACTGATTTACAACCCGATCAAGGTCGACCGAGACGCCCTCCGCACGATGGTACGGCTCGAGGAACAGGCGGGAGACTGGCAGGACACTCTCTGGCTGGAGACCAGCGAAGACGACCCGGGCGTCGGGCCCGCAGGCGAAGCCGTCGATGCCGGGGTATCGCTGGTGATCGTGGCCGGCGGCGACGGGACCGTACGTGCTGTTGCGGAGGGGATGGGCGGCAGTTCGATTCCAATGGCCCTCGTGCCGTCAGGAACCGGTAACCTGCTCGCGCGAAACCTCAATCTCACTCTCGACGACGCGGAACACTCTCTTCACACGGCCTTCACCGGCGACTCCCGTGCAGTCGATCTCGGTCGGATCGACATCCGCCGCGACGACGGGCGCACCGAACCCCATGTGTTCCTGGTCATGGCGGGCCTCGGGCTGGACGCAAAGATGTTGGCCAATACCGACGACGACCTGAAAAAGAGGGCCGGATGGCTCGCCTACGCGCAGGCACTCACCAAGACGTTTCGTGACAAGGGCGAATTGCGGTTCACCGCCGCCCTCAACAAGCAACCCGCGCGCGCGACCCGGGCGCATACGATCATCGTCGGCAACTGCGGTTCGCTTCCCGCGAATATCCTCTTGCTCCCTGACGCCGCTGTCGACGATGGACAGTTCGACGTGCTCCTCCTCCGGCCGGAAGGGCTTGTCGGGTGGATTCAGATTTTCGTCAAGGTGATCTGGGAGAACGGTGTGCTTCGTCGAACCCGCGCAGGCCGTCTGATGATGACGAAGGAAGTCAGCGCGTTGAGATACGTCAAGGCACGGCAGTTATCGATCTCGCTGCAACGCGCGGAAAAAATCCAGCTCGATGGCGACCAGTTCGGCACTGCACGGGGCTTCGACTCCTGGGTGGATGCTGGCGGCATCACAATCAAGGTTCCCCGCGAGTGAACCGACTGCACCTCCGTGCGCAGATTCGGATCGGAGAGCGCCCACACCAGAAAAGTTGTTGCGAAGCGGGCTCCGTGTAGTGTCTGGCGAGGGAACGGCCGCCGTCGGGAGTCGTCGGGCTAGGGCTCTTGCAGGCGAGGAGATGTCGTCGCGAGCCTACGAGCCGGTGGCACCCGACGGTCGTGCGCTTGTGTCTATTTCCGGAGGGTTCGGGGGCAGGGCCTCGTGGGCGGTAGCCCCGCGCTGCGTTGGATTTCGTTCATCTTCGCTACGAAGAGGTGTCAGTGCCGCCTACCAGCTGTCGCCGGGCCTTCGCTCCTGGTTCCGAAACTCCGCGCGATAGTTGGCGCCCTAGTCGTTGCCGTGCCAATATCTCTGGCCCGCAACTGGGCTTTTCGACCTTGGTCGGCGAACACCCCGCCACCTCCCGCTGTCGCTACCGATGCAACTCCGAAAAAATGGTTCGATCCAAGTAAGCGTCGGGGCAAGAATCCCCGCATTGCTCCGGTGCGGGATGGTCACAACTCGCCGTCCCGGCGAAGCGCTGCTCGATGAGCGAGGGCCCAACAGGCCCGACGGAACTTACGGGCGGGGCGTCGGTTCTGGCTCGGCGGGTTCGGGCGTCACCCGAAGACCGCCGGGCGTGTTGGACAGCGCCGCCAGTTCTTCGACCCACGCGCGGTTGAGACGCGGTTCCCTGCTTCCTTGGAAGTCGAACTGAAGAGGAATAGTCGGATGGATCCAGATGGAACTGTGGCCACTGCCCGAAGCCGCGTTGTACTCCCAAGAGAAGGTGAAACTTTCCCCCCGGCGCACCTTTGAAAGGATCACGATTTTGAGATGTGCAAGAACTCGATCGTCGAAGTCGACCGAGATAGACGGCGTGCCGTAGATGAATTTACCCATCGCTATCGCCCAAGTCCGTTGTCTATTTCGGCAGTGAACCGGTCGACGTCCTCTGCCGTTCGGCGTGCATCGTCGTTGGATTCGACGGTGCCCTGAATACCGACTTTCGGCAACTCCGGAACGGGGAAACGCGACGCTTCTTCTTCCTGGGGCATTCCATCCACCTCTGAAACGTCGAACTGGCTCGCCGGACCGAGCAGAATAGTGTGAATCGAGGTCTGACCGTTGTCCTCGAGCACCGTGACATCCACGGTGATGCCTTTGTCGGCCTCCGCGGTAGTCGTCATGTAGTTCAGGAGCGCTTCGGTGACGGCGTTGCCCGTCACAATCGATCCGCCGCCGAAAGTAATCCGCTTCATGGTCCCAAGAATAGCCGCATGCGGTCGCTCACGTCGCGGCTCGGTGATTTCGGGGCCCCTGGCGTGATTGCTTCGCGAGGCGTTGGTTCGCACCGGTGCCTGGCCGGCGGTCGCCTATGCCACCGCCCACGACGTCCCGCGATTGGATGTGGAGTTCGCGGGGGCGAAGAAGCTCACCGGCTCGGCCGACGAAATCGAACGGCCCGATCCGGAGGGATTCGCCCGGATGCGCGATGCAGGGATCCGGCTCGACCGGACGCCACCGCTCTGGCGACGCTCAACCAATGGACGAAACCCGAGTGTCATCACGGGTCCTGCCCACCCTCGGGCGCGCATCGCTACTGATGCCTCTGGAGCAGGAGAACCGGGAGCCGAAGCGGGCAGACGAGATCTTGTAGGCCACGTCCTGGTCGAGCAACCCAATGAGCGGGAAGCCGCCGATCGCCGCCACCTCTCCGATGCCTCGCTGGCCGACGCCTCGCTGGCCGACGCTAACACCATCGACACGCCACGGGTCGAACAGATCGAGGAGGCAATTTCCCTCCCCGAACCCACCGCCGCCCAATCCAATAGCTGACCCGCGCGGTGTCGAGAAACGTCCCCCCGCGGGACGCGACTCCGCCTGTGGAGGAATTCACCAAACGCCACTCGGGCCCCGCCGCTCGGCCGCTAACGCGATACGGCCGAATTCGGACAGGGCGGCTCTTGTCAAGCCCGCGGAGAAATGCGGCAATTGCAGCTCCCGTGCCTAGTGTCGAAGTCATACACGTACGGGAGAAACCGATGCTGTTTGACGGACTTCGTCGAAAACCAATTCACCGCACTGTGGTGCACGAGGTGTGGCTCGACGGCCGGGACGAAAGCGTCGAAGTGCGTGGTTGGGTCGCACGTCGGTCTCGGTGTGGCCGTGAGCGAAAGACATTCGTGCTGATTCACGGCGTGGGACTGTCCCATCGCTCCTACGGCAGGCTCGCTCGCGAACTGTCCGTACACGGCACGGTGATCGCCGTCGATCTGCCGGGCTTCGGTGGGCTGCGCCGACCGAAACGGTCGCTCTCGATCGGTGAACACGCCGAAGTGGTGGCTCAACTCCTGACCCGTATCCATGTCGAGTCCTACGTGGCGATCGGACACTCAATGGGCGCGCAAATCGCCGTGGAACTCGGGTCGACGCACCCCCACCGAGTATCAACGGTGGTGCTGATCGGCCCCGTGGTGAACCCCGCCCGGTGCACCCTCGCTCAACAGGGGGTGGACCTTGCTCGAGACTCCGCCAAAGAACCCGCGAGCACCAACCTGATGGTCCTCCGCGACTACATTCTTTGCGGCATCCGGTGGTTCACAGCCGAGGTGGTGGAGATGGTCGAGTACCCGACTGACGAGCACATCGAACTCCTCCGGATCCCGCTGTTGGTCATACGCGGCGAACAGGATCCGATCGCGACGGAGAAATGGTGCGAATGGCTAGCCAGCCGGTCTCGGGACGGGCACATGAGGACAATTCCGAGTCATCGCCACGTGGTCGTGCACACGGCTCCCGCACAGGTTGCGGGACTCATCGAAGCATTCGAGCAAGATCGTCAGAAATGACGACCGCCCAGACCGTCGCTCGCATCAGGAAATGGTGGGCTGAAGACTACTTCTATGCGGTCAAGCGGATGGTGCGCGGCCTCCCGGCCGGGTCGCCCAGCAACCATCTTTCTGGTGAGAAAAGACCGGTCATCATTGTGTCGGGAGTCTGGGAGAGCTGGACGTTCCTTGTGCCGGTGATCAAACCGCTTCACGTCGTCGGCCACCCCGTACGCGTGATCGCCGGGTTGGGCTGGAACACGCAATCGGTGATCGAGACGGCTCAGAAGGTTGCGGACCATCTCGAGACACGCGACCTTCGCGATGTCGTCGTGATTGCGCACGGCAATGGCGGCCTCGTCGGTAGATGTGCCATGAATGTGTTGGATGATCAGCGGTTGATTTCCTCAACGGTCGCCATCTGGTCGCCCTTCTCTGGATCCCGATATGCCCCTTACTTCCCGATTCGCAGCATTCGCGCATTCTCACCCGGAGATCCGACCACTGGCCTGCTTAAGCGTGGGGTGAGCGCGAACGCCCGCATTTGCTCTCCCTCACGGCGCGTGGTCATGTCCGGCCGGAGGCGGGTGAACTGGCGGAAGTGCGTGTGGGTGAGATTCAGGATCCGAGTAACCTGGCGGACCTGGCGGAGGGCCGAGCCGAGCGGGCAATATTCCCGCATACAAAAAGATCGGGGAGGGTGGGCCCCGTCGGGCTCGAACCGACGACCCACGGATTAAAAGTCCGATGCGGACCCGGCTAGACCAGTCGCATAATGTCAAAGAAGACCGATTTATCAGGGTTTTTGGATGCCCTGGAACTTCCGTGAATCACGTGTGAATAAAAACGTGTGTGGGCAAATTGTGGGCAAACGTTCCGGGATGCAACACGGGATGCAGCCCAACACGTCGTCGCGATGGTCTCCAACAACCTCGGACAGCTCGTAGTGGTCGACTCCGTGTTGGTGTCGCATAATATGCCTATCGGAAAGGCAGCACATGCACAGTCGGATGAAGAGCGATCACGGCCCCAGCGTGGGTGGCACGGAGACCGCCGACCGGGTTGCTGACATCCTGCTGTTGTTTAGCCATGCGGATAAGGCGCTCGGCGGCTCCGAGATCGCACGTACCCTCGGGCTTAGCAAAGCTGTCGTACACCGTATTCTGCAGTCTTTGAACTCCCGTGGACTCCTTCAGGCGGCGCCGGACACGGCGGGTTACATCTTGGGATCAGTCATCATCGGGATGGGCAACAAGGCCTGGAGCAGCCTCGACATCCGCGGTGTTGCCAGCCCGATTCTGCGTCAGCTTCGGGATGGTACGCAGGAGACGACTACCCTCTCGGCAGTCTCGAGCAACGCGCGCGTTTACCTTGACCAGTACGAAGGCCCCCAGGAGTTCAAGATGGTGGTCGAGTTGGGCGTGAAGTACCCACTGCACTCCGGCGCATCGAGCCGCGCTATCCTTGCCCATCTGTCCTCCGGCTATGTCGCTACGGCGGTCAGACAGCTTGCCGAATTACACTCCGATTTCGAGGAAGCCGTATACCGCAAGCGGCTCGAGGCTGTGCGCCAAAACGGCTATGCGGTGTCCATTAACGAGCGAGGGACCGGTGCGGCTTCCGTCGCGGCCCCGTTCTTCGATGCGGCGGGCAATGTGCTTGGTTCTATCAGTTGCTGTGGGCCCGAGATGCGCTTCGGTGGGCATGAGGCGGAGCGCCATGCCGTGAAGGTCGCGTTGGCCGCGCGGGAGATTTCGGCTCAGCTCGGCCGATGAGCGAGAATCGCGCCGAGTCCGGCCGACAGCGGCTCCAATGCCGAGTCGGATGAGATGCCGATGATTATGCCGCGATCCTGACTGTACATGCCGGTCGACAAGCCGGAGCTGTTCGACAAGGCTCGGGCAGGCTTTGGGAATTCGCTGCTCTTTGAGACGACGAGGGTGGCACTCCGCGAGCTCGGCTTCCGCGCTAGGGCGGCGATCCACTCATCCCAGCTTGGCCTCATCCTTGCCCTCATCCATGCCGTATTGACGCTGAGCGCAGCGGAGGCGGGGTCCGCCGGAGACATAATGGCGCGATTCGCCGCAGCCCATCGCGGTGTGGCCCGGGGTGAGCGCGGCAGGATGATCGATGCAGCAGTCGTGGGCCGCGCCACGGAGACCCTTGCCCGCGCGACCGATTCGTGTCTGCGCTCCAAATTGAATACCGCCTAGCGGAACAAGATCTATCACCTGTCCAGCATTACCAGCGCTGCCACCGCGTTTACCGTTTGGGAATCCTTATATATCCGGGGAATCTCTAGCGCACGGCTCGCAGTTGTGGATAGCATGGCTGTCATTACGGTTTCTTTGAGCGGAACGAGTTCTCACAATGGCGTTAGTCGGACCCCTCGCGGACCTGAAGGTTCTCGACGTTTCGACGATTCTGGCTGGCCCACTGTGCTGTCAGATTCTCGGGGACTTCGGTGCGGACGTCATCAAGATCGAGCACCCCACTCTCGGTGACGGGATGCGCGGGCACGGCCCCAGCAAGGGGGGCATACCTCTCTGGTGGAAGGAGGTTGCGCGCAATAAACGAACGCTGGCCCTCAGCCTGAGTACTGCGGAGGGTGCCGAGGTCTTCCGCAAGCTCGTCGCCAACGCCGATGTCGTCGTAGAAAACTTCCGTCCGGGCACCCTCGAACGCTGGGGCCTTGGCGAGGAAGAACTGCTCGCGATCAATCCTGGTCTCGTTCTTGTCCGGCTCACCGGCTTCGGTCAGACGGGGCCGTACGCGAAGCGCGCTGGCTTCGGCACTCTGGCGGAGGCAATGAGCGGTTTTGCGCATCTCACCGGTCAGCCCGATTCGCCGCCCACCCTCCCGGCCTTCGGGCTTGCCGACACGCTCGCAGGCCTCACCGCTTCGTCGGCCGCGCTCGTGGCGCTCAGGCATCGGGATGCTACTGGCGAGGGTCAGGTCGTCGATCTCAACATCCTCCAGCCCATGATGACCGCTGCCGGACCCGGACCGACCGTTTATCAGCAACTCGGTGTAATTGGGCAGCGTACCGGCAACCGCTCGACCAACAACGCACCCCGCAATACCTATCTGACCAAGGACGGTCGCTGGGTCGCTGTGTCAACGAGCGCGCAGCGCATCGCCGAGCGGGTGATGGAGCTCGTCGGTCATCCGGAGGTAATCGCTGAGCCGTGGTTCGCCACCGGGCACCAGCGAGTAGAGCACGTCGACGAGTTAGACGGCTACGTGGCCTCATGGATCGGCGAGCGAGACCGCGATGAGGTGCTGCTCGCCTTCGAGCAGGCCGGCGCCGCTGTAGCCCCGATCTATGACGCAAAGGACATCGTGGAAGATCCGCACATCAGGCAGACGGAGATGCTCATCGAGGTGGCGGACGATGATCTCGGACTCGTGCTTCAGCACAATGTGCTGTGGCGCTTGAGCGCGACGCCCGGATCTATCCGGTTCACTGGTCGCTCTATCGGACAGGACACCGAGGCGATTCTCGACGAGCTCGGCTACGACGAGGATACCATCGCGTCGATGAGCGCGGCGGGGGTCATCGCATGAACGATATGCTCCTCGACGCTGTTCAGGCGGGTATCCGGATCGTCGATCTCGGCAGGCAGCTGCGCGTTGGCATGCCACAGTCCCCCAATCATCCGCAGTTCTGGCACACGCTGCCCCGCAGGCACGGCGACGCGGTGCGGCATGGAGGCGGCAGCGCGGCCAACGACATGATCACCACGGGTACCCACGTCGGAACGCATATCGATGCACTCGCCCACGTGAGTCAGGACGGCAAGCTCTTCGGTGGCGCCGATGCCGTCCAGGCGGGCATCGGCGGCAAGTACGTCGAGCACGGTGTCCACACCATCGCCCCGATGGTGCGGCGAGGTATTCTCATCGACGCTCCACGCCACCTCGGGCTGAGCGCCTTCGACGGCGGTCACGAGATCACCGTCCCCGAACTCCAGGGGGCACTGGACGCCCAGGCGACGACGTTGCGTGCGGGTGACGCGGTGCTCATCCGTTCCGGCTGGGGTAAGAAGTTCGCCGAAGGGGACCCGTACCTCGGCCGGGAGTCCGGAGTCCCCGGGATTGGCGAGGAGGCGGCCGAGTGGCTGGCCGGTCACGACATCCACGCCGTCGGCGCCGACACGATCGCCTTCGAACGGCTCGCGCCGGGCAGCGGGCACGCGGAACTGCCTGCACACCGCATCTTCCTCGTCGAGAACGGCGTCTACATAGTGGAGGCTCTGGATCTTGAGGAACTCGCCGCGCAACGGATCTACGAGTTCACCTTCGTCCTCGTGCCGCTCAACATCTTCGGCGCGACCGGCTCGCCGGTCCGGCCGCTCGCGGTGGTGAGCGCATGAGCGAGACGACTATGAGAACGCTCTCTCAGGAGCTCGGCCACTTCGCCGCGGGCACCACTTTTGAGAGTCTGCCTCCGGTAGTGGTGGAGAGCGTTCGGGCGCGGGTGCTGGACATCCTCGGGATTGCCGCGGCCGCAGCGCCACTTGACACAAGCCGTGCGGTACGGAGACTCACCCGCAGCCAGGCTGGAGTCGCCGATTCCAGCGCAGTCGGGGTGCCCGAGCGCCTGCCGGCTGCGCAGGCAGCCTTCGTCAATGGTGTGCTCGCCCACTCCCTCGACTACGACGACACTCATCTGCCCTCCGTGCTGCACCCGAGCGCCACCGTCGTGCCCGCCGTGCTCGCGGCTGCCCAGGCCGAGGGCGCCAGCGGCCAGGACGTGATCCGCGCCATCGCGGTCGGTCTCGAGGTCACCGTGCGCATCGGGATGGCTGGCTATGACAAGGAGGCGGGCAACTCGGTCTTCTTCGAGCACGGGCAGCACGCGACATCCATTTGCGGGGCCATGGGCGCCGCGGCGGGGATTGCCGCGATCTCGGGCGATGCGACTCTGGTCTGGAACTCCCTGGGTATCGCGGCCTCGATGGCCTCCGGCATCATCGAGTCAAACCGTACCGGCGGAACCGTGAAGCGGATGCACTGCGGCTGGGCGGCGCACTCGGCGGTCACCGCTGTGCAACTTGTGCGAGCGGGCCTCACCGGGCCGCCGACCGTGCTGGAGGGCCGCTTCGGATTCTTCGAGGCATGGCTGCACGGCGCATTTGATGCCGACGCGATCACCGACGGCCTCGGTTCCGAGTGGTCCGTACCCGGCATCTTCTTCAAGCCGTACCCGGCCAACCACTTCACCCACACCGCCATCGATGCGGCCGCTGCGCTTCGCCGTGCGGGTATCACCCCCGACCAGCTCCAGTCGGTCACGCTCGGGGTCCCGCTTCCTATCGTGCGCACTATCGGCGATCCGATAGAGGTCAAGCGTCGTCCCGAAACCGGCTACATGGCACAGTTCTCCGGCCCGTACGCGATCGCAGCAGGACTGCTCGGCGGCGGCGGACTCGAGGTCGGGCTCGACGACTACACCGACGCTCTCGCCCATGACGAACTTCGTCGCTCGATTATGGCCAAGGTCGAAGTCATCGCCGACGAGAGGTGCACGGCGATCTTCCCCGCGCAGTTCCCCGCCATCGTCACCGCCCACCTCACCGATGGCAGAACCGTCGTCGAGGAAGTCCTGACCAACCGTGGCGGTCCCGATCGCCCGCTCAGCTTCGACGAGCTTGCCGGTAAGTTCCGCGACAATGCGAAGCGCACCATGGATGCAGGGGCGGCCCAGCAACTGGAAACCGCTTGCCGCTCCCTCGAGTCGGCCGGCGACATCCGCGGGCTACTCGACGACCTTTCACGAATCGACCCTGAGGGTCTCACGCCGCAGGGCGTGGACGCTGGGCCGACCCGACACCACAACGCACGCGATTAGGAGATGAGCATGTCCACATACGACCTGGTGATCAAGAACTGTTCGGTAGTCCGCCCCGGGCAAGACGCCGTGGAAAGGCTCGATGTCGCCGTCAAGGACGGGAAATTCGCTGCAATCGAGCCGGTGATCGACGCGAACCTTGCCGAACGTACGGTGGACGGAACCGGACGCCTGCTTTTTCCTGGAGTCGTCGACGCGCACCAGCATTGGGGGATCTACAGCCCGCTATCCGAAGATGCAGACAGCGAAAGCCGGGCCAGCGCGCAGGGCGGGGTCACCAGTGGTATTACGTACATGCGTACGGGCGCGTATTACCTCAATAAGTCGGGCCCGTATAAGGAAATCTTCCCCGAGGTGCTAGAGGCGACGGAAGGGCGCGCGTTCATCGACTACGGCTTCCACGTCGCTCCAATTCTCAAGGAGCATATTGACGAGATCCCGGACCTCGTGGCGATGGGGGTGCCCTCTTTCAAGATATTCATGTTCTATGGCACCCACGGCCTGCACGGCCGCTCGGCAGACCAGAGCAAGTTCCTCATGCTTCCCGAAGGCGACAGCTACGACATCGCGCACTTCGAATTCGTGATGCGCGGAATCGAGAAAGCCCGCCGCGACCCCCGCTTCGCTGAAGTGAGGGACCGAATCTCTCTCTCGCTGCACTGCGAGACGGCCGAGATCATGCGTGCCTACACCAAACTGGTCGAGGAAGAGGGCACACTCACCGGGCTCGAGGCCTACAGCGCATCGCGTCCACCCCACTCTGAAGGACTCGCGATCACTATCGCTGCGTACCTTGCCTATGAGACCGAGTTGCCGAACATCAACCTTTTGCACCTCAGCTCCCGCAAGGCCATCGAGGCGGCGATGATGATGCAGGACACCTTCCCGCACATCGATTTCCGCCGCGAGGTCACGGTGGGCCATCTCCTCGCCGACTTCGACAGCGCGAATCTCGGCGGCAAAGTGAACCCGCCGCTTCGCTCCCGTGAGGACGTCGAATCGCTCTGGGAGCACCTGCTCGCCGGACACTTCTCCTGGGTCGCGTCAGATCACGCATGCTGCCGCGAGGAGACGAAGTTCGGCGAGCCCAAGGATGACGTGTTTGTCGCCAAGTCGGGTTTCGGCGGTGCAGAGTACCTGCTCGCGGGATTGATCTCGGAGGGCCGTGGGCGCGGCCTCTCCTACAACCGGATCGCGGAGCTCGTGGCCAAGAATCCGGCCGAGCGATTTGGTCTCACCGAGAAGGGTGATCTGGCCGTCGGCTTCGACGCGGACTTCTGCCTCGTGGACGACACCGTGGATTACGTGGTGCACGCCGAAGACTCTCTCTCTGCCCAGGAGTACACCCCCTTCGAGGGCTTCCGCCTCACCGCCCGGGTAACTGACACCTTCCTCAGGGGTGAGCCGGTCTTCGCGGACGGCGAGATCGTGGGCGAGCCGCGCGGGCGTTTCGTGAAGCGCTCGTAGTGCCTCCCGGCACCGTCCCAGCCCGATACGACCCGAAACGAAAGGAGCCTGAGCACAGCGAAGAGCAATGCCATCGGTCCACGCGATTGATCGATGCCGGCAATGGAGCCCGCAGCGCCTGAAAACCGTTCTGCACCACACCACACAGACAAAAGGAAGCACCATGAAGAAACGAATTCTGATCGCCCTCGGCGCAGCAGTGACGCTGAGCCTCGCAGCCTGTTCCGCGGGCGGAAGCACCACATCGACCGGCAGCTATCCAAAGACGATCACAATAGGTTCCATCCATCCCTTGACCGGAGGCCTCGCGGGTGCCGGAGGCCTCATGGATGCCGGCGCGAAGCTCGCGGTCGCCGATATCAACAAGGCTGGCGGCATCAAGAGCATGGGCGGCGCCAAGCTGAAGATTGACGACGGCGACAGCCAGGGAAAGGCGGATGTCGGCCAGAGCGAGGCGAAGCGTCTTATCGGTGACGGGGCCGTCGCGCTCGTCGGCACCTACCAGTCCGACGTCACTCAGAACGTGGCGGCGGTTGCCGAGCGTTCCAAGGTACCTCTTGTTATCGACGTCGCAGTCGACGACAGCATTCTCAACCAGGGCTACAAGTACACATTCCGCATCCAGCCCAACGCGACCGGGATGGGTACCTCGGGCGCCGACTCGCTGCTGGCCATGGGTGCAGCAACAGGGACCCCGGTGAAGAAGGTCGCATACCTCCACATTGAAGGTTCATTCGGCGGCAGTGTCTTCGCAGCCTTCAAAAAGGAGGCAGTGGCCAAGGGAATCGATGTAGCCAAGGAGGTAACCTACCCGGCTACCAACTTCACCGACGCGACCAGCGCCGTCACCGAGGCCCTCTCTGTGAATCCGGACGTGATCATCGTGACGGGTTACTATCCCGACAATCTGCTCATCGCCAAGGCGATCAAAGCTATCTCCCCTAACATCAAAGGCGTGATGGGTGTCGCCAGCGGCGCATTCGACGACGACTCGTTCCCGGCAGCGGCCGGAGACGCGGGAACGAACATCCTGAGCGCGAATTACCATTACGCGGCAACCGACGCCAAGGCCACCGATATCCGCACCCGCTTCAAGGCGACGACCGGAAAAGACATGGAGACATCGGCCATGCTCTCCTATGAAGCCGTCGACGTGATCGCGGCTGCGCTCGAGAAAGGCAAGTCGGCCGACCCGGCGAAGCTGCGTGACGCCATCTCGAACATCAGCGTGAGCAACCCGTTGCTCGCCTTCGACGGCCCGATCGCCTTCGACAGCACCGGGCAGAACAAGAACGCCACGGTGATCGTCATGCAAGTCCAGAACGGTAAGGTCGAACAGGTCTTCCCGAAGAAGTTCGCCCAGAAAGACGTGATCCTGCCGGCGTTCGGCAAGTAGACACATGAGCGTAGACGTCTCCCCACCCAAGACTGGCCCCACGGAGCCCGCGACCCCTCGCGGAGCAATGTGGCGCTCAGGCACTCTCAGGATTCTCCTCGGCGTGCTCGCGGTCACGGTCATTGGTCTCGCCCTGGTGTACCTACTCGGCGGCAAAGAACAGTCACTGGTCACGCAGGGCGTTGTGACCGGTCTTCTGCTGGGGGGCGTCTACGCTCTCGTCTCGCTCGGCCTCACGCTCATCTTCGGAGTGCTCGGGATCGTCAACTTCGCTCAGGGTGCAATGCTGACGCTCGCGATGTACCTCGTGTACTTCATGGTCACAACTTTTGGCATCAACACCTACATTGCGGTGGCGCTGACCGTCCCGATCATGTTCGTCTTTGGTTGGCTAGTGCAGTCAGTTCTCATGAACCGACTCATCGCCGATGGCACGCACGAACGCCCGTTGCTCGTCGCACTCGGCCTTGCACTGCTCATAGTCAACGTGCTGTTGATGCTGTTCGGTGGTCTTCCTGAGACGGTCCCGTCACCCGCGGCTGGGTCTATTCGGATATTCGGGGCGATCGCTGACGTACCACGGCTCATCGCTTTTGCAGGAGCGCTGGTGGTGGCGGGGGCCCTAATCCTGGTGTTGCGCAAAACGCCGCTCGGCCTCTCGATTCGCGCGGTCGCCGCCAACGGCACTGGTGCATCGCTCGTCGGGGTCAACGTCAAGCGGGTCTACGCGATGACGTTCGGGGTGGGCGCAGCCACCGTCGCCGTCGCGGGCGGGCTCTTGGCGCCGTTTAGCAGCCTCGTCCCCTCCGTCGGAGACCAGTTTACGACGCTCGCCTTTGTCATTGTGGTGCTTGGTGGACTGGGCAGTGTCGCCGGTGCGGTGGCCGGCGGAATCTTCATTGGCCTGCTACAGACCATCGGCGCACTCTTCCTGCCCGGCAGCGGCTCGTTGCTGCTGGTCTTCGCAATGTTTGTGCTCGTGCTGTTCGTCCGCCCGCAAGGGCTTTTCGGAGTGAAGAGATGACCAGCGCAACGATCACACCCGGGCGTACTGCGCGAGCGTTGCGCTCTACCGGCGCGCGCAGGCACTACATCACTCTCGTGATCGTCTTGGTCGTCCTCTTCTTCACGCCGTTCATCGCTCCCCAGACAACGATGGCCGTGCTCATCCGGACCCTGATCATTGCGCTCATGGCGATCGGCTGGAATCTGATGAGCGGTTACGCGGGTATGTTCAGTTTCGGCCATGCCGTGTTCTTCGGAATCGGTGCGTACACGGATGCCGTACTGCTCACCCGGTTCGGTATCTCCCCGTGGCTCTCCATGTTCGTCGGGGCGGCTCTCGCTGCCGGCGTCGGACTACTCATCACCTACCTCTGCCTCAAGTACCGTCTCACCGGGAGCTATTTCGCACTGGCGACCTTCGCCTTCGCGCAGATGTTCCTGCTCGTGTCTATGAACCTTCCGTTCGTGAACAAAACAGAAGGCATCAACATCCCTCTGCTGCCGAATGAATCGTGGGCGCTGATGCAGTTCGCCCCTGATAGTCCCGTATACTTCTGGATTCCGCTGGTGCTGGTCGGGGGCGCGATCGCTATCACTATCGCCTTTATCAGTGCGCGTTCCGGGCAGTTCGCCCAGGCGATCCGGGACGACCCGACGGCGGCAGAATCCCTCGGTATCAATCTGATGCGCTACCGGTTGATCCCGGTCGCGATCAGCTGCGCGATCACCGCGGTAGCTGGGGTCTACTACGTGCAGTACTACCTGTTCATTGCGCCCGAACAAGCCTTCGGGCTGCAGGTGACGACGAATGGGATCGTGCCAGCTGTGATCGGCGGGATGAGCACGCTCTGGGGGCCGCTCATCGGAGCAGCGCTCATTGGACCGCTTAGTGCCGGAATCGCCAATATCGTGCGCAATCCACCGCCCGTGCTCGCCTTTGTTAAGGGGCTCAACGGGCTCGACGTTGCGGTCTACTCAGCTCTTCTCATCGCTATCGTCGTTTTCCTGCCGAAAGGCATCTATGGGAGCATCCGGGAGAGGGTGCGCCGATGAGCCTGCTCAGTGTTAAAGGTATGTCCAAGTCTTTCGGAGGCGTCATCGCGATCCGCGACCTCGAAGTAGAGGTGCCCGAACACGAGTTCCTCGGCATCATCGGGCCCAACGGTGCAGGCAAGACCACGCTGCTCTCGGTGCTCGCCGGCCAAATTCCCCCCACCGCGGGCCGAATCATCTTCGATGACACGGATATCACCGGCTGGTCCGCGGAGCGCGTCGCCTCCGCTGGTGTCGTGCGCACCTTTCAACTCATGAGACCGTTCGAGAGCATGACCGTGTTGGAGAACGTCGCTATAGCCTCACTGACGAAGCGTCGCA
This sequence comes from Frigoribacterium sp., assembly GCA_031360325.1. Classification (GTDB taxonomy): domain Bacteria; phylum Actinomycetota; class Actinomycetes; order Actinomycetales; family Microbacteriaceae; genus Lacisediminihabitans. The sequence goes on along the minus strand of JANMBI010000149.1, from coordinate 8,068 downwards.
AGGTCGGCGACGCCCGTGAACACGCGGCCGAAGTCATAGAGCGTGTCGGCCTGGGCTCGTACCGAGAGGCGATGTCCGGCACGCTGCCAACGGCCGGACTCAAAAGACTCGAACTCGCGCGCGCACTCGCTCTCAATCCACGACTGCTTTTGCTCGATGAAGTGCTCGCGGGCCTAGTTCCGACCGAGCGCGCCCCGATCATCGAACTCCTCCGCGAGATACATAGCCAAGGCGTCACTGTGATGTTCGTCGAGCACATTATGGCAGCGGTCATGGCGCTGTCACAGCGACTGCTCGTGATGCACGAGGGACACCCCCTCGCGCTCGGGGCGCCCGCTGACGTCATCCAGGATCCACGAGTGATCGAGGCATACCTGGGGGAGGAGTACTGATGTTGCTCGAGTTGCAGGACGTCAGGGCCGGGTACCGGCGGCTGGAGATCCTCCATGAGATCTCGCTGAGCGTCGATCGGGGCGAGATCGTGTCACTCATCGGGGCGAACGGCGCGGGAAAGACGACGACGCTCCGCGCGATCGCCGGGCTGGTGCATTCGACGTCCGGTCGAATACTGTTCGACGGCCGACCGATTCAATCCGCGCGGCCTGATCAGATCGTGCGAACAGGGCTCGTTCACGTGACACAGGATCGTGCGCTCTTTGGCGGACTTGAGGTGATGGAGAACCTCACGATGGGCGCTTACACGCAGCCGCGCTCGTCAATTTCCGGTTCGCTTGAGAAGGTGTTCGAATTGTTCCCGATCTTGAAGTCGCGACGCGCGCAACGAGCAGACACGCTGTCCGGCGGTCAGCAGCAGATGCTCGCGATCGGCCGGGCGCTGATGGCACGGCCTCAGTGCCTGACCCTCGACGAGCCATCCATCGGGCTTGCCCCGAACCTGGTGGCACAGGTCTTCGAGGCGATCACCCGTATCCGCGACGACGGGGCGACGGTTCTCATCGTTGAGCAGAACGCAGGGCAGGCGCTTGCGATCTCGGATCGGGCGTACGTGCTCGAGAGCGGCACGATCGTGCTCGAGGGGACCGGGCGGGACCTTGCAGATAGTACAGAGGTACGCAAGGCGTACCTCGGCATGTAGAGAAGAGGACCATGGAATTCCTGGTGCACATCGAGATCGACTGGCCGGCCGACTCCGCGGCCGGACACAAGGAAGCAATATTCGAGCAGGAGCTTGCCCGCGGTCAAGAACTTGCCCGCCGCGGCGCGCTTCGACGAATCTGGCGCATTCCCGGTCGATGGGCCAACTGGAGCCTCTACGAAGTCGCCGACGCGACCGAACTGCACGAAGCACTCTCCTCACTCCCGCTGTACCCGTGGATGTCGATCGACGTACACCCCCTTGCGGAGCATCCGAACGACCCGGTCGCTCTCGGCATCACGGCCGAGGACCGAACCACGACAACGGACCGCTGAGCAAAAGGAGCCCCATGCAGATCCTCGCCATCACGCCCATCTGGGTAAGCGAAGAGGAACTCGCGCGCCGCCAGGCCCGCTACGATCGCTTCTCCCCGCAAGGTATTTCAGTGCGCCTTCTGCTGCCCGGGGCAGGGTCCGAGATACCGCGCTCTCTCGAAACGGCCGATGATGTGACCGCCTCGGAAGAGGCGCTCCTGCGCCGCTTCGAGCAAGAAGACGGCCACGGCATCGACGCGTTCCTCCCTGACTGCGCTCTCGATCCGGTCGTGGACCACCCGATCGCACGTCTCTCCAGGCCGGTCCACGGGATCGTGAAACTGACTTCCCACTTCCTCGTTTCGCAAGGATTCGGCGTTGGCGCGGTTGCGCGCAATCAGGCGATCGCAGACGAACTGGACCGCAAGCTCGCCGGCTACGGCATCACGGCCCCGCCAACGCATGTTCTTGGTCTCTCGGTGGAGGACATCGCCGACGAGGCCACCTGGGCGACCGCGACAGACGCAATGCTTGCCAAGACCTCCGCGAACGCAGTCATCAACGGGTGCTCGGCCGTCGAAGTGCGCTCGCACACCGGCGGTCCCGTGCTCATCGATCCGACCGCGATGGCGCTACGGCTGCTCGGCGTCATGGCTGCGACGAAGGGGAGCCAGTGACCGGCACTCCCGAGAAACCTGCCGGAAGCGATCGGGATGCCCTGATCGCGGCAGTCGATAGGCTCGGCCGGTTCGCGGCGGAACTGACCCCAGTGGCGATCCCACAAGCGGTCCGCACACGAATCGAACTCATGCTGGTCGATCTGATCGGCGTCACGGTGGCCGGAACATCGACACCCGAGTTTGCTGCGCTGCTGAGTGCATGGTCGGCACCGGCAGGTGACGCACCCGTTATAGGTACCGTCGCGGCCACGACACCCGACACGGCAGCACTGCTCGGGGCGACCGCAGCCTGCATGCTCGAGCTCGACGAAGGAAACAAGCATGCCCAGGGTCACCCGGCCGTGCACGTGGTTTTCGCAGCACTCGCCGCCGCGCAACTGCACGAGGGGCCGGTGAGCGGCGAGAATCTGTTCGTCGCAATCGCGGCGGGTTACGAGGTGGCCGCGCGCCTAGGACAGGCCTTACGCCGTGATCCGCAGTGGCACACCCACGGGCATTGGGGCGCCGCGGGTGCAGCATGCGCTGCGGCCCTGATCGGAGGAGCCGGACCTGCGGAGATTTCTGCGGCCATCGATTCGGCCGCTGGACTGATGACGATCACACCCTGGTCGATTGTGCTGGCCGGAGACTTCACCCGCAACCTATGGGCAGGCTCGGCAAACGTCGCCGGGCTGAACGCGGCCCGGCTCGCCCGAGCCGGTCTCGTGGGAAACACTGGTGCGCTTCACTCAGCGCTCGGCACGATCGTCGGATCGATTGATGCGGACGTTGTCGTCCACCGCCTCGGCGATGACTGGCTCGTGACCGAGGGGTACGGGAAGCTGCACTCGAGTTGTTCTTACACCCACGTCGGAATCGACATCGTGCAGCAGTTGCGAGAGGTCCATCCCTTCACCCCAGAGGCTGTCAAGGCCATCCGCGTCGGCACCCACTCTCTCGCCCGGCCACTCTTCCCCGCGGGACCGCAAAACCGGCTCGCCGCCATGTTCTCCTTCCCGTTCGTGGTTGCTACCGCCATCATCAGCGATCATGTCGACCCGGCCGCCATGGATCCGGCCGGACCCCACTTCACGCAAGCCTCACGCCTTGCCGAACTCGTGCGAATGGAAGTACGACCGGAGTTCGACGCACTGCTCCCCTTGGAGCGCTGGACCAGCGTAGAGATCGACCTCGCGGACGGCCGCACACTGTCCGGTTCCCAGCCGAACCCGATCGGCGATGCAGATCACAAGCCGCTCGGAAACGCGGACATTGACAACAAGTTGAACTACCTGATCGGCGAGACGAGGGCCGTCATGGTGCGCTCGGCTGTGCAAGAAATCGCGCGGGCGACAGATGTCGCAGCCGCACTAAGCAGCGCGGCTGAGGCCGTCGCGGAGGGAGTGATGAGTGGTGGCTGAGGAGGAATTCGACGGACCAGATCTGGTGGTCGCAGGCGCAGGTGGCGGATTGGTTGCCGCTCTGCGCGCCGCCGAGCGAGGGCTCAGGGTGCTCATCGTGGAGGCGAGTGAGAACTTCGCGCGAGGCAACAACACCGCGATGTCGACAGCGATGATCCCGGGTGTCGGCAGCCGTTGGCAACTCGAGGCGGGCATCGAGGACTCCCCGGAGACCTTTGTCGACGATGTGATCGCCAAGACAAAGGGCGCTGCCGATCGAGAACTGGCGGGGGCTCTCGCCGGTGTGAGTGCGACGCTCGTGGCATGGCTGGCCGACGAGATGAGGCTACCTCTCTCTCTGGTGACCGACTTCTCCTATCCGGGTCACAGCGTTTTTCGCTGTCACACCGTCCCGGGACGGGCTGGTCGTTCAATGCTTGGCTTTCTTCTCGATCGGGTGCGTGATTCGGATCTCATTGATTTCTACGTGCCAGCACGGCTCGTGGATGTGCTCGTGACCGACGGCGCCGTCAGCGCGGTGGTCGTTGAGACCCCGAACGGTCGGGAGGAAATCGCGACGCGGGCAGTCCTGCTGGCGACTAACGGCTTCGGCGCCGATGCCGAGCTCGTGCGTGAGCACCTGCCGGAGATTGCGGGGGCTGTCTATTACGGTAGCGATCAGTCCCGCGGAGACGCGCTTCGAATCGGGACTGGACTAGGCGCGGACACGGCGTACCTCGACGCCTACCAGGGACATGCCGCTCTGGCGATGCCCTCGGCTACTCTCGCGGGCTGGGCGACGGTAATGCACGGCGGTTTCCTCGTCAATGCCGCCGGGGAGCGTTTCGGGGACGAGACGACCGGCTACTCCGAGTATGCGCACAAATCGATTGAACACGCGGACGGGCGGGCCTGGATTATTATCGACCGCCGCATCCACGACGCCTGCCTGACCTTCCAAGACTTCGCGGACACCGTCGAGTCGAAGGGAGTCCGTTGGGCGGCAGATAGCGTGGGCCTCGCGGCAGCGACCGGCATCGACGCATCCGGCCTTTCGCGGACCCTCGAGCAGGCGCGTCGCTGCGCTACGGGTGATGCGCAGGACCAATGGGGACGAAGGTTCTGGGAGGCTCCCCTCGAAGGCGAGCTGGGCGCAATCTTCGTCCAGCCGGCACTTTTTCATACCCAGGGCGGACTCAGAGTTGACGGCAATGCTCGCGTCCTCGACCGCACGGGTGCCGCGATCCCTGGGCTTTACGCCTCGGGTGGAGCGGCGATGGGGATCTCCGGCCATGGCGCCTCCGGCTATCTGGCCGGCAACGGGCTACTGCCTGCAATGGGACTGGCTTTCCTCGCCGCCGATGACGTGGCGGGACGGCTCACGGTCGGATACTTCACTGACAATCCCACCGATCCGGGTTCCGAGTTGTGAGAGTGCCTGTGTCAAATGGAGGGACAGAATACATGGCCGAGCCGGCGAGTAGTGGTTTTGCCCGCACTTTGCTGTACGTGCAAGGTGATCAACGTGACCGTCTCGATAAGGCGTTTGGGCGTGGCGCTGATGAATTGATCGTCGACCTCGAGGATGCTGTTGCTAAACAAAGCAAGGCGACCGCCCGCGATGTGGCGGCCGACTGGATGCAACACAATGCAGCTCGTGCAGACAGAATCTGGTTGAGGATCAACGCTGATACCCCCGCGGAAGATATCGAGACGATCTCTGCACCGCTTGCGGGTGTCATGGTTCCCCGGGCAGAGATCAAGCTGCTGGCCAGAGTGGATGAGCTGCTCACCGCCCGCGAGGTTCGACTCGGGATCGAGCCCGGGACGATTTCGTTGATCCCGCTCATCGAGACGGCTCGCGGTCTGTTGGCCGCGGTTGAACTCGCGAACATGCCACGCGTCGCGAAACTGGCAATCGGTCGCGCCGACCTTGCGGGTGAGCTTGGACTCAGTATCGACCCCGAGGGGCCGGAGTTTCGCAGCATCCTCTTAACGTTGGTAATCGCCAGCTCGGCGGCAGGAATAATGCCACCTCTCGCACCAACATCCACAGATTTTCGGGACCTTGAGGCGCTCCGGATAAGCACAGAGAACCTCATGCGGCTGGGATTCCGTGGTCGCACCGCGGTACATCCGGCACAGCTTGCTGTCATCAACGAAGTATTTACGCCGACACCGGAGGAAGTGCAGCGGGCGATGCGACTGGTCGTTGCGTTCGAAGACGCCGAGCACAGTGGCTCAGGAGTAGTCGTCGGGGACGACGGCAGGATGGTCGACGCCGCGGTCGTCCGTTCTGCGCGGGGTGTCCTTGCGCGCGCGCGAGTCAGCGAAAAGCACCACCCAGGGCAGTGACACTCGTGCCACGTTCGTCGCACCGCCTCGGCGCTTTCTCCCAAGAGAATGTACCGGTCCCATCGGTCCGATGGTTCCAAAAACCAGAGAGAGAAGTTTCATGATAAAGACAGTGCTTGCATATGACATCGTCGACGGGGTCGACGAGCAGGAGTACAACGACTGGATCGTGGACGTGCACGCCCACGATCTGCTCGCAAATCCATTCATTGATCGGCTGCTCTTCGACACAGTACTTCGCCCGGTATCTTCCTCTAGCGGGGGAGCCAGCCCGATAACCAACGAAATTCTTCCCTACCGTGTGGCCGAGATCCACTACGCGGACGAGAGTGCCTATGAAAAGGCGCTGGAATGGTTTAAAGACCATCCCATCCCGCCGGAGCGGGGCCCCGCCGGTCGCACGAAGTTCTACTTTTACGTGCTCACGAGCGTGGTTTCAATTGATCGGGAGAACCTCGCCTCGATCAATCGCGCTGAATTGCAATCGCCCACGGGGAGGTAGGCAAATGCCGGCCCGTTCGGGGAGAGGTACTGTTTCACCTGTTGTGGTCAGCGGAGCCACAGGCGCTCTCGGTTCAGCGATCGTCGGGCGGTTAGCTCGTGCTGAAGTGCCGATTATTGCGGTCGCACGATCCAAGGACGCATTGGAAAGTCTTGGCGCACAATTTCCAGGAATTCAAACGATCGTGTGTGACCTCAGGTCAGACAGTCCGGTCATTGATGAGACGCGCATATCCGGGATCGTACACGCCGCAGGGGCCGCGTTCGGCGGAGGTGTGCTCGATGTCGACCCGGCCGCAATACTTGACGGGATTGATCTCAAGGTGAACGGGCTGCTCAGACTAATCCGCTCGGTTAACAGTGGGCTTGTCGAAGGTTCGCGGATCATTGCGCTGGGTGGCAACCTTGGCCTCGACCCAGTGGCCGGCGCTGCGGTGCCAGGCGTCGCTAACGCGGCCTTGGCGAACCTCATCCGTCAACTTAGCCGCGCCTTTGCGCCGCGTCAGGTGACGGCGCACCTCATTTCCCCAGGACCCGTCGACACGGAGCGATTGCGAATGCGCGCAGCTGACGAAGCTCGCTTCTCCGGTACTGCACCAGAGGAAATTTACGCAGGATACGCGTCCTCGTCGCCACTCAGCCGTTTGACTACACCCGCAGAGGTCGCCTGGGCCGTGCAGTTACTTTTTGAACCTGAGGCGGTGGCGCTAGCTGGCTCCACCCTGTTCCTCGATTCCGGGATACGAACCAGCATTCCGTAACCCGTACTCATCAGAGAGTGTGTTCCTGCCTGCTGGAATGCACTCGGGACTGCTGTCGATTGGGACTGCGGGACGCGATCGCCAGCCTCGAGTGGTCGTCGATGAGTTGGAAGATCACGCACTTCCGACCACCCGCGAGGACATACTCAGTGCCGTCGAGCTGCCAGCACGCGTTCGGCGCCGGATACACAAACCGGCGATATGAGGCCCTCGGTTTCTTGCGCGGCTCCACCCTCGCGACGCCGGCGTCGCGGAAGATCCGCGACAGGGACGCCGTCGAGGGCACTGGCGTCATCCCGAGGGCGCGCATTTTTTCATGCACGCTGATCGGCCCATGGTCCAACCCCGACTGCTCCAACGCCGCCCGCACCCCGACAGCCTGCCGGGAGATCTCTTCCGTCAGCTTCGACGGGCTCGCTTTCGGGCGCCTGGAGCGCGGCTCCAACGCCGCTGCCGGCCCATCCATTGCAGCCCGTTTTCGGATCGCATAGAACGTCTCCCTGGAGATCCCGTGCTCAGCACAGAACGTCGACACCGCTCCCCTCGGGGCATCAGAAGGCCACTGAACGATGGCGAGACGGACACGAGGATCAACAGGTTCAACACGGCTCATCCCTCAAACATCGAGGCAGAAGTGTCAGGACCAAACGCCACGAAAGTGTCAGACGGCACAAATCGTAAGTACGCCCCTAAACCTCATCACTCTGAGAGTGCCCATCCGATAAGCGGAGCGATGCACACGAAGTGTGCGAAAGTGGCGTGTTCGGATGGGCAACCGGACTCCAGCTGCCGACGGGACAAGTTGCAATTGCAACCCCTACTCCGGGTGTGGCCCCGCAAGTGTCGACGACGCTCGAATTTGAGGCCAATGTGACGGGCGAAAATGGGGCCACCGGTTTTGGTTTCTAGTTTGCCGGTTCTTGGGTTCTGATGCTGGGGAGGCTGTCGATGCCTCGTCCGCGGAGCCGGTAGCTGGCGCCCT
>JANMBI010000260.1:0-9732 GCA_031360325.1 Frigoribacterium sp. | reverse complement strand
ACAACTTGGTTGACCGATCCACATGGTTGAGGCAACGCCAACGGCTGGCGGATCGGGTCGAGCAGATCCAGCGACAAATGCGGCAGGCGGTCACTTCCAATCGCACTGCAGAGATTGACATTCGAACGGTCGCAGACGAGTGGGAGGGGCGACCACCGTTTTGGCGCCATGAGGTGGCGAGACTGGTTCTCGACAGTGTGAGAATCCACGCACATCCTGAGGGTTTCGCGACAAACGCTGTGAGACGTCGAGGCGAATCGGACGAGGACCTCAACGCTCGTCATCGCGAAGTGCGCCGACGGTCGTTGGAGAGCCGTGTCGAACTTGTTTGGGTGGCATAATTTCCGACCGGCTCGCATCGGGACCGCACAATTGAACGAGTGCGCCTATCGCGACCGGGTCGACTAGTCCAGGAGGAAGTCCCTGCTTGGCACGACTTGTCGATGCAAGCCGCCGACCCAGTCCTGTCAGCATGTTGTCGATCTCGCGGAGACGGTACTGCTCGTCCAGTGCATTGATCGAACTAAGACTGGGCTTCGCGCGGTTCACTATTGCCCTCGTTCGACTGTCGACGACGAATGGCGTCGATGACGGATTCGATGAACTCGGCAGCCCAATGGCTAATTTGAGCCGAGCACGTAAACGCCTCTCGGCTGAACCACACGGACTCGCTCAGGTCTGCGGTCTCATTCGTGCTGGTTGGGGGCGTCCAGGTCGGCGTAAAAGGCATCCTCGGCCCCTCGTCGCCGTAGAACGTCGTCGCGGACGAACTCCACGAACTCATCATCGCGGTTCGTGATCGTCATTTCCTCCGTGCCGACAGCGAGATCTTCGCCAGGCCAGATCGTTTGCCGAGTGGGTCGATCGCGATTGAGTTTGGAGCCGGACGCCGCGACCCAATCACGAAGGCGTTCGCGAGCGGCGGCGAAGTCGGCGTGCCAGCCGATCGGCGCAGATCCGTTCTGCTCGGGGTCATAGGCGCCGAGCCAATGCAAATGCAATGCGCTCAGTTCCCATACGAGTTCGGGGTGCCGGTGCCAGTACGGCGGAATGATCGCTGCCGGTAGCCCGTAGGTTCGCCGGAGCCAGTCGACCCATCCGTTCAGTTCCAACCATTCGGCTTCCGCGTCATCAGAGCTCAGAACATTCCAGTTGATGGGATGTGGTGGCTCGGGTAAAAGAAGCGAATCTGTCGGGTCGTCGACGTCGCTGTCGAGCGTTTCTGGCTCGTCCGGGTCGGGTGATTCAAGTGGTGGAACCGAGTCGTCGTCCATGAGCGTGCTCCTTCGGGATTGTGAGGGGTGCTGATGGCGGTCGTCATCGGGTCGAGGGACGAGGGTCGACCGCCACCAGCCGTCGGAATTGTGGCTAGAAGGGAACGTCGACCGGGGATGCAGCGGTCGCGGTGCTGTTGGTTGATCCCGCCCCGATATCGGCGAGTTGTCCTCGTCGAGGCTTCGCCTGGTTGCCACGAGGTGGCGAGGGGGCCGGATTCGCTGAGTCCGCGCCCGCGGCCTGCGGCGACGCACTCGCGGCGTCGGCACCATGCTCCGGTGATCCGTCCATGGTCGGGGTCTTGCGGTTGACGGTGTAAGTGTGGCGGGCGGCGTCGTGGCCGATCTTCTTGGCGACGAACTCTTCGCCGTGCCGGGACTGACCGTCGACTTCGTGGTCATATTCGCGGACGTAGCCTTCGGCGACGAAGTTGTCGCCCTTCTGGAACCGTTCGAAGGTGCGTTCCGCGGCCTTCCTGTATTGGACGAGGTCGTGGAACGTCGACTCCAGTTGCGTGAATGAGCCGTCCTCGTTGCGTTGAAAATGCTCCTGGCCGATTCGAGCGTGGAATCGGGGATCGCCGTTACTGGTGGTGTTCAGTTCCGGGTCGCTGACGACGAACCCTGAAAGGGACTGTTGGGTGCGGATAGCCATTGGACTGCTCCTTCATGTGAGTGGGCGGCATCGGATCGATGACGTCACTGACAAGGAGCGACCGTCGTGCCGCGGTCAGCCGGCGCGAAGTTGTCGCTCCACCTCGGACCTGTCCTTCTGCAACTGGTGCGCGTCGGATCGGGCTGTCCAGGGACGCAGATCGACGACGATGGGCCGGGAGGTACGGAGCATCACAACGCTGGTGCCGAACGGAAGGGTGCGGAGGATGTCCGGTGGCATCACGGGGACTCTCCGCAGTGAGCGCTGGGACGAGTGGCCGCCGTATTGGTCGGTCGACACGGAGTTCGTTTGCTCGTCGCGTTCCCCGATGAGGGTGGAGAGGTCTTGGAGGTCGCGGCTGTTGGAGGCGCCGCCGAGGATGATTTTGACAATGCTTGCGTCCCAGAGCGCGTTGGCGTTGTTGTCACCCCATTTTTCGCGCGCCTGGGCGAGGGACTGAAGGACCGGCATGGTGGTGATCCCGGTGCCCCCGCCTTCCGCCATCAGCGTCGGCAAGGAGGGCAGGGGTGCGAGGTTACCGATCTCGTCGAGGGCCATGAGGACAGGTGGGTCCAGGCGTGCGCCGGGGGAGCGGGCGGCAAGTTTGCGGGCGACTTCGACGAGGTCTTCGATGAATGCCGCGACGAGCGCCGCGGATGCTCCAGCTCCGGCTCCGGTGGCGAGGAGGTAGAGGGTGCCGTGGTGTTGGAGGAAGTCGGTGGGGTCGAATTCTTCGCCCGGTCGTGGGCTGACGGCGTCGAGGACGCGGGGGTCGGCGAGGGCTTGGAAGGCGAGGCCGACGCCTTGCCAGATCGAGTCGCGGGTTCTCGGGTCGGATTGGATCATCGAGTCGAGGGAGTCCGCCCACCCGTCGGCCGCACGGGGGTGGGTTTGCAGGATGCGGACAGCATCACCGGCTGCGGTGGGGTTCAGTGCCCATTGGTAGAGCGTTCGTGCGTCTCTCCCGTCGAGGGCTGCCGCGTGCAGCAGCGATTGGATTGCGGCCCTCGTTTTGCCTTCCCAGAAGGACCCGTTGTCGACCCCGCCGCCACCGAGTCCGGTTGAGGCGGCGAGCCCGGTGGCGCGGATCATCGCGGTGAGGGGATCTTCGCAGCCTCGGACGGGCGACCATCGCAACCCCACAGGCAGCCCTGGGGCAAGTTGTTGCGGATCGAATACCGCCACGGGTCCTGTTCGTTCTCTGGCGTGGAGCGTCGCGGTGAGGTTGTCCGGTCTCGTGCTGGTGGTGATCACCGCGCCCGGTGCGTCCAGGATCGCGTTGATGACGATGTGGAGTCCTTTGCCGCTGCGGGGTGGACCGATGAGGAGGATGGAGTCTTCGACCGTCGCCCATACTTGACGGCCGCGCGCTGTTCCGAGAAGGTATCCGACATCTCCCGCTTTGGGATGTTCCAGCGAGGGCCGCAACGTCGGAGCGCGTTTCACCAACAATTTCCGCGACGCCACCTGCGCGATCTCAGAACTGGTGGCGGTGCCTTCGAGTTTTCGTGGGTCGACTTGCCGGCGGTGGGCACGGATCTTCGTCACCACCCAGATCGTGGGTAGTAGGACGTCGGCGAGCATGATCGCGACGACGGCCCAGTAGAGGACCCAGTTCAGCCCATGCGCGCCGAGCGGGAGGCCAGGGTCGAGAGGGTGGGCGAACACTCCGAGGCCGGCACCGGTCCCGCCCGTTGGCGCGGGTAGTCCCGTGAGCCAGGTCGTGACGGTGCCGGCTCCGCGGAGGATGAGGGCGAACGCGAAGTCGGCGGCCATGACCCCGATCCCAAGGTTCAGCAGATGGTCGTTGACCGGGCGGACCTGCTGCCCGCTCAACGGTCGCCGCCGCCTCGGATGAGGGTGCCGGAGATCGTCCCGAACAGGATCACATCGGTGATGCCGCCCGGGGTTTCGCGACGGTCGACCACCCCACGGGCTCGACTGTCGGCGCGAGCTGAGCTGTGGCGGAGTATCACCGCAATGGCGACATCCTCACCTGGGATGAACCCTTCGCCGGTCAACTCGAGCAGTTCCGGTGCCGGCTTGATGGCGGGGGTGTCTAGCGGGGCGTGCGTGTGGGCGTTGTCGTCGGGTGGAGTCGGTCGGGGAGGGGTGATGATGTCAGTGTGGTTGGTCCCGGCAGGCTCGCGGATTTCGACATGGACGGATCCGCCGTGCTGTTCCGCGATGGCCGCGATCACATGTCCGATCAGAGCCTGGTCGATGGGACCGGCGAGGAATATCTCCCCGTCCACGGTCGCCGTGATCGTACGGTCGTCTCCGATCGTGATGACCACCTGGGCTAACTGTTCCTGATTCGCGTCCACTGGTCATGTCCCACCATTCGCGCGGTGGTGTCAAACGCGGCAAGTTCGTCGGGGTGGAGTTGGTGTTGCACGACGAAGGATCTGTCCTTGATCCGCCAGAGCCCCTGCCCGACCCCGAGCCCGGGGAGGAGGTTCCGTTCGGTACCGGTGAGGTTCAGGGTTTTCGCGGTGGTTCCGAGTTGGTCGGCTTCCTGCCGGTAGATGATCCGTGTCTCCGCATTGGCCAGCAGGCTGCTGGCGAGGGCGCGCATGGCGGTACCCGAATCGCCGACGTTGTCGAGGTCGGTGAGTTTGTGGAAGATCAGCATGTTTGCGATCCCCAGGTGGCGGGCCAGCCGCCATTGCGCGTCCATCCGGCGCAGCAGGGAGGGGAATTGCATGAGCCGCCAGGCTTCGTCGTAGATCACCCATCGCTGTCCGCCCGCCGGGTCCAGGAGTGCGGATTCCATCCACGCGGAGGAGCAGGTCATCAGTACCGATATCAGGGCCGAGTTGTCGGCCACGCGGGAGAGGTCGAGGGAGATCATCGGCAGGGACGGGTCGAACGTGACGGTGGAGGGGCCGTCGAAGAGTCCGGCGAGGTCGCCGGAGACGAGTCTGCGTAGTCCGTGTCCGAGGAGGCGTCCGTCTTCGGCGAGTCGGCCGTCCTGATCTTTGTCGGGGGTGAGGATGCGGTCGACGACCGTCGGCAACACCGGGACAGTGGCTGCGGCGACGGTGGCGCGGAGGGCGATGTCGATCGCGGTGTGCTCCAACGGCGACAACACCCGCCCAAGGATCGTTTCCGCGAGGGCACCGATGAGATCCCGGCGGCGGGAGGCGACCTGGGTTGCCCATTCCACATCGGTGACGTTGGAGGGGCGAAATCCTTCATCGAGCGGGTTGAGCCGGTTCATCATCCCGTGGCCGAGGACGATGGCTTTCCCGCCGACGGCTTCGGCGATGGCGGTGTGCTCACCCTTCGGGTCCCCTGGCACGTACACGCGTCGACCGAACGGGATAGAGCGCGTGTAGAGGGACTTGGCCAGCGACGATTTGCCGGAGCCTACGATCCCCGCCAGGACGATATTCGGGGCGGTGATGACCCCTTGCCGGTACAGCTCCCACGGGTCGTACACGAACGACCCTGAGGAATAAAGGTCCTGGCCGACGAAAACCCCGGCGGACCCCATGCCCCCTTCGGCGAGGAACGGGTATGCCCCCGCCAACGCAGCCGAGGTGTCCTGGTGGGTCGGCACCCGAAGTCTGCGGTAGGACCGCAGCGCCGCTGGTCCCGTCTCGCCTCCGGGTGGCAGATAGGTGGCGGCTTTCGCCTCGGCCCGTTCGGCCTCGAATCGCATCCTAACTTCCGCCTTTTGGAGGTCGCGGGCGTCGGTGTGGATTTTCTCTGTCGCGCGAGTGCGAGCTTTCCGCTCGCGTCGTTTCTCGTTCGCGGGGGTGATCAGGGAGCTGGCATGCAGGGTGATGGGGTTCTTCGCCACAGGGTTCGTTCCTTCCTCGTCCGGGCGCACAAAACAGTGCGCCGTCAGGGGAAGGTGCGGCAGGCATCCCGGCCGGGGCTAGATGCCTCTGCCGAGAGGGAGGGCTGCGGCGGTGAAGGCTTGGGCTTGTTGGCCGACGAGGCGGCGGGTTTCGCAGGAGGCTTGGATCGCAGCTTGCTCGATCGCTGACACTGCTGCCTCGAGTTCGGTTTCGGTGGGGGCGGTGACGGCGATGAGACCGGTGTAACGGAGGAGTCCGTGGCCGGCGGTGAGGTCGGCTTCCTGCTGGAGGACATCAGTGTATTCGGCGGTTTGGCGGAGGTCTTCGATCTGTCCGATCTTCGCCCGCTGGTGCGCATCGGACACATACCCGGTGCGTTTCTTGCGAATGTCGCGGGCCGCGACATCGGCGCGGATCGGATCGCAGATCAACGAGAACGACCGCCGAATCCCACTCGACAACAGCACAGGGGAGAGGAACCCCGGGTAAACGAGGCTGCGGGGCCATTCGCTGATCCACAAAACCGCGTGAAATGCCGTATCCGACCGCAACATCCCCCAGGACTCCTCGACCGCCACGGGGCCCGCGTCGGCGAGGGTCCGGTCGAGATCCTGGGTCCGGTCCAGCGTGGTTGCAATCGCGGGGTCATAGGCGGAGCGGAGGATAGAAGCGAGCTGGGCCGGGGTGTACCAGTCGGAGGATTTCAGATCCGCGGTCCGCAGGGCTGCGGTGAGGGTGGTCATATCTTGCCGCAGCAACTGCGCGGCCCCCCTCACCCCGCCGCCAGCGGCTCTGATCGCACGGCCTGCGGCCCGCATGTCCAAGGACAGGCTGATGGTGGAGACGTGCCGTTCCCCGGCGGGCCCTGCCCGTTCGATGAGTTCCCGATAGGTGGTCGCAACCCAGGAGCCGTCATCGTTTCCGTGCTCGGCCCACCACTGTGCCAGTCCGGTCCCGGAATCGGGAAGGGTGCGCTCGAGGACTTGGAGGCGGGCGATGCGCCCCGACCGACACACGGTAGAGAGAACGCGCCCCCAGGCGGCGACGCGGCGTTCCTGCTCGACGGGGTCCAACAGAATGAACGAGGGGTGTGTCACCTCCAGCAGCGCGGTCAGGGTTTGTGCATGCGGGTCGTGGACCATCACCGCCCCGGTCTCCGGGTCCTCAAACTGCCGCAGGGACGCCGCATCCCCGGGCAGGGCAAGCGTGCCTGCCGGACGTGGTTTCACGACCCGCTTCCGGTACGAGGTCTGCTTTACCGCCGACCGGAGGACCCAGTGGCCAGCGATGGGAACCCATTCGATCGCCTTCCGCCCTGCAATCGGCAGCCAGGTCACGGCCACGCTGGTTGCCCAGATCGGGGACCCCCAGAGCAGCCCGGTACTGCCGGCAAAGTAGAGGGGTCCGATGACCGTCACTGCGGCGATTCCGGCGGTGACGAGTTGGGCAATGGAGAGCCCGAGGAGGATTCCGCGGCGGGCGAGGCGGGAGAACTTCACTGGATGTAGCTCGAACTCGGACATCAGGTCAGCCATCAGGTTCTGCTCCTTTACTGCTTCGCCGCAGGCGGCAGGGTCGTCGGCCTCGTGGCACCGGACGTCTGCGGAGTCGTGCCAGCACTGGATGGTGCGCTGGTGTCCTGGCTGGCGGTGGCATGCTGATCGACCGCACCGCCGACCGCCGCCCCTGCTTTCGGACCTGCCGTTGCAACGCCCTTGACTACCTGCGCGCCGATCACCACCGCTGCGGCTGGACCCGCGGCCGCAGCGCCGGCGCCCGCGGCAGCACCCGAACCACCTGCTCCGGCGGTCGCGCCTGCTTCTCCTGCGCCGGCACTGGCCGCGGCGCCTCCACCAGATGGTGACGGAGGTGTTGCCGTCCCGCCGCCACTTCTTCCGCTGCCGCCACTAAGAACTTTCTTCGCGGCGTCCCCGGCAGGTTTTCCCGGGATCGGGATGGGACGGTTCAGGGCTTGCTTTGCCTCTTGTTCGGTGGACATCGCGTGGTAGATGTCAAAGCCGATGAAGCTGACGAACTTGTATGCCATGTAGGGGGCGAATGCGGCGACGAACATCAGCACGATCCCTGCGATCGGGTCCGAGATCGAGGCGAGGTCGAAGTTGATCGGGGCGTTGAGCTGGTTGATGGCGACGAGGAACACCACGACGATGACCAGCTTCGAGACGATCAGCGCGACGACGAACGCCGCCCATTTCGCCACCCACCCTTTCGTGGCGTCCCACACGGACCCGGAGAGGGCGATCGGGGCGAGGACGATGCCGACGAGGAGGAGTGCTTTGCGGACGAGGAGGGAGAACCACACGATCGCGGTGGCGGCGATGGCGAGAAACGCCAGGAAGATCGTGATGATCGCCCCCACACCGGGGCTGGCGATGTTGATTGTGGTCAGTCCGATAACGAGGGCTCCGATCTTTGCCCCCATCTCATCCAGCGTGGTCCCGGTCGCTTGGACGATGCCGACACACAGTTGGTCGACGATTTGAAGCAGCGTCGCGGTGAGGGTGATGACCAGGAACGATCCGAGTACCGACTTGGCTAGGCCGAGGGCGGCGCGTTGGAGCGCGCCGGGGTCGCGGCGGATGAGGCCGGTGATCAGTTGCAGGCAGAAGAAGATCAGCATGATGAAGATCGCGATGCCGAACAGAACGTTATAGACCTTCAGATAGTTATCACTGGTGACATCGACGAGGGTCGTGGTGCTAAATACCGACCACACGCCTTGGAACATCCACTGCGCCGCGTTCCCGGCCGCCTGCGCGAGCCAGTCAAATGGTGCCTCGACTAAGGTTCCGGCCGCCTGCCCTGCGGTTTGGCACACGGTCGCGATGACCGGGATGTCGCACACACCGCTCACAACTTGCTCCTTCCTCTGCTCGGATTCCGGTTAGACGCCTTGGCCGACGTTCCAGAAGAAGTTGATGAACGTCACCGCCCCGCCGCATAGCGCGGCCGCCCCGCAGGCGACGAGGACACCGGTTTTGCCGCGTCCGGCGAGGTGCGGGTTGGAGGAGTGCGCCCCGAACCCCCATACGATCGCGGCGATGAGGAGGGCGAGGACGGAGAGGATGAGGCCGACGGTCATGATCGCGCCGACGATCGTCCGAAGCGCCTGAATCCCGGGTAGCCCGGTGTCGTTGGGCGGGACGCTGATGTCAGCGGGCACCGTGCTGACGAGGATCGAGGTGGCGGTGTGGATGAGGTCGATGACAGGCATGGTCGTTGGCTCCCGGAAGACGGTGACCCGCGCACGGACGGTGGCGGGGTTCACTGTGAGGAGCGCCATCGCATCCATGCGCACGAAAGGGTGGTTTAGAGGGTGCTGCCGAGGTGGAGGAGGAAGTTCATCCACGCCACCCCCGCTCCCGCAAGAGCTGCCGCCCCGACGGCGACGAGAACACCCGTGCGGGCTTTCGCGACCGAGCCGTAGTTGCCGTGCGCCGCTGCCAGTGCCCATCCGACCGCGGAAACGATCAGCATCAGGCACGCGACGATCAGAACGATCGTGAGCAGCGCCCCAATGATGGAGACCAGGGTCGACCCTCCGCCGACCGCACCAATGTTCGGATACACGCCTGCTACCAGCATCGATCGATCTCCTTCACGTAACGGGACGGCATACATCCCGTGAGGTGCGGCTACTGTTCCTGTGACAGACATCTGCCGGTCATGGGGTGAGGGGTGCGGTTCCGGTGCTGCGGATGTCGATGTGCTGGTGGGTGCAGGTATCCGGGAACTGGGCGATGTGGTCCAGATGCAGTGCGTTGCCTGTGGCGGTGCGGCACTCGGATTGCCCGCCCCAGGACCCGTCCGGCAGGATTGTGTCCAGGTATTCCAGCAGCGCGATGTCGGCGGCGTTCGATCCGTTCAGAACCTGCCCGTCGACGGTGGTGAAGTCCACCGCCAGATCCGGGATGGTGCAGTGCGGTGAGGACGGGCAATCCAGGGTGCTGCCCACGCACGGCCTCCCCAGGTC
>JANMBI010000111.1:0-16018 GCA_031360325.1 Frigoribacterium sp. | reverse complement strand
ATCCAGATTGTTGATCGCGTCGATGACCACACCGAACTCGGAGTAGCAGAGGTGAGTGTCGCGTCCGTCACCTACGTTGTGGTCGCGACTCGCGCCGTGGGGGTGCGGGTGCTCGTCCGCTGACCCCCGCGACTCTAGCCTCAGCGCCCGTCGGTGACACTCTCGCCCTAACTTTCGGGCGCGTGTGTCACCGACGGGCGCATGGGTGGCTGGGCGCCCTGGTGCTGTGGCAGATCTGGTCATTCGCCGGAGCGGTGGCGAAGAAGACGCCCGCCTCCTTCGCCGAAGTCCCGACGAAGGCCGCGACCGTTTCCGTACGGTACCGGCATCGGCTCGGCGGCGTATGGAAGCGCCATCTCCCTCAGACTGACCGCAGAACCGCCACGACCTTGCCGAGCAGTTCGGCGTAGTCGCCAAGAATCGGCGCGAAGGCGCTGTTGCGCGGTAGGAGCCAGGTATGACCGTCCCGCTGCTGGAACACCTTTACGGTGGCTTCGTCGTCGAGCATGGCCGCGACGATGTCTCCGTTCTCCGCGTTCTTCTGCTGGCGCACGACGATCCAGTCGCCGTCGCAGATCGCCGCATCGATCATCGAATCGCCGACCACCTTGAGCATGAACAGTTCACCGCGCCCGACGAGCTGCCTCGGCAGCGGAAAGACCTCGTCGACCATCTCCTCCGCCGTGATCGGGATGCCCGCCGCGATGCGCCCGACGAGCGGCACCATGGCGGCATCGCCGATCGGCGTGGGATTGTCCGAGACGACGGTGCTCTCATCGCGCGGGATGTCGATGAGCACCTCAAGAGCGCGAGGGCGGTTGGGGTCGCGACGAAGGTAGCCGCTGAGTTCGAGCTGGTTGAGCTGATGGGTGACGCTCGACAATGACGAGAGGCCGACCGCGTCGCCGATCTCGCGCATGCTCGGCGGATAGCCGCGGCTCGCGACGGCTCGCTGGATGCACTCGAGGATGGCGAGTTGTTTCTCGCTCAGGCTCTTGCGGCGGCGGGTGCCCGACTTCTCGCGGAGAGGGCTCGCCCCACGTGGGTCCATCACGCCGTCGAGGTCGCCCTCGCTCGATTCCATCTCGCTCATGCTTCTCCCGCTGTCTCATCCGACACTGACCCATCTGGCACTGACCGATCCGGAAATGTCGGTGGCTGCTGTTTGTCTGCTCTCCAGACAATCGAAACTGTATCCACGATTCGCGCTCGAAACAAACACCCGTTCGAGTGTGTTCGGTTTCCATCCATAAAGAAGTCGAACACAGGGCTTGATTTGCCCGTCATTCGAAGATATGTTCGGAACAAAGCTTCGTATCCGGTACTCCCGGCCGAGTGCCGGATACGAAATCTCCCCAGAGGAAGGCACGACGATGAGCACCGCGACATTTGACAGCTCGATGATCCGGAACCACGGGATGGGTGCACCGCGCCTGAGAATCACCCGCCGCGGGTATGCACTGCTTATCGCGATCGTCGCCGTCCCACTCGTTTTCGCCGCGGTCAGCATTGCGGTGAACGGGGGCGGTGCGTCTGCCACCGTTCAGCCCGCGGGCGTTTCGTTCCAGCACGTGGTCGTGCAGTCCGGTCAGAGCCTGTGGCTGCTGGCCGGGCAGATCGCACCGTCGGCAGACCCACGCGAGGTGGTATCCGATATCGTGCATCTCAATCAGCTTTCGACCGCCGACGTGCAGCCCGGGCAGAGTCTCGCCATTCCCCTGAAGTACTCCCGCTGAAAGCCGGTTCGCCCCGGGCGCCCGCTCGGCACCTCTAGCATTGTCGGGTGGTTTCCTTAAACGATCTGCCCATTCGCGACGACCTGCGCGGTCTCACCCCCTATGGTGCGCCGCAAGAGCAGGTACGCATCCGCCTGAACGTCAATGAGAACACCCACGCGATTCCCGAGGCCGTCGCGACCGACATCGTGGCCGCTCTTGCCGCTGCGGTTCTCGGCGTCAACCGCTACCCCGATCGCGAGTTCATCGAGCTGCGGGAAAGTCTCGCCGGCTACCTCGGCCACGGGCTGACCCGCGACAACATCTGGGCGGCGAACGGGTCCAACGAGGTGCTCCAGCAGATCCTCCAGGCATTCGGCGGACCAGGGAGAAGCGTGCTCGGATTTCCGCCGACCTACTCGATGCACTCGATCCTCGCCGCCGGGACCGGGACGCGGTGGATCGCGGGGCAGCGGGACGCGTCGTACGAGATCTCACCCGCGACCGCCGTCGAATGGATCACGCAGACGCGGCCCGACATCGTCTTCTTCTGCTCTCCGAACAACCCCACCGGCACCCCGCTCGCCCTCGAGACGATCGCGGCGGCCTATGAGGCGACCGATGGGATCGTGGTGGTCGATGAGGCGTACGCCGAATTCGCACCCACCGGCCTGCCAACGGCACTGAGTCTGCTGCCGGGAAGGGAACGACTCATCGTGTCGCGCACCATGAGCAAGGCCTTCGCCTTCGCGGGAGCTCGACTCGGGTATCTCGCCGCCGATCCCGCCATCGCCGACGCCCTTCGCCTCGTGCGGCTTCCGTACCACCTCTCCGCGCTGACCCAGGCTGCCGCCGTTGCCGCGCTGGCCCACAGCGGCGAAATGCTCGCGATGGTGGACGACATCACGGCCCAGCGGGACCGTCTGCTCGAGAAGCTCCCTCTGCTCGGCTACCCGGTGTGGCGCAGTTGGTCGAACTTCGTGCTGTTCGGAGGAGTGGCCGATCCGCCCGCCCTCTTCAGCGCGTTGCTCGACCTGGACATCATCATCCGCGACCCCGGCATACCCAACCACATGAGGGTGACCGCGGGCACCGAGTCGGAAACCTCCGCGTTCCTCTCCGCCCTCGGCGCGCTCGGTAGGATTGCCCCATGAGCCCTCAGCGCGTCGCGCACCTCACACGCGAGACGAGCGAGTCGAGCATCGACCTCTCCCTCGACCTCGATGGTACCGGCGTGTCGGAGATTCATACCTCGGTTCCGTTCTACGACCACCTGCTGACGGCGTTCTCCAGACACTCCCTCATCGATCTGACCGTGCGTGCGGACGGGGACACCGAGATCGACGTGCACCACACCGTCGAAGACATCGGGATCGTTCTCGGTAAAGCCATCCGGGAGGCCCTCGGCGACAAGGCCGGCATCGCCCGCTTCGGAGACGTGGTCGTGCCCCTCGACGAGGCTCTCGTGCAGGCGGTAGTGGATGTGTCGGGCCGTCCGTTCCTCGTTCACTCCGGCGAGCCGGCCGGCTTCGAATTCCATCTCATCGGCGGTCACTTCACCGGCTCGATGGTGCGGCACGTCTTCGAATCCATCGCCTTCAACGCGGGTCTCACCGTGCACCTCAGGGTCTTGGGGGGCCGGGATCCGCACCACATCGCCGAAGCGGAGTTCAAGGCCTTCGCGCGAGCGCTTCGACTGGCCATAGCGCCGGATGCCCGGGTCGAAGGCATCCCCTCCACCAAGGGTGCGCTCTGACCATGAGCCGCCCCTCCGTCGTCGTCCTTGACTACGGCAGTGGCAACGTGCATTCGGCGGCGAAAGCCCTCGAAGCGGCCGGCGCGGACGTATCACTCACCGCCGATCGCGCCCGGGTGCTTTCCGCCGACGGACTGTTTGTGCCCGGAGTCGGAGCCTTCTCCGCTGTCATGGCCGCCCTCGGATCGGTTCACGGCGGAGATCTTGTCGACCGTCGGTTGGCCGGGGGTAAACCGGTGCTCGGCGTCTGCGTCGGGATGCAGGTGTTGTTCAGCCGGGGGGTGGAACGCGGGGTGGAGACCGAGGGTCTCGGCCAGTGGCCGGGAGTCGTTCGGCGTCTCGGCGCTCCTATCGTGCCGCACATGGGATGGAATACTGTCGAGGCTCCGACCGATTCGGTGCTGTTCGATGGTGTCGCTCACGAGCGGTTCTACTTCGTGCACTCCTACGCCGCGACGGAATGGTCTCTCGAGGTGATGCCGCCGTTCCCGGAGCCGAGGCTCACCTGGGCCGAGCACGGATCGCGCTTCCTCGCCGCCGTGGAGAATGGACCGTTGAGCGCCGTCCAGTTCCACCCGGAGAAATCGGGGGAGCCGGGCATCCGGTTGCTCTCGAACTGGCTCCGATCGCTGTGATACGCCCAAACGATCGATCCCCGAAGAAATGAACCGATGAACGATCCGATCAACGCCCCGATCCCTCCGCTCGTCCTGCTGCCGGCGATCGATGTCGCCGACGGTCACGCCGTTCGCCTCACGCAGGGGGAGGCGGGAAGCGAGACCGGCTACGGCGATCCCGTTGATGCCGCTTCCGACTGGATCTCGCAGGGGGCAGAGTGGATCCACCTGGTGGACCTCGATGCCGCGTTCGGGCGCGGCGACAACCGTGAGGCGATCCGATCGGTTATCCGTCGGGTCGGCTCGGCGGCATTCGTCGAACTCTCCGGCGGAATTCGCGACGACGCGAGCCTGGAGGCCGCTCTCGCCACCGGAGCGAAGCGCATCAACCTCGGCACGGCGGCCCTCGAGAACCCGGAGTGGGCGGCCGAGGTGATCGGCCGATTCGGGGAGCTCATCGCCGTGGGACTCGACGTGCGCGGAACCACCCTTGCGGCCAGAGGGTGGACAAAGGAGGGTGGCGAGTTGTTCGAGGTGCTCGACCGCCTCGAGTCCGCCGGATGCGCCCGCTACGTGGTGACCGACGTCACGAAGGATGGCACGCTCCGCGGACCCAGCCTCGAACTGTTGCGATCGGTGGCCGAACGCACCGACAAGCCGGTGGTGGCCTCGGGTGGCATTTCGAGTCTCGTCGACATCGCCGAACTCCGTGCCCTCGTGCCGCTCGGGGTCGAGGGTGCGATCGTGGGCAAGGCGCTGTACGCCAATGCCTTCACGCTCACGGAAGCTCTCGCGGTCGCGTCGAGTTGACGGTGTCCGATTCCGCGGGTGTGCCCTGGGCCGGCCGCCGGTTCGAGCATTCCGCGGGATCGGATGACGACGGATCCGCTCCGGAGGCGCTGATCGACGCTCTTCGACGCTTTCGAGCCGGGGAGGTGGGGGAGGCCGTGGTGGTCGACGCGGTTCGCGAATCGCGGCTGCTCGTCCCGCTTGTCGCGCGGCAGGGCGAAGCCGCGGCGGACCTGCCCGGGGGTGCCACGCACACGGACGCCGAACTGTCGATCGTGACGGTGGCCGGACCGGACGGTCGAAGCGTGATGCCCGTGTTCAGCTCGGTCGACGCGATGCGGCGCTGGAATCCGCAGGCACGGCCCGTTCCGGCCGACGCGGTTCGTGTCGCGGTCGCCGCCGCGGGTGACGGCACGGAGCTCGTGGTACTCGACCCGACCTCGGAGACCGAATTCGTGATCCGGCGGCCCGCGCTGTGGGCGATCGGTCAATCGCTGCCCTGGCTGCCGAGCTATCTCGACGACGAGCTGGTCGGAGAATTCCGGGCATGCGCCGAAGACGAGCCCGCCGTGCGCTCGGTGACCCTGTCACCCGGGGACGCGAAAGCCCGACTCGCCGGCCCCGAACTGGTGGTCCACCTCGACCTCGCCCCCGGACTCGTTCGCATCGAACTGGATGCGCTGCTCGAGCGGCTGCGGGCGCGGTGGGCGGCGAGCGAGACCATCGCCGGCCGAACGGACTCCCTGCGCGTGACACTCGGCACCTCGGGGGCGTGATGCGTTCCGAACTTGGCGAGCCGCGGTCCGCCGTGCCGGTCCACCCCCTGATAAGCTGTAACCCCGTGGTGATCAAACAAAGCACGGACACGACCAAGCACATTTTTGTCACGGGCGGTGTCGTTTCGAGTCTCGGTAAGGGGCTCACGGCAGCCAGTCTCGGCAACCTTCTGACGGCTCGCGGTCTTCGCGTGGTCATGCAGAAGCTCGACCCGTATCTCAATGTGGATCCGGGCACCATGAATCCCTTCCAGCACGGCGAGGTCTTCGTGACGGACGACGGGGCGGAGACGGATCTCGACATCGGTCACTACGAGCGCTTCCTCGACATCAGTCTCACGCAGGCTGCCAACGTCACCACGGGGCAGATCTATTCGACGGTGATCGCGCGTGAGCGTCGCGGCGAGTATCTCGGCGACACCGTTCAGGTCATCCCGCACATCACCGACGAGATCAAGCGGAGGATGCGGCTGCAGGCCAGCGACAACCCGAAGCCCGACGTGATCATCACCGAGGTCGGAGGCACGGTCGGTGACATCGAGTCGCTGCCGTTCATCGAGGCCGCCCGCCAGGTGCGACACGAGCTGGGCCGCAACAACGTCTTCTTCGTGCACGTGTCGTTGGTGCCCTACCTCGGGGCGTCGGGAGAGCAGAAGACGAAACCGACCCAGCATTCCGTCGCCGCTCTGCGCTCGATCGGCATCCAACCGGATGCCCTGGTGTTGCGCTCCGATCGCCCGGTCTCCGAGTCAAACAAGCGCAAGATCGCCCTCATGTGCGACGTCGACGAGCAGGCCGTCGTGAACGCGATCGACGTGTCGTCGATCTACGACATCCCGACCATGTTGCACGACCAGGGCCTCGACGCCTACATCATCGAGCATTTCGGGCTTCGAGCCAACGACGTGGACTGGTCGGGCTGGAGGGACCTGCTCGCCGCCGTCCACCAGCCGAAGCACGAGGTGACGATCGGACTCGTCGGCAAGTACATCGACCTGCCGGACGCCTACCTGTCGGTCACCGAGGCTCTGCGGGCGGGAGGGTTCGCCCAGCAGACGAAGGTGCTCATCCGCTGGATCCCCTCCGACGAGTGCGAGACCCCCGACGGCGCCTCGCGGCTGCTGTCGGATGTCGACGGAATCTGTGTGCCAGGAGGTTTCGGTGTCCGCGGCATCGAGGGCAAGCTCGGCGCGCTCAAATTCGCCCGGGAGAACGGCATCCCGGCGCTCGGGCTGTGCCTCGGGCTGCAGTGCATGGTCATCGAGTACGCGCGCAACGTGGTCGGCCTCGCCGGGGCATCCTCGTCCGAATTCGATCCGGAGACCGAGTTCCCGGTGATCGCGACGATGGCCGAACAGGTGGAGATCATCGCCGGGGGAGACCTCGGAGGCACGATGCGCCTCGGGCTATACCCGGCCGATCTCGCCGTCGGCTCTACCGTCTCGCGGGTCTACGGGGCGACCCGTGTCGACGAGCGCCACCGCCACCGCTACGAGGTCAACAACGCATACCGCGAACAGCTCGCGGAAGCGGGGCTCGACTTCTCCGGGGTCTCGCCCGATCGGCAGCTGGTGGAATTCGTCGAACTGCCCCGCGACGTTCACCCGTACTACGTCGGCACGCAGGCGCACCCGGAACTGCGGTCGCGGCCCAACCGCGCGCATCCGCTCTTCCAGGGACTGGTCGGCGCGGCACTCGAGCGGCAGGAGGCCACCCGCCTGTTCAGTGTGCAGGATGCCTGATTGTGACCGAATTACTCGATGACGACCGGGCCGTGGATGTGGTCTCCTCCGAGGTGGTGTTCCGCGGCGCTGTGTGGGACATCCGCCGTGATCGGTTCGCGTACGGCGACGGGGAGATCACCCGCGAATACGTGGATCACTCCGGCGCGGTCGCCGTCCTCGCTCTCGACGAGGACGGCCGCGTACTCCTGATCAAGCAGTACCGGCACCCGATACGCGCCCGCGATTGGGAGCTTCCCGCCGGACTCCTCGACATCCGCGGTGAATCCCCCCTGATCGGTGCTCAGCGCGAACTCGCCGAGGAAGCGGATGTCGTCGCGCGCGACTGGCGCCTGTTGAGCGACTTCTTCACGAGCCCCGGCGGAAGCAACGAGGCGATCCCATCTATCTCGCACGCGGCCTCAGCGAGTCCGCCGCGCCGTTCGAGCGAACCGAGGAGGAGCTGCACATCGAGAAGCGCTGGGTACCGCTGGACGAGGTCGTCGCTGCTGTGCTTGGTCGTTCCGTCGGCAATTCGATCCTGTCCATCGCCGTGCTCACGGCCCAGGCGTCACGAGCCGGCGGTTGGGTGAGCCTCGGGCCGGCGGATTCGCCGTGGCCGCGCCATCCGAGGTCCCGCTCGGGTGACTGATGACACTCCGCTCGATAGGGCGGTCGATCGGTATCTGAGGCACGTCGCCATCGAGCGCGGCCTCTCCGCGAACACCGTTTCGGCGTACCGCCGGGACCTCACCGCGTATCGTCAGACGCTCAGGCTCCGGGGGGTGTCCACTCCGGAGGGCATTGCCGCCGCGGACGTTTCGGCGTTCGCTCGGCACTTGCGCACCCGAACGGAGAGACCCCTCACCGCCGCTTCGATGGCGCGGATGCTCTCTTCGGTGCGCAGCCTGCATCGCTTTCTGCTCGATGAGGCCCTGGTGCCGGTGGATGTCGCGGCCGACGTGGCGCCTCCGAAGCTCGCGAGCCGGCTGCCGAAGGCGATCACCATCGAGCAGATGGCGGCGGTGCTGGATGCCACGGCGGGAGAGGATCTGCAATCCCTTCGCGACCGAGCTCTGCTGGAACTGTTGTACGCCACGGGAGCCCGCATCTCGGAGGCCGTCGACCTCAACCTGGACGATGTGATCGGATCCGAGGGCGCGAGCGTCGACGTCGTGCGCCTGCTCGGCAAGGGCGGCAAGCAGCGCATCGTGCCGCTCGGCTCGTTCGCACGGGCTGCGATCGACGCCTACCTCGTGCGTGCCCGTCCGGTGCTCTCCACCCGGGGTGGGGCGACTCCGGCGCTCTTCCTCGGCATCCGTGGTCAGCGGGTGTCCCGCCAGAACGCCTGGCTCATCATCCGTGCGCGAGCGGAGCAGGCGAAGCTCGGCTTCGGGATCTCGCCGCACACGTTTCGGCACTCGTTCGCGACCCACCTGCTCGCCGGGGGCGCCGACGTTCGCGTCGTGCAGGAACTGCTCGGCCATTCCTCCGTCGCCACGACCCAGATCTACACCCTCGTGACCGCGGACACGCTGCGGGACATGTACACCACGGCGCATCCGCGAGCGCGCTGAGCGCACCGCCCCCGCATCCTCCTCCCCGACCACCGAAAACGCAGGAGATGCGCCACGAATGCGGCCGTTTCGCCGCAAGAAGGGGCTCCGGCGGGCGAATCTCCTGCGTTTTCGGTGACGGGGCGGGTCGAGGCCGGAGCGATGATGCACCTCGGTAGAATCGTCACCAATCGGCAGCGGCCGATGACCTACGGTGAGGAATGTCGGGATGACAGCGAAGCGGCAAAAATCGGCTGAGGAACTCCCCGGATTCGAACGGGTCGCCACCGGCCCGACCGGTCGCCCGATCACCGTCTTCCCCGAACCCCCGGTACTGACCGCCAACGGCCCCGCCCGCATCATCGCCCTCTGCAATCAGAAGGGCGGCGTCGGCAAGACGACGACTGCGATCAGCCTCGGCGCCTCCCTCGCGGCATACGGGCGACGCGTTCTCGCCGTCGATTTCGATCCTCAGGGTGCTCTTTCCGCAGGGCTCGGCATCGCGTCGCACGAGGGCTCCAACATCTACGACCTCATGCTCGGGACGGTGAAGGATGTCCACCACGCCATCCGCACGACATCGACGCCCGGTCTCGACGTCGTTCCCGCCAACATCGACCTCTCCGCCGCAGAGGTGCACCTCGTCAACGAGGTGGCTCGTGAACAGATTCTCGCCCGGGTGCTGCGACAGGTCAGCGGCGAGTACGACGTGATTCTCATCGACTGCCAGCCCTCCCTCGGTCTGCTCACGGTCAACGCGCTCACTGCGGCGCACGGCGTCCTCATCCCGTTGGAGTGCGAATTCTTCGCCCTGCGCGGTGTCGCCCTGCTGGTGGAGACCATCGAGAAGGTCAGGGACCGCCTGAATCCGGCGCTCCAGCTCGACGGCATCCTCGCCACCATGTACGACTCGCGCACGCTGCACTCCCGCGAGGTGCTCGAACGTGTGGTCGAGACGTTCGGCGACCGCGTATTCGAAACGGTCATCGGACGCACGGTGAAATTCCCGGATGCCAGTGTCTCGGGCACACCGATCACCCAGTTCGCGCCCGATCACCCGTCCGCGGTCGCCTACCGTCAACTGGCAAGAGAGCTGATCTCGCGTGGCGCTGTCGCCTGAGCACGCGCTGTCGCCTGTCCCGACTCCGGATGATTCGGCTTCCGGTTTCGCGGTCAGTCTCAGCAATTTCAGTGGCCCATTCGATCTGCTCCTCTCCCTCATCGGCAAACACGAGCTCGACATCACCGACATTTCACTCAGCATCGTCACCGGTGAGTTCATCGCCTATCTCAAGCAGCTCGACACGGACACCGAGCTCGATCAGGCGAGCGAGTTCCTCGTCGTCGCGGCGACACTCCTCGACCTCAAGGTCGCGGGCCTTCTTCCCCAGGGCGAACTGGTGGATGCCGAGGGCGTCGCGCTTCTCGAGGCCCGCGATCTGCTCTTCGCGCGACTGCTTCAATACCGGGCGTTCAAAGAGGCGACCTCCTGGTTCTCGAGCCGAATGGACGCCGAGGGAACCCGCCATTTCCGCTCGGTGCGGCTCGAGGAGAAGTTTCGTCGGAAGGCCCCCGAACTGGTTTGGACTCTGAGTCTCGACGACTTCGCTGCTTTGGCGGCGCTGGCCTTCGCGCCGAGGGAGCTTCCGACGGTCGGGCTCGATCATCTGCACGCGCCTCTGGTGAGCATCCGTGAACAGGCCGCCCATGTGGTCGCTCTTCTTCGGCGCGGCGTGCCGCTGACATTTCGCCAACTCATCGCCGGTGTCGATCAGAAGGGCGTGATCGTGGCCCGGTTCCTCGCCATTCTCGAGCTCTATCGCGGCTCCTCCATCGCTTTCGAACAGCTCGAACCGCTCGGCGAACTCACCGTGCGGTGGACGGCGGATCATTGGTCCGAAGAGAACCTTGCGAGCCTGGGGGCCGACTATGGAAACTGAATCCCAAGCCGTTGTTGCCCAGAGCGCGGCATCGCTGGAAGTGGAGAGGTGCCTCGAGGCGATTCTGATGATCGCGGATGAACCGCAGGCCCTCGTCTCCCTTGCGACCTCGCTGAGCGTGCCCGTCGCGGCGGTGCGGCAGTCGATCGAGCGGTTGGTCGCGGACTTTGACGGGGAGGGCGGCGGGGTGCGACGGGGGTTCGAACTGCGTGAGGTGGGTGGCGGTTGGCGCATCTATGTGCGTGGCGAATTCGACGACGTCGTGCGGGATTTCGCCCTCACCCAGAATCCCACTCGCCTCTCGCAGGCCGCACTCGAGACGCTCGCGGTGATCGCCTACAAGCAGCCGATCAGCAGGGGGGCGATCGCCTCGATCCGAGCGGTCAACGTTGATTCGGTCGTGCGCACGCTTCTCGGTCGCGGGCTCATCACCGAGTCGTTCACCGACGGCGAGACCGGCGCCATCCACTACGAAACGACCGAACTCACCCTGGTCCAGTTGGGCATCAATTCGATCGAGGAACTGCCTGCCCTCTCGCCTCTGCTCTCCGATGGAACGGATGGCTTCGCCGATGGCTACTGACTCTGCGGCAGACGACGGCGTGCGTCTGCAGAAGCTCATGGCCGCCGCGGGAGTCGCCTCGCGGCGCGTCTCGGAGAACCTGATCGAGGCGGGGCGTGTGGAGGTGAACGGGCAGGTCGTCACCGAGCTTGGGCGCCGGGTGAAGGAGACGGATCTGGTGTCCGTCGATGGTGTGGCCATCCAACTCGACACCTCCCGCCGTTACCTCATGCTGAACAAACCCGTCGGTATCGTCTCTTCGCTTCAAGACGACCGCGGCCGCCCCGACCTCCACCGCTTCGTCTCCCGCTATGACGAGCGCCTCTTCAATGTGGGACGGCTCGATGCGCAGACCTCGGGGCTGCTCATCCTGACCAATGACGGCGAACTCGCTCACGTTCTCGCGCACCCGTCGTTCGGCGTGATGAAGACCTACATCGCCAAGGTGCAGGGTCGCGTCTCGCCGCAGACGATCGCCAGGCTCACGAGCGGAATCGACCTCGAGGATGGCCCGATCGCGGCCGACAGAGCGAAAGTCGTGGGCCAGTCACGGGAGACCGAGACGATCGTGGAGATCACCCTGCACTCCGGTCGCAACCGCATCGTGCGTCGGATGTTGGAGGAGGTCGGGCACCCGGTGACCGATCTCGTTCGCCGCCAGTTCGGTCCGCTGCATCTGGGATCGCTCGCGGCCGGCGATCTCCGCGACCTCACGAAGGCGGAACTCGGCGCCCTTCTCACCATCTCGCGAGACGGGAAACCCGCCCCGGACGGCAGCGTTTCCGAGGGGACGGACGACTGATGGCCGTGCGCGCAATCCGCGGGGCGATCCAGCTGGATCGCGACGATCGCGATGAGGTGATGCACTCAACGGCCGAGCTGCTCTCGAAGTCCCTGCACGCCAACGAGATCGACACCGATGCGCTCATTTCGGTGATGTTCACCGCGACACCCGACATCACGAGCGAGTTTCCGGCCCTGGCGGCGCGCGAACTCGGCCTCGGCGACGTGCCGCTGATGTGCGCCGTGGAGATGGATGTCACCGGCTCGATGCCCCGCGTCATCCGCCTGATGGCGCTGGTGGAGTCGGACACGCCACGCAAATTCATTGTGCACACCTACCTCCGGGGCGCGGTCGCGCTGCGGCTGGACCTCGCCCAATGAGCCTCGCCTCACGACCATTGCAGAGCAGCCCCACAGAGCAACGGAAGCCCCGAAAATGAACGGAAGCCGCATGATCGGCCAGGTGCGTGTCGTCGGCACCGGCCTTCTCGGCGCGAGCGTCGGCCTCGGCCTGCGGGCCCTCGGAGTCGACGTGATCGTGCACGACTCCTCACCGGCCAACCTCAGTCTCGCGATCGATTACGGCGCCGGTCGTGCGGCCCGGGACACCGACAATCCGCGGCTGGTGGTCGTGGCCGTGCCGCCGGATGTGACGGCGCGGGTCGTCGTCGATGAACTCGCCGCCTTTCCGGATGCCCTGGTGACGGATGTCTCGAGCGTGAAGGTGGCGGTGTTGGCGGGAGTTCGTGCGGGCCGGGACGGTGCGGCTCCGGCCGACGTGGATCGATACATCGGTTCGCATCCGCTCGCCGGTCGGGAACGCGGCGGACCGATCTCCGCCCGGGGCGACCTGTTTCTCGGTCGGCCCTGGGTGATCACCCCTCACGACGGCATGCCCGCGGCTCAGGTCGGCGTGATCGAGGACCTCGTGCTCGACCTCGGGGCGGTTCCCGTGATCATGTCCGCACAGCAGCACGACGAAAGTGTCGCGCTGGTCTCGCACGTGCCTCAGGTGATCGCATCTCTGCTCGCCCGTCGCCTCACCGATGGCTCCGGATCCGCCCTGGCTCTGTCCGGCCAGGGGCTGCGTGATACCACGCGAATCGCGTCGAGCGATGCCGAGCTCTGGGTGCAGATCCTCGGCTCGAACGCCACGGCCGTCCTGGAGGTGCTGCGCGACTACCGTGCCGACCTCGATCGCGCGATCGACGTGCTCGGCGCCCACGGGAAGCCGGGAGCCAGGCGCGCCCTCGCCGAGCTGCTCGCCGGCGGCAACGCCGGAGTCGCCCGCATCCCGGGCAAGCATGGCCAGGATCGTCGGTTCAACCAGATCGTCGTGATGGTCGACGACATCCCGGGGGAGCTCGCGCGACTGCTCACCGAGATCGGTCACATCGGCGTGAACATGGAGGACTTGAGACTGGAGCACTCGCCCGGTCAGCAGATCGGGCTCGCCGAGATCTCCGTGGTTCCCGAGGCGGAGGCCGGCCTAGTTGCCGATCTCGAGGCTCGCGGATGGCGCATCGCGCAGGTCGGAGCGTGAGCACCGCCGGTGCTGGGGGTCGCGTGAGCACCGCTGTGGGTGCTGGTCGCGTGGTCGTGGCCATCGATGGTCCGGCCGGGAGCGGCAAATCGAGCGTGAGCCGGGCATCCGCGCGCGCCCTCGGCTTCGACTACCAGGACAGCGGCGCGGCCTATCGTGCGCTTGCTTGGTTCGCGCTGTCGAAGGGCGTCGACACCGCCGATGCCGGTGCCGTGATCGCCGTGCTCCCCGCCTTCGATTATGAGATCGGCATCGACCCGGACCACTATGTCGTGCGGGTGGGGGGAGTGGATGTCACGGAGGCGATCCGTGACCCCCGCATCTCGGCCGTGGTGAGTCAGGTGGCCCGGGTTCCGGCGGTGCGCGCCCACCTCGTCGACCTCTTCCGCGGGGTGATCGAGCGCAGTTCTCGGCCCGGGATCATCACCGAAGGTCGGGACATCACCACGGTGGTGTGCCCGGACGCCGATGCGCGGATACTGCTCACGGCATCCGAAGAAGCTAGAATGGCGAGGCGTTCCGCTGAGTTACCGTCGGAGTCGGCCGTGGCCGTTGCCGAAAAGCTCAGTTCTCGAGACGCCCAGGACTCCCGGGTCGTCGACTTCATGAACGCCGCCGAGGGTGTGACCACTCTCGATTCAACCGATCTCGATTTCGACCAGACCGTGCAGGCGGTGGTGGCCCTCGTGACGAGCGCCGCGTCGAAACCCTAAAGGAATTCCCATGCCAGACAACAGCGACCAAGACCACGACGACTACGGCGACCTCGACCCGAAGCTGAGCGAGAAGCTCGCCGTGCTCGACGAGTCCGACGCCTTGATGCGTGCCAACGCTCTGCGTGCGGGCCTCGAGGACTACGACCTCGACGAGGACGACCGCGACATCCTCGATGCGGCGACGGATGATCCGGATGCCGTCACCTATCTGCCGGCCCTTCCCGTGCTCGCGATCGTCGGCCGTCCGAACGTCGGCAAGTCGGCTCTCGTCAACCGCATCCTTGGTCGCCGCGAAGCCGTCGTGCAGGACACCCCGGGCGTCACCCGCGACCGAGTGACCTACCGGGCCGAATGGGCCGGGCGCAGGTTCACCCTGGTCGACACCGGTGGCTGGGAACCGGATGCCAAGGGCATCAACGCATCCGTCGCCGCCCAGGCCGAGATCGCGATCGACCTCGCCGACGCCGTGTTGTTCGTCGTCGACGCCAACGTCGGCGCGACCTCCACCGACGAGCACGTCGTGCGCATGCTGCGCTCCACCAAAAAACCCGTGATCCTCGCCGCGAACAAAGTGGATGACGCCCGCCAGGAGCCCGAAGCCGCCGGTCTCTGGAGTCTCGGCCTCGGTGAGCCCTGGCCGGTGTCCGCACTGCACGGGCGCGGAGTGGCCGACCTGCTCGACCACGTGCTCACCATCCTCCCCGAGGTCTCGACGGTCGCGAAGGAGGAGGTGGGTGGGCCGCGTCGCGTCGCCATCCTCGGTCGTCCGAACGTGGGCAAGTCCAGTCTGCTCAACAAGGCTGTCGGCGAAGAGCGAGTCGTGGTCAACGAGCTCGCCGGCACCACCCGCGACCCGGTCGACGAGCAGGTCGAGCTCGGTGGCAAGGTGTGGCGCTTCGTCGACACGGCCGGCATTCGTCGCCGCATGAACCTCGCCCAGGGCGCGGATTTCTACGCCTCCCTCCGCACCAGCGCGGCGCTCGAGAAGGCCGAAGTCGCCGTGGTCGTGCTCGACGTGAGCGACGTGATCAGCGAGCAGGACGTGCGCATCATCGACCTGGTGCTCGAATCGGGTCGCGCGCTGGTCCTCGCCTTCAACAAGTGGGACCTCATGGATGACGACCGCCGTCGCTACCTCGAACGCGAGATCGAGCAGGACCTGGCCCACGTGGCGTGGGCCCCTCGAGTCAACATCTCCGCGAAGACCGGCCGTCACCTGGAAAAGCTCGTGCCCGCGCTCGAGCTCGCGCTCGCCTCGTGGGACACCCGCATCGCCACCGGCAAGTTCAACGCGCTCGTTGCGGAGCTCGCGGCGGAGCATCCGCATCCCGTTCGCGGCGGTAAGCAGCCGCGGATCCTGTTCGGCACCCAGGCCGCGACGCGTCCGCCGACCTTCGTGCTGTTCACCACCGGGTTCCTCGACCCCGGCTACCGTCGCTTCATCACGCGCCGCCTGCGTGAGATCTTCGGCTTCGAGGGCAGCCCGATCAACGTGAACATGCGAGTGCGAGAGCGCCGCAAGCGCACCTGACGGGCCACGGCGG
>JANMBI010000059.1:0-10647 GCA_031360325.1 Frigoribacterium sp. | reverse complement strand
GCCAAAGC
Source organism: Frigoribacterium sp. (assembly GCA_031360325.1). Lineage (GTDB taxonomy): Bacteria > Actinomycetota > Actinomycetes > Actinomycetales > Microbacteriaceae > Lacisediminihabitans. The sequence goes on along the minus strand of JANMBI010000059.1, from coordinate 10,639 downwards.
AGAATGCGCTCGCCGTGCTCGCCTAAAAAGAGATGGATTCGTGTTAATGAGTGGAAATGAAATTGTAATAAATTACACGAAGGTGAAATGCATTTCCCATTGTTGGGAAGCCTTCTCAAAGACCGAAGGCTTTGCGACTTTGTTTTCAACATAAAACACAGCAACAACTCGCATTTCGGTGAGCCCACGCGCGTGCATGTTCTCGGTCGAGCGGATGCTGCAAGGTTGACCCGGCGGACCGCGGAGCCAGGCCGCGACCAGACGAGCGCAGAATACCAGACGAGCGCAACCACCAGACGAGCGCAACCACCAGACGAGCGCAAACCACCAGACGAGCGCAAACCACCAGACGAGCGCAAACCACCAGACGAGCGCAGAAGACCAGACGAGCGCAAACCACCAGACGAGCGCAGACGACCATCCAGGTCGACCACCCAGGGATTGGTACACTGGTGAACGGCTCGAGAGGGCCGTCGGGCCGCAGTAACCCCGGGCTCCAATATTCGCCGCTTCGAGCGGCCTAGCGCCGAGAGGCGTTTCTGCGGCCCGGCAACCTCCCTCACAGGATCTACCCGCGAATTCGCTTTGATGTTCACGGAGACCAATCCGTTACCCCGTCGGCGGCGAACTCTCAGTGTGACCCGCACAGACGGAACGGACGCAGAAGCGAACAGCTCGTCCGTGCTCGAAGGTCGCACACAATTGAACATTGAGCCACCGGATGCGGCGTCGAAACGAATTGAGGTCGCGGTGCGGCGCGACGTTGCACGGATTGTTTGCAATGCTTGAGCTTGTGTCCCGTGAAGCCGATCGCAGCCCCGACCCTGAGTCGACGGAGAAACCCGCGACGAAGGAAACCCTTCTCGCGCGAATCGCGCTGGGTGACAAGGTGGCGTTCGGCGCACTTTACGACGAGATCTCTCCGAGAGTCTTCGGGCTGATCCGCCGATTGCTGGTCGACCACGCGCAATCGGAAGAAGTGACCCAGGAAGTATTTTTGGAAATCTGGCAGAACGCGACACGGTACGTGCCGAGCAAGGGCGGGGCGTCCACCTGGATTCTCACCATGGCTCACCGCCGGGCTGTCGACCGCATCCGCTCGTCCCAGTCCGGCCGCGACCGCGACGTGAAGATCGGCATCAGGGATTACGTGTCCGACTACGACAATGTGGCGGACACGGTGGAAACAACAATCGAGCACGAAAGGGTGAAGGACGCAATGTCGCAACTGACCGAACTGCAGCGTCAGGCCGTGTCCCTCGCCTACTACGGCGGATACAGCCACAGCGAAGTGGCGGCGATGCTCAGCGTGCCGATCGGCACGGTGAAGACACGACTGCGTGACGGCATGATCCGGCTGCGTGACGAACTGGGGGTGGCATCGTGACCGATCGCGAAGAGTTGCACCTCCTCAGCGGCGCATTCGCAGTGAATGCGCTTGAGGGCGACGAGAAGGCTCGGTTCGAGGCGTACCTGTTGACCTCCGAGGAGGCGCGGACGGAGGTGGCCTCTCTGTCCGACACGGCAGTCCTGATCGGCCTCGCGACGGAACCGGTCGCGCCTCCGGCTGACCTCCGGTCTCGCCTCATGGCACAGATCGACGTCACGCCCCAGCTTCCCGCCCTGCCCGAGTTTCCGGCACGGCCCGGGGCGGTCGAGAGCGAGTCCGAGCAGGAGGATCGCGCGGTAGAGACCGCCCGCACCGCCGACACCCGCACGCGGTCGCGGTCGTCCACCCGAGCTGCCGCCCGGTGGTACTCCCGCCCGGGCGCCATGCTCGTGGCGGCGGCCGCCGCGGTCGCGCTGTTCGTCGGAGGAAACATCCTGGGACTGTCCGCAGCGAGCCAGTCTCAGCAGCAGGCGGCCGCCATCTCGGCCATCGTCGCCGCGAGTGACTCCCAGCAGGCAAAAGCGGATGTCAAGGGCGGTGGTACGGCCACCTTCGTCTGGTCGGTTTCCCTCCGAAAATCGGCGGTGGTCATCGACAAGCTCCCTCCCCTCACCGGGGGCAAGACCTACGAGCTCTGGTACATCGATAAACGTTCGAACGCCACGCCGGCCGGCACCTTCGCCGCGGCGCCTTCGGGGAACACCGTGAGTATCCTCCGGGGCGCGATGAGCGCCGGAGACACCCTTGGCATCACCATCGAGCCGAGCGGCGGCTCGAAAAAACCGACCACCGCGCCGATAGTGGCGATAGCGAGCGCCTGACGCGCAACCGCCGACGTGACCACACGGTGTGACCCACAGGGAGACCGGGGCGCTACCCGAACTTGCCTGAGACGTAGTCTTCTGTCGCCTGAACGCTGGGTTTCGAGAAGATGGTGTTGGTGTCGTTGTACTCGATGAGCTTGCCCGGCTTGCCCGTGCCCGCGATGTTGAAGAACGCCGTCCGGTCGGAGACGCGGGATGCCTGCTGCATGTTGTGTGTGACGATCACGATGGTGTAGTCGAGTTTGAGTTCCTCGATGAGGTCTTCGATCGCCAGCGTGGAGATCGGATCGAGGGCAGAGCAGGGCTCGTCCATCAACACCACGTCGGGTTGCACGGCGATCGCTCGGGCGATGCAGAGACGCTGCTGCTGGCCGCCGGACAGTCCGGAGCCCGGGAGGGCGAGCCGGTCCTTCACCTCGTTCCACAGGTTGGCGCTCTGCAGCGTCTTCTCCACGAGGTCCTCGGCGTCCCCCTTGCTGATCTTGCGGTTGTTGAGTTTCACGCCCGCAAGCACATTGTCTCGAATGGACATCGTGGGAAACGGGTTGGGGCGCTGGAAGACCATGCCGACCTGCCGACGAACGAGTACGGGGTCGACTCCCGGTCCGTAGAGGTTGTTGCCGTCGATCAAGACCTCGCCCTCGACGCGCGCGCCGGGAATGACCTCATGCATCCGGTTGAGGGTGCGGAGAAAGGTCGACTTGCCGCAGCCGCTCGGCCCGATGAAGGCGGTGACGGTGCGGGGTTCGATGGTCAACGAAACATCCTCGACGGCTTTGAATTTGCCGTAGAAGACGTTCAGGTCGTTGACTTCAATGCGCTTGGACACGGTTTTCCTTCTTTGGTGCGCCGCTTAGCGGCCGATCTTGGGAGCATAGAAGCGAGCGACGAGGCGCGCGATGAGGTTGAGGATCATCACGATGAGAATCAGGGTGAGTGCGGCGGCCCAGGCCCGATTGAGGAAGTCGGAGGCGTTCGGACCCTGGTTGGCGTACTGCGTGTACACGAACATCGGGAGCGTCATCATCTGGTCGCTGAACAGGTTGTAGTTGACGCCCGCGGTGAATCCCGTGATCAGCAACAGCGGAGCGGTCTCCCCGATCACACGCGCGACGGCAAGCATGACGCCGGTGGTGATGCCGGTGATCGCGGTGGGAATGACGATCTTGAGGATCGTGAGCCACTTCGGTACCCCGAGCGCGTAAGACGCCTCCCGAAGCTCATTGGGCACGAGCTTCAAAATTTCCTCCGATGACCGCACCACCACCGGGATCATGACCACGGAGAGGGCGACCGAGCCGCCGAAGCCCGACCGGTAACCGGCGTTTCCGGTGACGAGCAGGAACAGCGCGTAGGCGAAAAGACCCGCGACGATCGACGGGATGCCCGTCATGACATCGATCATGAAGGTGATCGTCTGGGCAAGGATGCCTCGGCCGTACTCGACGAGGTACAGCGAGGTCAGCAGTCCGATCGGCACCGAGATGAGGGTCGCCGCGAGGGTGATCTCGAGCGTACCGATGACGGCATGAAGCGCCCCCCCGCCCGAGCCGAGGACGTTGCGCATCGAACTCGAGAAGAACGACGGTTCGAGCATTCGCGGAAGGCCGTTGAGCACCACGGTGTAGATGAGGGAGATCAGGGGCAGGAGCGCGATGATGAAGGCGGTCAAGACCAGGGAGGTGACGAGCCGATCGGTGGCCCGACGCACCCCCTCAACCAGGTAGGAGACCGTGAAGATCAGCGCATCGAAGAGGACCGTACCGAGAAAAAGGGTGCCGACCAGGTTGAAGTTCTTGTCACCGTTGGCGAGTTGGATCAGGAGGAAGACGATACCAAGAACGGCCCAGCTCCCCGCGAGCAGCACCCAGGTGATGCCACGGGGAAGCCGCCCGCTGGCAAGCGAATTGTCGATCGGACCGGCCGCTGTCGTCATCAGTTGGCTCCCGAGAACGCCCGACGGCTATTCACCACGAGCCGGGCGATCGCGTTCACGATGAAGGTGATGACGAAGAGCACGAGGCCAGAGGCGATCAGCGCGTTCACTCCGACTCCGGTGGCTTCGGGAAACTGCAGGGCGATGTTCCCCGCGATGGTGTTGGGGTTCTGGGTGGTGAGGAGGAAGAACGAGACGACGCGCGCGGGGGAGAGCACCATCGCGACGGCGAGGGTTTCGCCGAGCGCCCGACCGAGACCGAGCATCGCGGCGGAAATGATCCCCGCTCTGGCGAACGGCAGCACGGCGACGCGGATCATCTCCCAGCGGGTCGCTCCGAGAGCGAGTGCGGCTTCCTCGTGCAGTCGCGGTGTCTGGAGGAAGACCTCGCGGCAGACCGCGGTGATGATCGGGAGCACCATCACGGCAAGCACTATCGCCACGGTGAGAATGGTGCGCGCGGTGCCCGAGACCTGGCCGGAGAAGAGCGGGATCCAGCCGAGATTCGCATTGAGCCATTGGTAAAACGGTTGCAGGTAGGGCGCGAGAACGCCGATCCCCCAGAGTCCGAAGACCACCGACGGCACTGCGGCGAGCAGATCGATGATGTAGCCGAGCGCCTGGGCGATTCGCCGTGGGGCATAATGCGAGATGAAGAGGGCGACCCCGATGGCGATCGGAACGGCGATCGCGAGAGCGAGCGCGGCCACCCAGATCGTGCCGAAGACGAGAGGCCAGACGTACGACAAGAAATTGGGAGCCGAGTTCGGAAGCGTTCCCGGTTTGGCGACGAATGCCGGGACGCTCCGCACGATCAGGAAGATCGCGACCGCGGCGAGGACGACGAGGATGATCGAGCCGGCGAAAACGGTGCTCGAGGAGAACACGCGATCGCCGAGGCGCACCTTGGTTCTCACTGTTGCGCTGGTGGTCACTCTTGGCTTCCTGACGACGGCACGGCGATGGTGTGTTTCGATGCTACTCAGCGAAACGGCCTGGACGGCACTCGTGCAGTCCAGGCCGGCCCGTGAGCTCGTGCTGCTATTTCGATTCTGCTACTTGATGGTAGCGATGGATGCGGCGACCTTGGTTGCCAGCGCGCTCGCGAGCGGTGCCGACTTCGCCTGGGTGGATCCGGCCTTCTGACCATCCGCGCTGGCCACATAGGTCGCGTACGCCTTGACCAGTTCGGCCTTGGTCGGGTCGGCGTAGGTCTGGCACACGATCAGGTAGCTCACCAGGGCGATGGGCCACGCTCCGGCCGTGGCGTTCTTGCGGTCGATGGCGATCGCCAGGTCGTTGGCCGGGCGACCGGACACCAGCGGCGAGGCGGCTACGACCGCGGCCGCTCCCTTGGTGGTGATCTTCTCGTAGACGCCGCCCACCTTGAGCTGCGCGATGTCCAGGGTTCCGGCGGCCGACTGGTCGGCGTAGCCGATGCTGTTCGCGGCCGCGGTCACTGCCGCGACGACGCCCTGGTTGCCCTTAGCGGCATCACCGATGGCGTACGGGTAGGTCTGTCCCGAGGGCTTGTCCCAGACGGAGCTCGCGACCGTCGCGAGGTAGTCGGTGAAGTTCTGGGTGGTACCCGAGTCGTCGGAGCGGTGAACGGTCGCGATGGTGGCGTCCGGCAGCTTCGCGCCGGAGTTCTGCGCGACGATGGCCGGGTCGGTCCACTTCGTGATGGTGCCCTTGAAGATACCCGCGATGGTGGCGGCATCCAGCTTGAGGTCCTTTACCCCGGAGACGTTATACACGACTCCGATCGGGGAGATGTAGACGGGAAGGTCGATCGCCTTGCTACTCGGGGCGCACTTCGCGAAGGTGCCAACGAGCTCGGTGGTGCTGAGTGCCGCATCCGATCCGGCGAAGTCCGCGGAACCGCCGGCGAACGCCTTGCGTCCGGCGCCCGAGCCCTGAGAGTCGTAGTTCACGGTGACCTTGGGGTTCGCGGTCTGGAAGCCGGCGACCCAGGCCGCTTCGGCGTCGGCCTGGGCGGAGGAGCCGATTCCGGTGAGCGTTCCGGTGAGCTTGCTCACCGGTGCCGCGGACCCGGAAGTTGCGGGGGTTGCCTCGTTGGCTGCACAGGAAGACAGGACGATGGCGGCTGCGGTGGCGATGGCAGCGACGCTGCCCACACGTGCGAAGTTGCGTCGAGAGACGAACACGGAGTTCCCTTCGGGAGATTTACTTGCTATGACTGACGGACCGGGGCCGGTGCCGACCCCTCACAGAGGCTACGAACACAGCCTGACCAGCGTTCGCCCGGCAGGTGAACGGAGGGTAAACGGCAGGCAAATATCTCGGCTAGAGAAGGGCGGGGCCGTGCGTTTCGACCGCGACGAGCGGTGCATCCGGATGCTCGGATGACACGTGCAATACGGTGAATTCCGAGGTCGACAGCATCCCCGCCCGACGAAGGGGCGCGTCGAGCGGCGTATTGGTGAGAGCCGCCACGAGGTCGATGATCTCCGGGATCACCGGTCCGTGGCTGCATAGCACCGTCGGCACACCGGCCTTGAGTCGCTTTCGTACGATCTTGCGCACGCGGGCGGTGCCGTCCTCGTAGGCATCCTGACTTATGCCGATGGCGTGCTTTACGGGCAACCCGGTGAGAGCCGCGACCGGTTCGATCGTGGCCAGGCAGCGCACCGCCGTGCTGCTGATGAGTTTCGCCGGCGCCCACGCGGCGATGGCCGGGGCGACGCTTCGGGCCTGTTCGAGGCCACGGTGGAGCAGGGGGCGGGTGGCATCCGGTCCGTCCCAACTCGCCGGGGGGACCGCCCGCCCATGGCGAAGAACGATGATCGGGAAGGTGCGGATGGTGCGGGCCTTCACCCGCTCGGAGAACCGGTCGAGCACGGTGCGGTCGAGTTCGTAACTGAGCTTGGCGCGGGCCGCCTTGACGGATAGCCACTCCACCGAGGCGATCTCCTTGTTGGCGACGAACCTCGACTCGGCGATGGCCGCATCCGAAACCTCGGCCGACCAGTAGTGCACCACCTTTTCGCGCCCCCCTGGCATGGTGTACTCGGTGCTGCCGAGCGGGGCACCGAGGGCGACGGTGAGACCGGTCTCCTCGGCCACCTCACGCACCGCCGACTGCGGTGGGGTCTCGCCGGGGTCGACCTTCCCCTTCGGGATCGAGATGTCCGCCCGATCGCCGCGATGCACCACAAGCAGTTCGATGCCGCTCGCTGTTTCGCGCCAGCAGACCGCCCCGGCCGCCCGAACGACGCCCGGGCCGGTGAGGGTCAACGGACCACTCCGCTGCGCTTGCGCCCGGATACCTGCCGCATCAGGACATTCTGCATATCCTCGAGGGGGGAACCGTCATCCGCCCGGTGATGCCGGGTCCAGCTGCCGTTCTCCGCGAGCCGCCAATGCGCGGTCTGGTCGGACATCGCCAGGTCGAAGAGTTCTTCGATCTCCCGCAGGTGTTCGGGGTTCCTGAGCCGCACGAGCGCCTCCACCCGACGGTCGAGGTTGCGGTGCATGAGATCGGCGCTGCCTATGTAGACCTGCGGATCGCCGCCGTTGATGAACGAGAAGATGCGCGAGTGCTCGAGATATCGCCCGAGGATCGAGCGGACCTCGATGTTGGTGCTCAGCCCATCGACTCCCGGTTTCACCCCGCAGATTCCGCGCACGAGCAGTTCCACCGGCACACCGGCTTCGCTCGCCCGATACAGCGCGTCGATGATCGATTCGTCGACGATCGAGTTGAGCTTGATGCGGATGCCCGACGGCATGCCGTTCCTGGCGTTGTCCGCTTCGATGCGGATGCGCTTGATCAACCCCTTGCGCAGGTGGAGGGGAGCCACGAGAAGTCGCTTGAATTTCTTCTCGATCGCGTAACCGGAGAGTTCGTTGAACAGGCGCGTGAGGTCCTTTCCCACGGTTCCGCTCGCCGTAAGCAGACCGAAATCCTCGTAGATGCGGCTCGTCTTGGGGTTGTAGTTGCCCGTGCCGATGTGGCTGTAGTGCCGAAGCACCCCGTTCTCCTGTCGGATCACGAGCGCGAGTTTGCAGTGTGTCTTGAGCCCGACGAGCCCGTAGACGACGTGCACGCCCGCCTTTTCGAGTTTGCGGGCCCAGGAGATGTTCGCTGACTCGTCGAAGCGGGCCTTGATCTCCACGAGCGCCAGCACCTGCTTGCCGGCCTCGGCCGCCTGGATGAGCGCTTCGACGATGGGGCTGTCACCGGAGGTGCGGTACAGCGTCTGCTTGATGGCGAGCACGTCGGGGTCCGCAGCGGCCTGCTCGAGAAATGCCTGGACGCTGGTGGCGAAGGACTCGTAGGGGTGATGGAGCAGGATGTCCCTCCGGGCGATCGATCCGAAGATGTCGGGCGAGGCATTCGGTTCGAGGGGCAACAGTTGCGCGGCCGTCGTGGGCACGTGACGACGGTATTTGAGCGTCGGTCGATCGATCTTGTTCAGCTCGAACAGGCCGCCGAGGTCGAGCGGCGCCGGAAGGCGGTAGACCTCGGAGTCGGTGATGTCGAGCTCGCGGACGAGCAGGCTCAGGGTGAGCTCATCCATGTCGTCCGTGATTTCGAGTCGGATCGGCGGCCCGAATCGGCGGCGAAGGAGCTCGCGCTCGAGCGTCTGGATCAGGTTCTCCGACTCGTCCTCCTCCAGCACGACATCCTCGTTGCGCGTGACCCGGAATTCGTGATGGTCGAGCACCTCCATGCCGGGGAAGAGGTCGCCGAGGTGATTGGAGATGAGGTCTTCGAGCGGAATGAACCGCAGGAGGCCGCTGCCGTCATCGGGAAGCTGCACGAAACGGGGCAGCATCGGGGGAACCTTGAGTCGAGCGAACTCGTCCTTGCCGATCTTGGGGTTACGTACCCGGATCGACAGGTTGAGCGAGAGCCCGGAGATGTAGGGGAACGGATGCGCCGGGTCGACCGCAAGCGGCATGAGCACGGGGAAGATCCGCGCCGCGAAGATTTCGTCGAGAGTGTCGCGATCGGCCGGTCCGAGGTCCGCCCAGGTTTCGATGTGAATGCCCGCATCATCGAGGTCGGGCTTCACCAGCTCACGGAAAGCGAGAGCGTGTCGGGTCTGCAGTTCGTGCGCGCGTTCCTGGATGACCGCGAGGACCTCGGTCGGAACCGCGCCGGTATTGGTGGGCACGGCCAGCCCGGTGAGGATGCGGCGCTTGAGGCCGGCGATGCGCACCATGAAGAACTCGTCGAGGTTGCTCGCGAAGATGGCGAGGAAGTTCGCCCGCTCGAGCAGGGGGAGCTCCTCGTCCTCGGCGAGTTCGAGCACACGGGTGTTGAAGGCGAGCCAGCTCAGTTCGCGGTCGAGGTAGCGTTCGGACGGAAGCGTGCCGTCATCCACCCAGGGTGAGTCGTAGTCGTCGTCGAGACTATCGGTGGCCAGCCCGGCGTCACCCAGATACGTCTCGCTGCTCATACCTTCATCATCGCACTTCGCCCCCGCCCACCATCGCTGTCGTCCTCGGCCCGACGAACGGCCCCCTGCCTCCCCAAGCCTCACTCGCCTCCCCAAAACGCAGGACATCCGCCACCAAACGCGCCGTTGTGCGGTCGAAACGCCCTCGTCGAGGTGAATCTCCTGCGTTTTGAGCTGCGGGGAGGAGGCCGCGGGAGGGAGGAACCGTGGTCAGGCGCGGGCGTATTGGATGTCCACCGAGTGATCGGTGAAGCCGAGGGCTCGGTAGAGCCCACGGGCCGGGGCATTGTCGGCCTCCACATAGAGGGCGGCGGTGCGGATGCCGCGGGCGGCGAGCCGCGCGAAGCCGGCATCCATGAGTCGGCGGCCGAGTCCCTCGCCCTGTCGCTCCGGATCCACGCCGACCACGTAGAACTCGCCGATGCCTCGCTCGATCTTCAGCCAGCAGTAACCGATCGCGTCACCGCCGTCGTGCAGCATCAGGAAGTCCTGCGGTTCGAACCACGGTTCGCCCATCAGCTCGCGGAGCTCCGTCAGCGAGACCGACCCCTGTTCCGGATGTCCGGCGAACGCCCGGGCATTGAGCTCCAGCCAGGCGCAATCATCGATCCCGGGTCGGAACGGCTCGACCTCGGTGCGGGGCCCGGCGGAGCGTCCCTCCACCGCGGCGCGCAACTGCAGGAGAGTTCGTACCGGTGCGAGCCCGTGGCTCGCCGCCAGCGCCCGCGCGGCGGGGTGGTCGCCGTGCGCCCAGATCAACGGGGCGTTCGGCAGGCGGTCGAGGATCGCCTCGAGCATCGCCGTGCCGAGACCGTGTCCTCGAGCCGCCGGATCCACCACGAACTCGGCCGAGCCGGCCGAGAGCAGTGCGGTCGCCGCCCCGATCTCGAAAAGCTCGCGCTCACCGGTGCGGAGCTCGACGAGCGCGGCGTCGGAGAAGGGAGGCTGGCCGTCGGCATCCCGAGCCCGCCGGATGAGGGCGTCGAGCCGATCAGGAACTGACGGACTGGGCAAGGCGCTCGGTGTCGTCGTCGTAGACGTTGAAACGGTAGCCGACGTT
>JANMBI010000030.1:0-12933 GCA_031360325.1 Frigoribacterium sp. | reverse complement strand
CGAGGCAGAACTGATGACCAACCACGACTTCATCCGGTCCGTCTACGGCGTGGATGCCCGGCCCTACTATCGGCCGCCCTTCGGGTTCCACACCCCCCAGGTCGACGCGATCGCCGCGGGTCTCGGCTATTCGACGCCGGTGCTCTGGTACGGAAGTCTCAGTGACAGCGCGCTGATCACCACGGATCAGCTCCGCGGTTTCGCCGACCAGTGGATGCTGCCCCAACACATCGTGATCGGCCACGCGAACTTTCTGCCGGTGACCGAGTGCTTCGACTATCTTGCACACCTGATTCGAGCCCGGCACCTCCAACCGGTGACGCTCAACGACTACTTCGTGCGCTGACCGGCGGCGCGGGCGACGGTCACGCGCGCGGGCACGCGTCGGCCGGGCTACGCCGGTGCGGCGACAGTGCGCGGTCCGGGCATCCGCGTCGCATAGGCGGATGCCCCGGCGAAGAACAGCGCCCCGACCGCGAATGCCACCGGGTAGGAGACCGTGTCGGCGAGAATGCCGGCCACGAGGGGGCCGATGATGGCCCCGAAGTCGGAGAACATGGAGAACACCGCGACGGGTCGACCACCGTGTGGCCCGGCCGCGTCTCCCACCGCAGCCGCGGGGGCCGTGCCCATGAATGCCGCCGCAACGCCATACAGGCAGAGGAGCGCGGTGAGTACCCAGAAACTCGTGGCGAACGGAACCGCCGCGATGGTGACCGCGGCAACCGCGAACGAACCGATGATCGCCGGCTTGCGGCCCACGGTATCGATGAAGCGACTCGCGGGTGCCAGCGCAAGCGTCTGAGCGACGGCGGAGATGGCGAAGGCGACGCCCGTCCACGCGCTCGGCCCCTTCAACACCTCAACGATGAGCACCGGGACGAGGGAGTTGCGCACCCCAAAGGACGTCCAGCCCTGCGCGAAGTTCGCGACGCACGCAGCACGGAAGCCGCGGTCGCGCAGTACGGTGCGGAAGGGGACCGGAGCCAGGGTCTCCTCTGGCCGGCTCGGCAAACCGCCGGTTCGTGGACGGAGCAACAGCACCCCGATGAGCCCGGCCACCGCGAGGGTGCCGGCGTAGAAGAAGAACGGCGCCGTCAGCGAAATGGTGGAGAGGAGTCCACCGAGGGCGGGGCCGGTCATCCCTCCGATGAGAAAACCACCCTGATAGAAGCCGATCGAGCGGGCGCGCATCGAGGTCGACGTCGAGCCGATCAGGAGGGTCATCGCCGACACGGTGAACATGGCGGACCCGATGCCGCCGACGCCACGAAGCAGCAACAGTTGAAGGTAGTTGTGCGCGATGCCGGCAAGTCCGCTCGAGAGCGCAACGATGCCTATCCCGATCGAGAGGATCGCTCGCTCGCCTGCGAGGTCGATCATTCGCCCGCAAAAGGGGCTCGCGGCGAATCGCATCAACGCGAAGGCCGAGACCACCGCCCCGACTTCCGCATTGCCCACCCCGAAGCTCCGCACGTAGACGGGCAGCACCGGAACCACGACCCCGAAGCCGACCATCACGAAGAAGGCGATCACGCCCAGGATCACGACGTCGTGGGAGAGTCGAGGCTTCGGTCTCGAATCGACGCTCACTCGAGGCGGATTCGAGCGGACGGATGCATGACACCAGCGTATGGGGATGCGCGGGAGTTGAACGACCGGGAACTGCGTGTACCCTGCTCCGCATGAAAGCAACCACCCAACTGTCCGACAACCTTCAAGCGGTGCTCGTTGACCTCATCGAACTCCACCTCCAGGGCAAGCAGGCGCACTGGAACGTCGTCGGCACCAATTTTCGTGACACCCATCTCATCCTCGATGAAATCATCGAGGCGGCCCGCGGACTATCCGACGAAATCGCCGAGCGGATGCGGGCACTCCACGCCCTGCCCGACGGTCGCTCCGAGACGGTGAGCGCGACATCCACGCTCCCGAAGTTTCCGGAGGACCAGGTCGACACCGCGGAGGTCGTCGCCCTCATCACCGAGCGACTGGATGCCGCGGCGGCGACCTGCCGACGGGTGCATGACGATGTCGACGAGGCCGATCCTACGACCGCGGACATCCTGCACAAGGTGATCGAGACTCTCGAACAGTACGCGTGGATGGTGAGTGCGGAGAGCCTCAAGCCGCGCAAGCGAGGTGCCAAAAGCGGGCTGTGATGCTCACACCGTGGCGGCGAGGAGCGCGACGGTCACCCGACCATTTTTGGTCTCCTGTTCGCCGATTCGCTCGAAACCCAGACGGGAATGGAAAGCGAGGGACTCGGGGTTCGGCGGGTCGAGATTCACTTCGCAGGTGACCTCGCGCAGTGCCTCGGCGCGAGCGAGGGCGAAGACGGCGTCGTAGAGGGCTCTTCCTGTGCCCACCCCGCGTCGGGAGCCATCGATCACGATTCGGTCGATGTAGAGGAAGTCCGAGCCCCGCGAATCGAAGAAGCGGTAATTCTCGCTGGCGTAGTCCGACCCCGCTCGCATGCCGATAACGAAGCCGATCAGGACGCCGCGCTCGCGGGCCGCAAGGGTGAACCCGGCGGTGTCGAGAAGGGCCGCCATTTCCGCCTCGGTGGTGATGGGCACGGCGGGAGACGCGGCATCGTTCAACTCCACGAGTCGCGGAACGTCGGCGTGGGTGAGGGTGTCGAAACTCGCTGCGGGGGACGTCACCACACCAGTCTGCCCTGGTTCCCGCTACTTTTCTGCGGGCACGACGAGCCAGAGGGCGAGGTGGATCAAGAACCGCGGGCCGGGCGGCAGGCACGACCGGACGAAAACCGGCCGCACCACCGTCGCGTTCCCGCGGTAACGGTTTGCGATTGCGGCACACACTCCCGCGGTGACTCGACCCGGCCTCGGTCTCTCCGGTTTGGCCATGCCCCCGTCTGACCGGCCATTCAGCGCAACGCGATGGGGAAATCCCCCGATTCACCGACACGGGTGGTCTAATCGGCTCATGGATCGACACCACACCACGGTCAGGCTCGTCGTCATGCTCGTCGTCGGAGTCATCGCGACGCTCATCACCGCCAGCTTCGGGGAGTGGATGTACGCCCCCACTGTCGGCTGGTGCGTCGCGGCACTGATCTACTCGTCGTGGGTCTGGATTCGGGTCGGCCGGCTCGACCCGAAACAGACGCAGACCCATGCCAGCCGTGAGGAGCCCGCGCGGGGCATCGCCGATCTGCTCGTGATCCTGCTCAGCCTGGCAAGTCTGTTCGCGGTCGCCTTCGTGCTGGTGCAGGCGGCCCAGTCCCAGGGACTCGCCAAGGGCCTCCTCGCCGCTCTCGCGCTCGTCAGCGTCGCCCTGTCCTGGATCCTGCTGCACACCCTGTACATGCTGCGCTACGCGAGCCAGTACTACACGGCCGAGGAGGGCATCGACTTCAACCAGGAACGCCCACCCCAGTACACCGAATTCGCCTACCTCTCCTTCACCCTCGGGATGACCTACCAGGTCTCCGACACGAACATCACCAATCACTCCGTGCGCAAGACGGTGCTCCAGCACACGTTGCTGTCGTTCGTCTTCGGTTCGGTGATCCTCGCCACCACCATCAACCTGGTTGCCGGCCTCTCCCACTGAGCTCAGGACGTGACGAAGTCGATCAGTTGCTCGACCCGGCCGAGTACGACGGGTTCCAGATCGGCATAGGTGCGAACCCTGCCGAGAATTCGCTGCCACGCTCTGGCGATATCGGCCTGGTCGTCATGGGGCCAGCCGAGGGCCGCGCAGATTCCGTGCTTCCACTCGATCGACCGGGGCACATCCGGCCACTTCTCCAGGCCGAGTCGGGCCGGTCTGACGGCCTGCCAGACATCCACGAACGGATGCCCGACCACGAGCACCTCGGCGCCGAAGGGACCGCGGGCGACGGCATCCGCGATCCGACTCTCCTTGGAGCCGGGCACGAGGTGGTCGACCAGCACGCCGATGCGACGGCCGGGGCCCGGCCCGAACTCCCGCACGATGGTGTCGAGATCGTCGACACCGTCGAGGTACTCCACGACAACGCCCTCCACCCGCAGGTCGGCACCCCACACCTTCTCCACCAGTTCCGCATCGTGCCGTCCCTCCACGAAGATTCGACTCGGCAGGGCGACCCTCGCCTTCTGACCGCTGACGGCGAACGAGCCGGATGCCGTGCGCGCGGTGCTCTTCGGCGCCGCCGACGGTGGCGTGAGCGAGACGGGCTCCCCCTCGAGCAGGTAGCCGCCACCGAGGGGGAACAGGCGCACACCGCCGTGGGAGTCCTCCAGGTGCACCAGCTTTCCCTCGACACGGAGGACCGCCCCACAGAATCCGGTGTCGGCCCACTCGATCACGAGATCGCGGTCGGCCGGCACCTCGCGGAGCGCACGTCGCTTCGCTCCGCGCCAGTCGCCGGCGAGAACGTCGTCGCCATAGTCGCCGAAGGTCAATTCGGCTCGTCCACCGGCGGCGCGAGTTCCAGAAACCTCTCGTTCACCTGCGCCGAGCGAAACGGACCATCGCCCGCCGAGTTCGTCTGCGGTTCATCGAACTCGACCCACCACATCCGTGTCGGGGCGGCGCGACCCCACACCCCGGCGAGGGCAGAGCCTCCGGACCGCACGATCAGACCGCTCGGCCGGTCCGGCCAGGGGCATTGCTCCCCGTCGGGGGAGTCGCGCACCACGACCTGAGCGCCGATGCCGACGTTGTCGGACACCCCGGCCGGCCTAACCGTCGACGCGCTTGAGCACGTGGAACGGCACGGCGAGCGATAGGGCGACACTGAGGATGCCGCCGAAGAACAGGACGCCGTGGTCGACGGCGGGTTCGAAGGCGTAGCCCATCAGACCGATGCCAAGCACGAAGAGCCCCATCGCGACAACGAATGCAATGATTTTCACTCAGGTTCCTCCAGGCGGTCGGCAGCGGTGACCCCAGTCTAGGGATCAGTCGACGTCGCCGAGGTGGTGCGGATTCTCGGCGCGGCTCAGTTCGCCGGACCCTGCGCCTCGATCGACACGTCGTTCCACTCCTCCCAGACCTCGAGACGACCGGCGTAGTCCGCCTTCGCAATGCCAAGTGGTGAATCGCCGAAGAAGATCCGCAGTGGAGGGCGGTCGGCATCGACCACCGTGAGAATGGCGCCGCGGGTGGCCACCGGGTCGCCCGGGGCGGCTAAGCGCTGCCTTCGCGCGGCGTCTACTGCCTCGTGCAGGGCCGCATAGTCCCCGAGCGGTTCGGAACGCCTCGACGAGGATCCGCTCCAGTCGGTAGAGAAGCCGCCGGGCTCAACCAGGGTCACGAAGATACCGAAGCCCGCCACCTCCTGGGCGAGAGCCTGCGAGAAGCCCTCGAGCGCCCACTTCGAGGCGTGATAGATGCCGACGAGCGGAAACGCGCTGATGCCGCCGATCGAAGACACCTGGATGATGTGGCCACTGCCCTGAGCCCGCAGGATCGGGAGCACCGCCTGGGTGACCCAGAGCGCGCCGAATAGGTTCGTCTCCAGCTGGGCGCGAGCCTCGTCTTCGGTGATCTCCTCGATGAACCCGAAGTGACCGTACCCGGCATTGTTGATCACAATGTCGAGGCGGCCGAAGTGCTCGTGTGCCGCTCCGACCGCCCCGATCACGGCATCCCGGTCGGTGACGTCGAGTGAGATCGGGAGGATGGCGTCGCCGTACTGCTCGACCAGCTCGGTGAGGCTGTCGGTGTTCCGCGCCGTCGCGGCGACCCTATCGCCGCGATCCAGAGCGGCAATGGCCCATTCGCGCCCGAAACCGCGCGAGGTGCCGGTGATGAACCAGACTTTTTCAGACATGTTTCCTCCTGAGGGTGCGATCTAGGGTGCGATCGTGGACGCGATCGTGGATGCGAGGGGAAGAGTTATCGCGAGCT
This sequence comes from Frigoribacterium sp., assembly GCA_031360325.1. GTDB lineage: Bacteria > Actinomycetota > Actinomycetes > Actinomycetales > Microbacteriaceae > Lacisediminihabitans. Next base: position 7,065 of record JANMBI010000030.1, on the reverse strand, counting down.
GAGCACGGAGAGCACGTTTCCTGCGGGGTCGAGGAACCACGCGATATCCGGTCCGCTCCCGCGCATGATGCCCTTGTTGTCACTCGGCAACTGATCGTCCGGATAGATCTTCGTTTTCACTCCCCGGGAGTTGAGGTCGTCCACTGCGGCCTCGACGTCATCGGCGGGGACGTTGAGGATGGTGAAGCTCGCGGGGGTGTGATCCGGCTTCGAATAGATGAGGATCATCGCCCCGCTGTCCAGCCGGAGTTCGAGAAATCCCATCTCGTTGGTGGTCACGGTGAGACCGAGCGTCTCGCCGTAGAATGTGCGGGCCGCGTCGATGTCGTCGACGGAGAAGCCACTGAATGCGCCGCTGGTGGTGAACACGGTGTCCTCCTCGGACCGTTGGGGTGACCTGTCCTCTGAAGACTGGCACGTCCGAGCGGCCGCGGCCAGCCCCTTGATCCCGACGAGTATCGTCTCGACGAGTCCCTCCAGACAATCTGCGCGGAGAGGGGCGCTGTTCCGCGAACGCGGTCGACACACCGACCGTCGTGGCACGAGCGGCGAGACGGCCGGCGCGCGACCGGATTACCCTGTAACAAGCACCAGCGTCGCCGACGAGTCCAGCCCATCGAGGAGGCCATGAAACCGCTCAACGAATCCGAAATCCGCCGCAGCTTCGTCAACGCCTCGAAGGGGGAGATTCAGCGGATGCCGCTTCCGGGCCTCCACGAGGTGCTCTGGGCCGAACGCGAGTACCTGGGGTGGCGAGACCACGGAGCCCCCTTGCGCGGATACCTCGTGCACTGGGCGGACGAAAACCCGATCGGCATCGTGCTTCGCGCATCCGGCGCGAGCATGCGGCCGGGAATCTCGGCGATGTGCTCCCTGTGCCGCACCCCCCAGCCATCCGACCAGGTCACCCTCTTCTCCGCGGCTCGGGCCGGGCGGTCCGGTCGCAACGGAAACACCGTCGGCACCTACATTTGCGCCGACCTGGCGTGCTCCCTCATCATCCGCATCACGCCACCCCCGTCGCCGCTGCAGCCCGACCCGGCCGACGTCGTGGCGAGACGCGCGGAGGGCCTGCTCAGTCGCGTACAAAACTTCACGGCGGACATCATGAAGACGGCCTGACCCGCGAGACGCAACGGAATCCCGGGATCCACGGTGACGGCATCCCGGGCACCGCGGTCAAGCTAGCCGTTCGGCTTGTTCGCGGCCTTCGTCTTCTTGTCGGCGCGCTTCTCCTTCAGAGACTTCGACGCGGCCGTCTTCGAGGTTGACTTTTTCGGTGACTTGTCGGCCATGGTGAGCTCCCTCGGATCGGGAGCCCGGATGGCTCCCTCTGTGCCTCGAGAATACGCTGTCGACCGGTGGGGCGCATCCGCCCCTACCCGTGCGATCGGGTTCGAGACCCTCGGCGCATCACCAACTGTGCCACGGCCCGCCAGCCGATCAGGAAGATCGCGAGCACGACCGTCGTGACGATCACAAAGCTGAACTGCACGCCCTGTCCGCTGACGCCGCGCAGCAGCATCCCGATGCTCACCGTCGCGGCCCAGATCGTGAGGCCGGTCCAACGGAGGCGCAACGGGGTACGCCAGGCTCTCGCGCCGATCCAGCCGATGGCGAGTCCGGCGAGGAACGGCCACAGGGTGACGAGGGTGCCGAGGTACCCCTCGTTGTGGCTTGCCCGGCCGATCAGCACGAAGGTCACCACCAGCACGACGTCGATCAGTGCGACGGGAACTGCGGATGGCACGCGTCGAAGTTTCACGCACCCACCCTACGGGCCTCGAGCCCGGGTGCCATCCGGCAACCGGGTGGGCAGTATTGGCGCTGTACGTCGGGGCCGAGCGCCGATTCTGCCCACCCGGCGAGCCGTGGGCGTGCTCTGCCGGCTACCGGGGATCGGCCCCCGGGCGGAGCGGCGGAGTGGGAGGCACATCCGGAATTCTCTCGCCAGTCACCGCATCGATCGCGGACTGCCCGGGGGGAAGGTTGGACCGATCGGGAGCGATCACCTCGGGCATCCGTCCGGAGTCCGGAAGCCCGAAGGTGGGCGTGCGTCCGTCGCCGGGCGCCAGGACGAGGTCATCCGAGCGCCGGGCAAGAGTCTTACCCTGGAAGAACTCCGGCTGGCGAAGGAACCAGGCGAACATGAGCACCGCGCCGAGGAGCAACCCGATGACACCGACCACCGCCGTGGCACCGAGTCCGAAGATCGTCACATTCTTGCCGTTCGCATCGGTGAGCCAGTCGGGCGCCGCGAACGAGGTCAGCCCGTAGACGAACACCGCGAGCAGAATCGCCCCGCCCACGAAGGGAAACAGCCCCCGCATGACGAAGTTGCGCATCGACGTGCCGAGGGTCTTGCGATAGAAGAACACACAGGCAAACCCGGTGAGGCCGTAGTAGAACGCGATCATGAGACCGATCGAGCCGACGAGAGCCCCGAGCAGTTCGGTGCTGATCAGCGTGAACACCAGATAGAACGCCGCCGAAACGATGCCCATCCCGATCGTCGCCCAGGTGGGGGTGAGGAACTTGGGGTGGATGCGCGCGAATTTGGCAGGCACGGCCTTGTAGACCGCCATCGAGAGCACCGTTCGCGCCGTTGGCAGGATCGTGGTCTGGGTGGATGCCGAGGCGGAGGTCAGGATGGATGCCCCGAGAAGCATCATGAACACGTGTCCGAGGAAGCTCGACCCGAACAGCGCCGGACCAATCGCGGAGAACACGTCCGCGGCGTTGTTCGCGTTGCCGAGTCCGATGCCTTTCGTCCCCACGCCCGCGAATGCAACGGCCGCGACGGCGACGAGCGCGTAGGTGACGAGCAGCAGCAGTGTGCTGATGATCGCCGCGCGACCGGGGGTCTTGGAGGGGTTAGAGGTCTCCTCGTTGACCGATACCGCCGTGTCCCAGCCCCAGTAGATGAAGATCGCCACCAGCATCGCCGGGGCGATCACCTTGCCGAAGTCCAGGGTGAACGGGTTGAACCAGTCGAGGGTCGGGGTGAGCGAGTAGGTCTCCGCGTTGCCGCTGTACACCCGCACGAGCGCGAAGATGGCGAAGGCGATGAGGATGATGACCTCGATGGTGAGCAAGAAATACTGGATGCGAGCCGAGAGCTCGATCCCGCGGTAACAGATCCAGGTCATCAGGGCGATCCAGAGGAGCCCGGCCACGGTCGACCAGAACGCATCGCCCGACAGGCTTGCGACCCCGGGGATGCCGAAACTGCCGAGCAGCGTGAAGGTGTAGGACCCCGCGATCTGAGCGAGATTGGCCATGACGATCACGTCGGCGACGATGATCCCCCAGCCGCCCATCCACCCCGTAATCGGCCCGAACGCGCGGGTGGCCCAGGTGAAGGTGGTGCCGCAGTCCGGCTCCGCCTTATTGAGCTCCTGGTAGGCGACCGCGATCAGGAACATGGGGATGAAGGCGAGTAGCACAATTCCCGGAGCCTTGACGCCGGCGAGAAGGGCGCCGCCGCTCGCGACGATGAATCCGAGGCTCGCCGCGAGGCTGTAGGCCGGGGCGGTGGAGGCCATTCCGATGACGATGCTGGAGACGAGGCCGAGGGATCCCCCCTTCAGCCCCTTGCTATCCACATCCGTGGTGGCCGGAACAGTTGCGGTCATACGCACACTCCTTGGGTGTAGGCCGCGAAACACGGCGCTGCCGGGTAGCCAGTGCCGAACGTCATCGAACGGACTGTGCCGCTCAGACTAGTACTGATTTGTTTCGTCCAGTCGAGCAATTTGCTACGGATTTGGTATTTTTCGGATCGATATACAACGAGATTGTCTGCAAGTGGGGCCGGAGTACGATCAAAAGGTCCGTTTTAGGCCCGTCGTGGTTTCGCATTCGGCAGACGAGCGAGTGCGACGGCGGTGCCGCGAGGGGGCCGAACGAGCACCGGGAGGGGAAGGTCCGCGCTGCCGAGACACGAAGTTCTGCGTAGGGTGGTCACATGCAACCAGGCAACCAGTTCGGCGAATTCCTGCGCGCCCGGCGCGAACTCCTCACCCCCGAAGAGGTGGGGCTGCCGGCGACCGGTCGCCGCCGCATCCAGGGCCTTCGCCGTGAGGAGGTCGCGAAGCTCGCCGGTCTGACCCCCGAAGAGTATCTGCGGTTCGAGCAGGGGGTGGACCAGCGCCCGGCCGACGACGTTCTGGAGGCCCTCACGCGAGCCCTCAAGCTCGACGTGGCTGCCGCGGCGACACTCCGTCGGCTGGCACGACCGATCCAGGGCCGCCGACGAGACGCAACGGGCGCTTCGGATGCGGTCGGCTCGGAAGTCGCATCCGACGGTCTCGTTCTTCTCATCGAGGCCTGGCCGAATCAGGTTGCATGGATCGAGAACCGGCTCACCGGAGTGCTCGCGGCCAACCCGCTCGCCCGTGCCCTCTCTCCCAACTTCACCCCGGGCATCAACCTGATGCGGGCCGCGTTCCTCGACCGGGCGACCCGCGACCTCTACGACGACTGGGACGGAATGCTCGCTGCGACTGTCGCACGACTCCGAACCCTCATCGGCCCCGATATCGACGACCGAGCGCTGGCCCAGCTCGTGGGCGAACTCTCCGTGCGCAGTGCCGAGTTCCGTGCGCTCTGGGGGGCACCCGAACTCCCGGCAGAGGTCGTCACGGTCACGCGACTGACCCATCCCGCGGTCGGCGCACTGGAGCTCGAGACCGAGCGACTCGCCATCGATTCCTCGGCGGGCGCATCCGCCGGGCAGTTCCTGATGGTCCTTCATGCCCGGCCCGGCTCGAAATCGGAGGCAGCCCTCCGGCGACTTGCCGACACCGCGGCCGGCACTCCGCCGGTCGAGGCACAGCGCAGTCTCCCCGCTCCCGTGCCGATCGAATCGAAGCGCAGACTTCAGTGACGCAGGGCGCTGCCGACCACGAGGCCGGACCCGACGTGGCGCACAACCCGCGGTTCGGACGCCGTATCGTGCAGCTGCTCATCGCCATCCTTGTGGTCTTCGTGCTCGCCGTGGTGGCGCTGTTCACCTGGGCCAACACGCTCCTGCAGGGGGAACGCGCGCCGGCGCTCGTCACGCTCTCCGGCCTGGTGCGGGAGGGTACCACGGTGGTGGACTCACGCACGGCCCCGAAGGTTGCCGGGCTGGAGTCCTCCGGCCGGTACCGCGCCAACGATCTCCCCGGCAGCGGACCGGCCGTACCCGGCATCGCCGGGGAACAGACGGCCTGATCACGTCGAGCCGCATCGCCCCGGCGAAACGTGTGCTGCCGACATCAAGCACCACCTCGGACGGATGGAGGTTCGGGCACGAAGCGAATGGTGCGCCAGTTCACCGAGTCCGCGATGCGAGAGGGGGCCGATCGTGCGACGGGCGCATGGGCTCCGGCGAAGAGCCCGGAGATCACCACCGCGAGCGCCCCGAACCGTGCAGAAGCCGGGTGGGACGAACACCACAAATGGCGTGACGGGGGACAGACTCGGATCAAGCAGCGAGCCGTCAAACGCCTGCGGGGAGGGGACGGTTGGTACCGAGCCGCCAGGCCGCAGGCCGGCCCGACCCCGACCACGACCACGAATTCCCCGGCGGCCGCCCAGGGATGGAACGGACGGGGCGAGAATGCTGTCGCGTCGCGACCGCACATCTACCTGCGGGTGCGGATGGCCGCGGCGAACGGCAGTGCAAAGGCAACCGATAGAGCAAGCGTTCCGGGGGAATCCCGGGGAGGAAGGAGACGATCGCGCCCACCCCAACGAGGGTGCGAAGAACGGACCACGCGGCGCGGCGGGTTACGTTCCGTGCCTCGGCACTCGCCGAGTCTGTGGGCCGGTATCACCCAAACCCAGGCAACCCGCCGCTCGGGGACCGGCTGGCGGTGTGCCCGACTGCGATGGACTCCTGCGAGGTGGCGGGCGCACCTGGAACGAGGCGGAAGTACGTGCTCGGGTAGGGGTCGGCCGGTATAGGAACTACACCGAGACGGTCGAAAGCACCTCGTCGAGCACCGCGGACGCTTCTTCGTCGGTGGACTTCTGGGCGAGGGCCAACTCGGAGATCAGGATCTGCCGCGCCTTCAGCAGCATCCTCTTCTCGCCCGCCGACACCCCGTGGTCCTGATCGCGGCGCCACAGGTCGCGCACGACCTCGCTGACCCGATAGACGCTGCCGCTGCCCATCTTCTCGGTGTTGGCCTTGAAGCGGCGAGACCAGTTGCCGGGCTCCTCGACCATGTCGCTGCGCAGCACATCGAACACCGCTTCGACTCCCGCACTGTCGATGACGTCGCGCACTCCGATGAGCTCGACGTTCTCGATCGGCAATTCGATCGTCAGGTCGGTCGCGTGCACATTGAGAGTGATGTATTCTTTCGGCTCACCCTTGATCGTGCGAGTCTTTACCGCGGTGATCGTTGCGGCGCCGTGGTGAGGGTAGACGACAGTCTCTCCGACTTGGAAAATCATGCGGTAGTGCCTTCAATCGTTGATTCTGTATCGCAGGGAGCTACTGCTCGCGACACAAGCGCAAAGGGAGCGGGTAGCCGCCTGGAGGGACATCGAGCGGTTCCACGTCCGAGACCGTATACAGGATAACGCGTCTGACACTCATTAAATTTCCGCCCGAGGGTCAGATCGCGGATCGCGGTCCGGCGTAGCCTTCGATCATGGCATCCCATCGCTCCCGCGGCGCCCGCCCCGACATTGAAGTTCCGGACCTGACCGGACGTCTCGCCATCGTCACCGGCGCGAACAGCGGCCTCGGGTTCGAACTCACCCGCCGACTCGCCCGAGCGGGAGCCGAGGTCGTGCTCGCGGTACGCAACTGGGACAAGGGAGAGCGAGCCATCGCCGAAATCCGCGCGGACACCCCGGGGGGGGGCGACTGCGGATGCTTCCGCTCGATCTCTCCTCGCTGTCGAACATCGCGACCTTCGCTGCCACGTTCACGGCCGAGGGTCGACCACTCGACCTGCTGATCAACAACGCCGGCATCATGATGCCCCCGGAACGGGAGACGACCGAGGATGGCTTCGAGCTGCAGTTCGGAGGCAACTACCTCGGCCACTTCGCGTTGACCGCCCA
>JANMBI010000023.1:0-3345 GCA_031360325.1 Frigoribacterium sp. | reverse complement strand
GCCTCCGACCTCGATGGCATCGTGGGCACCCTCACCTCCGCCTTCTCCCACGACCCGCTCTGGGCGCCCGCGTTTCCGGATGTCGCGGTGCGGGCATCCCAGATGTCAGCGTTCTGGCGGCTCCTGTCGTCCTCCGCCCTGCGCTACCCGTGGACTTTCGTGACCGAGAACGTCGAGGCCACCGCAGTGTGGCTGCCTCCGGGCGGCACCGAGCTGACCGATGACGAGGCGCAGGGCTTCGAGGCCTTCCTCCTCGGTCTCGTCGGCGAACGGGTGACGAAGGGGATCCTCACGGTTTCGGCACAGTTCGAGGAATTCCGCCCTCCGGAGCCCCACTTCTATCTGAGCCTGCTCGCCACCCACGACGACCACCGCGGTCGCGGCCTCGGCATGGGTCTGCTGCGCGAGAACCTCGCCCGCATCGACGCCCTCGGCGCGGCCGCGTACCTGGAGTCCTCCAACCCCGCGAACAACGCGAGGTACCGGAGCGCGGGGTTCGAGCCGCAAGGCGCCTTCACCGTGACGACGGGACACGTAGTCACGACGATGTGGAGGGCGGGGCGGTAGTTCGGCATCGCGGAGACGTTCCGTCTCTGGCGATGCGCCTCCGACCCGAGGGCACCACCGAACACTCCGGGATGGGCGCTCCGTGAGGTCACCGTCTCCGACGGGCGTCAACGGCCGCTTCCCACCGGCGAACCCCGAGCCAGGTGTCCGGTGGACCACCCGAATGCGAAATCGAGCTGCCCGGTCCATCGTCTGGTGTAGCGACAGGTCCGGATCCCGCGCCCTGTCCCCCTGCACGAGCCGCACGAGCCGCACGAGCCGCATGACCCGCTCCCGCGACTCCGGCGGGTACTCCTTCGGTGCTGCCACGATCATCATCCTTCGCGGATTCGGACCCTCCATCAACCTGGGTGTGACTCGGTGCGCAAACCGAGGGTCTGCTCTCGCCTTTGGTGATACTTTCGGCTGAGGACGGCTCGTTGGGGGCCCGAAGGAGCCGCATGGACATCGCCGTTCGTAGAGAATCGGAGCCCGGGGAACGTCGCGTCGCGGCCACGCCGGATTCCGTCCGTCAGCTGGTGAGGGCGGGGCTCACGGTCACCATCGAACGAGGCGCCGGAACGCTCGCCGGCTACCCCGACCGCCAGTATGACGAGGCGGGGGCAAAGCTGGTCGACTCCCTGGTGCTGGAGACCTGCGAGGTTCTGGCCCACGTGCGCCCCCTCGATCTCGACACCATCGGCAGGCTTCGCTCTGGTGCGATCACCGTCGGCCTGGTCTCCCCGGCGTCGAACCTGCCCCTGGTCCGGGCACTGCAGGCGGCGGGTGTCACCTCGTTCGCGCTTGAGCTTGTGCCGCGAATTTCCCGGTCCCAGTCGATGGACGCGCTCAGCTCTCAGGCCCTCATTGCCGGCTATCGCTGCGTGCTCGAAGGTGCCATGCGGCTTCCGCGGTTTTTCCCGTTGTTCATGACCGCCGCCGGAACTATCCCGCCGGCGACGGTGCTCGTGCTCGGGGCGGGGGTGGCGGGCCTTCAGGCGATCGCCACAGCGAAGCGACTCGGCGCCAAGGTCTCGGCCTACGACGTGCGGGCGGCGTCCGCCGACGAGGTCGCCTCTGTGGGGGGCACCTTCATCATCCTGGAATTGGAGACCGCGGATGGTGCGGGCGGCTACGCCATGGAACTCGCAGAGGATCGCGCGGCGCGCCAGCGCGACCTGCTGACCCCCTACATTTCGGATGCCGACGTCGTGATCACGACCGCGGCCATCCCCGGTCGCCCCGCGCCGCGCCTCGTGACCGCCCAGATGCTGCGGGGGATGCGCTCCGGATCCGTCATCATCGACCTCGCAGCAGAGTCGGGCGGCAACGTCGAGGGCAGCGTGCCGGGAGTCGACACGCAGATCGCGCTGGCCGACGACCTCGGCACGGTGACCCTTGTCGGGATGAAAGATGTCGCCTCGACCATGCCCTACGACGCGTCGCGGCTCTACGCGAAGAACGTCTCCAACCTCATCGTGCTGATGACCGTCGAGGGTCGGGTGGAGCCCGATTCCTCCGACGAGGTCGCGAACGGCGCCCGTCTGACCCACGGTGGCGACGTGACACACGCACCGACTCGGGAGGCGCTCGAGCCGCCCCGCATCGCGCCGGGACATACTCGCACCGGTTCAACAGGAGGCGGCTGATGGATCCGATGACCCTGCTCACCGTGTTCGTCCTCTTGGCGTTCCTCGGCTTCGAGGTCGTGTCAAAGGTGTCGAGCACGCTGCACACCCCGCTCATGTCGGGAGCGAACGCCATCCACGGCATCATCCTGGTCGGGGCCATCATCGTCGCCGGGCAGGCCACGGATCCGTGGCCTCTCGTCGCGGCGCTGCTCGCCGTGCTGCTGGCGACCGTCAACCTGGTCGGCGGCTTTGTCGTGACCGACCGCATGCTCGAGATGTTCAACGGCCGGAAATCCGCGAAGAAGCCGGGGAACACCAAGTGAACGTGCTATCCCCGGAGTGGACCGCGGGTCTCTACCTGGTCGCGGCCGTCTGCTTCATCCTCGCCCTCAAGGGTTTGAGCTCGCCAAAGAGCGCCCGCCGCGGCAACCTGATCGGCGCCGCCGGTGCTCTCGTCGCCCTGGCAACGGTGTTCCTTTCCGTGAAGCTGGACAACCTTCCCTGGATCATCGCAACCATCGTCGTCGGCGTGGCCATCGCCGCCCCCGTCTCGCGCCGGGTGAAGATGACGCAGATGCCCCAGCTGGTGGCACTTTTCAACGGTGTGGGCGGAGGCGCTGCGGCGATCGTCGCACTGTTGGAACTGGCGCACCGTCAGTCGGCCTGGTCGGGCGTTGCCGTCGCATTCACCATCCTGGTCGGCGGGGTGTCGTTCTCGGGTTCGTGCATCACCCTAGCCAAGCTCCAGGAGCTGATTCCGACGAGGCCGTTGACCTTCCCCGGCCAGCGCTGGGTCATGGCGATCGTGCTCCTCGGCGCGCTCGCCACGGCGGCCGTCCTCGTCTCATCCGATTCGGTCCTCGCTGCGGTGATTCTCCTCGCGCTCGGCCTCGTGAGCGGGCTGCTTCTCGTGCTTCCCGTTGGCGGTGCGGATGTCCCGATCGTGATTTCGCTGCTCAACGCCTTCACCGGGCTCGCGGTCGCGGCATCCGGACTCGTCCTCGGCAACACCCTGTTGCTCGCCGCCGGCACCCTGGTGGGTGCGAGCGGCACCATCCTCACCAGAGCCATGGCCTCCGCCATGGGGCGCAGCGTGAACGGCATCATCTTCGGCGCGTTCAAGAAGGGCGGCTCCACCGCCGGCACCGCGGTGGTCTCCGACCGCCCG
>JANMBI010000019.1:0-5881 GCA_031360325.1 Frigoribacterium sp. | reverse complement strand
GCGGCTCGGCCGAGCCCGGTCTCGAGCATCCCTCCGCACCACACCGGTACGCCGGCCTCGACGCACGCCCGATGGAGCGCGAGGGCCTCGAGGTATCCGCCCATCCGGCCGGCCTTCACGTTGATGACGCTGGTCGCACCGCGCTCGATCGCGTCGAGCGCTACACCGGTGTTCACGATCGACTCGTCGAGGCAGACCGGGGTAGAGATCGCGTCGGACAGGACCACGTGGGCCCGGATGTCCTCCTCCGCGAACGGCTGCTCGATGAGCAGCAGGTCGAAGTCGTCCAGTCGCTTCAGGTGATCGAGGTCGAGGAGGGTGTACGCGGTGTTCGCGTCGACCTGGAGCCGGGCATCCGGGCCGAGGAGTTCGCGCACCGCGGCGACCGGTTCGAGATCCCAGCCGCGTTTGATCTTGAGCTTGATGCGACGGTAACCCTGCGCGACGTACAACGAGACCTCGTCGAGGAGCGCGGGAATCGACGGGGCGATGCCGACCGAGACGCCGCAGTCCACCTCGGTGCGCGTCGCCCCGAAGAATCTGGCGAAGCTCGTCCCCTCCGCTCGCAACTGCGCGTCGAGCAGGGCGGTCTCGACGACGGCCTTGGCCATGCGGTGCCCGACCACGAAGGAGAACATCTCGGCAGCGCCCTCGGCCGTCACCTCGCCGGCGGCGAACAGGGCGGGCGCGAAGTAACTGCGGATCACGTCCGCACAGCCGACGACGTACTCGCTCGAATACGACGGATCGGCCATCGCGACACATTCGCCCCAACCGTCGCCGACGTCCGTGCGCACGCGCACGAGCAACACCTCACGACCCGTCTGGCGCCCGAACGACGTCTCGAACGGGCGCACCAGGGGAATGGCGAGGTGGTGGAACTCCATCGCCAGCACCCTCATGAGACGGGAGGGCGGTCCTCCAGCCCCCACTGTTGCCCGTAGCCGCCGTCGGCTTCGGCACGCGCCATGAGTTCGAGGAACACCTCGGCGTCGAAGGCCTCCGGCCCGAGCACCCCGGTCCCCTGCCAGGCACCGGTCGAGAGCAGTTCCAACGCGATCACCGGATTGAGCGCCGTCTGCCAGACCACGCACTGGGCTTCGTACTCGGCCATCGTCCAGTCGTTGTCGGCCACGTGGTACAGATACACCGCCTTTGGTGCACCGTCGAGGCCGAGGCCGGTCACCCAGAGCCCGGCGCAGGTCGTGCCGCTCATCCGCGGTCCGAGCGTCGCCGGATCGGGCAGTCCCGCCGCGACGACATCCCGCGGAGCCACCTCGACCGGGCCGTTCGCCGAGCGAACCCGCACCGGGGAGGTCTTGTCCAGTCCGAGTTGATGCAGGGTTTTCAGGATGCCGATGAATTCGTTGCCGAGACCGTACTTGAAGGTGGCGCGCTTGGCATCCACCCAGCGCGGCATCAGGAGCACCTCTTCGTGCTCGACGTTGACGCACTCGACCGGACCAATGCCTCCGGGAAAGTCGAAGATCTCCGGCTCGCTGAATGGCTCGGTGGTGTACCAGCCACGCTCTTTCTCCCAGATCACCGGCGGGTTGAGGCACTCCTCGATCGTGGTCCAGATGCTGAAGGATGGCGCGAAGATCTCGTTGCCGATGTCGTCGCGCACCACGAGATTCGCGCCATCGCGCACCCCGAGCTCGTCGATCTCGGTGAACAGGTGGTCCGCGGCGTACCGCGCGAAGACATCGCTCAGCCCCGGCTCCACCCCCATTCCGACCAGCGCGAGTCGGCCCGCGGTCTCCCAGTCGGGCGCCTGCGCGAACTGGTCGTCGCCGAGTTTGACGCCGGTCTCGGTGAACGGCTCCGTCGGATGCGGCTCCGACAGGCTCATCGCCATGTCGAGGTAGTCGGCTCCCGCGGCGAGCGCGGCGGCGAAGATCGTGGGAACGAACTTCGGCTCGACCGCGTTCATCACGTGGGTCACCCGGTGTGCGCGTGCGACGGATGCGACGCTGTCGGGGTCGGAGGCGTCGATCCGCTCGGCCACGAAGCGGTCGCCCTGCGGGCCGTGCTTCGCCTCGATCCAGGCGATGGTGCGTTCGGCGCGAAGCTTGTCGTAGTCGCTCACGATGATGACTTCGAAGAAGTCTCGGCGTGCGGCGATCTTGGCGATCGCATCACCGACGCCGCCGGCACCGACCAGGAGGATTCTCATTGCACCACGCTAGCGGCTCGGCGAGACCTCGGGCTCGGCCGGACGCACCGGTCCCACTCGCCGCTCCCGTTCGACCAGCAACCGGTGGGCGAGCGGTGCCCAGACGATCACCGCCACCGCGCTGCCGAGCACCAACCCGCCGATGGTGTCGCTCAGCCAGTGGGCTCCGAGGTAGGTGCGGCTGAGCAGCATGATCACCGTATAGGCGACGCCGGCGGCCCAGATCCAGACCCGGCGCGCCACGAGCGAGAACACCACCGCCATCGTCGCGGCGTTTGCGGTGTGGCCGCTCGGAAAGGATCCGAGGTCTGACGTGACGAGGATGTCTTGGGGCCTCGGGCGCGCGAAGGTGTTCTTGAGCACCTGCACGAGTGCCGCACTCACGATCGTCGCGATCGTGAAGTACATCGCGGCCCACTTCATCCGGAGCAGCAGGAACAGGCCGATCACCGCGAGCGGTACCGCGACGGTGCCGACGATTCCCCCGCCGATGTTGTTCATGACGAAGGCCGGAACATCCCAGAAGGCGGAGCGATGTTCGACCAGCTCCCCGAGAAAGGCCAGGTCGAAGGAGACCGGCAGGTTGTTCGCCCGGTAGGCGATGATGGCTCCGATGCCGGCAACCAGCAGAACCGCCATCCCTCCGCTCACGATCGGCCACCGCCGGGTGACCCGAGCGGCCTGCTTCTCGGGCCTCGACGCGGGGTTCACGATTTCGGTCATGGCCTCACGTTACCGAGACATCCGGCCAGGGTGGAGGGGGTTGCGCGATCAGCGCGCGAGTGCCGGAACGGTCCGCGGCCGCACCACGAGCCAGAGCGCGAGCACGGAAACCGTCGCCGTGGCGGCCATCACCGTGCCCATCGGTACCGCGTCGTGGATGCCGAACAGGCCGACGATGGGGGAGATCATTCCGGCGAGACCGAAGTTCACGGCGCCGAGAACGGATGCCGCGGTCGCGGCCTCCCCCGCGTGATTGACCAGGCCGAGCACCTGTACGAGCGGAAAGCCGAAACCACAGGCCGCGATGAAGAACCAGAGCGGGATGAGGATGCCGAGCAGACCCACGTGCAGGGAGTCCATCAGCACGATGGTGAGGGAGGAGACCAGGAGCACCGCGGTGGAGCACGCCAGGATCCACTGCGGACCGACCGTGCGCGCCAACCGCGAACTCACCTGCACCCCGGTCACGACCCCGAGCGAATTGACGGCAAAAAGCAGTCCGAATTCTTGCGCGTTGAGACCGTAGACCTCTTGGAAGAGGAAGGACGATGACGAGAGGTAGGCGAACAGCCCGGAGAAGGTCATCGAGCCGATGATCGCGACCCCGACGAAGATTCGGTCGCCGAAGATCGCGCCATACCGCTCACGAGCGGTGCTGTGGCCGGTGTCGACGCGGCGGGCCGGCGGGAGGGTTTCGACGATGAAGAAAACGGCGGCAACGACCACGAGTACCCCATAGGCGGTGAGGAACACGAAGACGCCGCGCCAGTCGACGTATCGCAGCAGCTGTGAGCCGATGACCGGCGCGAGGATCGGGGCGAGCCCGCTCACGAGAGCGAGTCTCGACAGCATCCGCACCAAGGGCACGCCGCCGAACAGGTCGCGCACGAGCGCCATTGCGACGACGCCACCGGCCGCGGCACCCATCCCCTGCAGCACCCGGAAGGCGACGAGCCAGAGGACGTCCGGCGAGAGCACCACGCCGAGGCTCGCGACCACATGAATCGAGCTCGCCACGATCAACGGGATGCGGCGGCCCACCTTGTCGCTCCACGGCCCGACGAGCAACTGGCCGACCCCGAACCCGAGTGTCGTGGCGGTGAGGGTGAGTTGGATGACGGCGGGAGTCACGCCGAGCTCGTGCTGGAGCGCGGGAAAGGCCGGGAGATACAGGTCGATGGTGAACGGCCCGAGGGCCGTGAGCGCGCCAAGCACGAGCACGTAGACGAGGCGCTGGCGCCGGGAGAGGGAGTCTCCGGGGTGCAGTGTCATGGTCACTCAGAGGGATAACGGCTGAGAGTCCGGTGTATTCCGCCCGGTCACTTCGGATCGGCTAGCAGTCGCTCGAAGGCGAGCTCCGCCGCACCGATCATCAACAGGTCCGAGCCGAGCGCCGCACGGGTGATCCGCACGCTCTCGAACGAGACACCGATGCTCTGAGCGGCAACGAGGCTCTCGAGGTAACCGGGTGCTGCGGCATCCAAAGCGCCGAGGAAGCCGCCGAGGATGATGAGTCGAGGGTTGAGCGTGTTGACCGCGCTGCAGAGCGCGATGCTCAGGAAACCCAGCTGTCGGCGCACCTCGTCGACCACCGTGTCGGAGGTCGCGCCGAGAAGTGCGAGCTCGAGGGTCTCCGAATCGGCGGATGCCAGTCCGAGCACGCGCAGAAGAGCGGCCCGATTCACCTCCACCTCCAGGCTGCCGACCAGGCCGACCGCGTCCCGACGCCCAGCGCTGTTCACGAGAGTGTGACCGAACTCGCCGGCGTAACCCGCCGCCCCTCCGATCGCGGTGCCTCCCGCGATGATGCCCCCGCCGATACCGCTCGCTCCCCCGTTCAGGTAGATCAGGTCGGAAATGCCACGCCCGGCGCCGAAGGTGCGTTCCGCCAGGATGCCGAGGCTTGCGTCGTTCGCCACGCTCACCTCGAACCCGGTTGCCTCGGTGAGCAGTTCGGCGAGCGGTTCGTCGTGCCAACGGAGGTGAGGGGCAAGTCGCACAACGCCGTCGCTGGTGCGCACGAGGCCGGGGACGGCAACCCCGATGCCCACCGTTCGGTGGGCGGTCTCGAGCTCGGGGCGCAGTTGCTCGATGACGGCGGCACTGATGCGCACCATCTCCCGAACGGTCGGAGGCGCAGCGGTCTCGTGGCGGATGCGCTTGAGCACGGTGCCGCGGAGTCCCACGACCCCGATGGTCACGGCGTCGATCTCCGGGTTGATTGCGATCGCGACCGGGGCCGAGTGCGGTTCGACTCCCGGGCTCGGTCGCCCCACCTGGTTGCGCGAGTCCGCCTGGGTCTCCACGACCAGTTCTCGTTCGACCATCTCCCCGACGAGGGCCGAAACGGTGGAGCGATTCAACCCGGTGGCTTTGGTGATGTCCGCCCGCGACAATCCAGGGGAGTGATGAACAAGAGTGAGCACCGCGGAGAGGTTGTGCCGACGAACTCGATCTGCTGCCACTTCTTACTTCCGTCCCGTCGCTCACAGCCCGTAAGCACCGCATCAACCAATCAGCTTGGTCGATCGTACTGGTAGCGAGACCCATAACGGCGTAATATGTTTTTTATTGCAACAAATCATCACTGTCGCTGAACGATCGGAATCCCATGGACCTCACGCCCACCCGCGCCGACAAATTCTCCTTCGGGCTGTGGACCGTCGGCTACAACGGATCCGACCCCTTCGGCGGCCCTACCCGCCCGCCGCTCGACGTGGTCGAAGCGGTCACCCGCCTCGCCGAACTCGGCGCCTACGGCCTCACCTTCCACGATGACGACCTATTCCCCTTCGGCTCGAGCGACGTCGATCGCCAAAAACAGATCGACCGACTCAAGCGGGCCCTCTCCGACACCGGCCTCATCGTCCCGATGGTGACCACGAACCTGTTCAGCGCTCCGGTCTTCAAAGACGGCGGGTTCACCTCCAACGATCGCGGGGTGCGTCGATTCGCCATGCGGAAGGCCATGCGCCAACTCGA
>JANMBI010000001.1:0-1869 GCA_031360325.1 Frigoribacterium sp. | reverse complement strand
AGGTGGATGCCGACGGCCGGCCGCGAATCGCCGCGATCCTGGACTGGGAGATGGCCACCATCGGCGACTCGTTCACCGACCTCGGCCTCCTCGGCCTGTACTGGGACATCCGCAGCGTCGGCGCCACGGCAGCAGCCGTCGCCGCGAGCGCCGTGGACCAAGCTGCCGGCTATCCGAGCTTCGCCGAGCTGCTGGACGCCTACGCCGACGCCCGCGGAACACCGGCGCCCGAGCTCTCCTGGTATCTCGCCTTCGCCGCCTACAAGCTCGCAATCATCCTCGAGGGCATTCATTTCCGCTTCCGGGCCGGCGAGACCGTCGGCCCCGGCTTCGACACGATCGGCGGACTCGTCACACCCCTCGCCCAGGCTGGGCTCCGCTCGCTCGCCGAAAGGACCCCCTGATGGACTTCGCCCCGGATGCCACCACCATCGATCTCGTGAGCCGCGTGAACGCGTTTCTCAGCGAGTGCGTCTACCCCGCCGAGGCCGTGCTCGACGCCCAAGTCGCGCAGACTCCGGATGACTGGACCCTGCGTCCGATCGTGCGGGAACTTCAGGCCGAGGCCAGGTCGCGCGGCCTCTGGAACCTGTTCCTGCCCGCCGAGGGTCTGACCAACCTGCAGTACGCGGCGGTCGCGGAGCTCACCGGCCGGAGCCCGAAACTCGCTCCCGTCGCCCTCAACTGTGCCGCCCCCGACTCCGGCAACATGGAGGTTCTCGCCGAGTTCGGCACCGCGGTCCAGAAGGAACGCTGGCTGACCCCGCTTCTCGAGGGACGCATCCGCTCGTCCTTCTGCATGACGGAGCCGGAGGTGGCCTCCTCCGATGCCACCAACATCGCCACCAGCATCCGCCGTGACGGAAGCGACTATGTGATCAGCGGTCGCAAGTGGTGGTCCACCGGGGCGATGAACCCCCAGGCCGAGATCTTCATCGTGATGGGCCGCACCGCTTCGCCGGATTCGGGTGTCCATCGCCATCGCCAACAGAGCATGATCCTGGTGCCTCGCGATACGCCGGGCGTCACAATCGTTCGACCGCTTACCGTGTTCGGGTACGACGACCGGGATCACGGCGGCCACGCCGAGGTGCTCTTCGACGGGGCACGAGTGCCCGCGACCAATCTCATCGCCGGGGAGGGCGACGGCTTCGCGATCGCCCAGGCGCGGCTCGGCCCCGGACGCATCCATCACTGCATGAGACTGCTCGGCATGGCCGAGCGCACCATGGATCTCATGCGTGAGCGGGCCAAGAGTCGCGTCGCCTTCGGACGGCCGCTGGCCGACCAGGGCGTGGTGCGCGAATGGCTGGCCGAGAGCAGAATCTCCATAGAATCGCTGAGACTTCTGGTGCTGAAGACCGCCTGGCTCATGGACACCGTGGGCAGTGCCGGCGCGATGACCGAGATTCAGGCGATCAAGATCGCCGTACCGCGGGCGGTGCAGCATCTCACGGACCGCGCCATCCAGTTGCACGGCGGAGGCGGGCTGACCTCAGACGATCCGATCGCCGAGATGTTCGCCGGGGCTCGCGCCCTGCGCCTGGCGGATGGACCGGATGAGGTCCACCTGTCGTCCCTCGGCAAGGCCGAGTTGCGCCGGTAGGACTGCCTTCCCTCACTCCCCTCCGACCCCTGCCGCCGCACTCCCGCCCTGACGCCGCACTCCCGCCCCGACGTCGCACTCCCGCCCACTCTCCTTGGGGCCAACTTCGCACCTTGCTGGCCGCCACGAGGGTGCGAAGTTGACCCCGGGGTCGGGGCGAGTGCGAAGGAGAGTGCGCGTTCCCGCACGCACTCTCCTCGGGGCCAACTTCGCACCTTGCTGGCCGCCAAGACGGTGCGAAGTTGACCCCGAGGCGGGTGGGG
>JANMBI010000239.1:0-3630 GCA_031360325.1 Frigoribacterium sp. | reverse complement strand
TCGTGCTGGAATTGTTTATGGACCTCGCCGCCTCCGCCGGTTTCGTGGCTGAACCTGCAGAAGCCGACATCACTCGGCGCCAACCTCGCCGCGCCCGCGGCGCGCTGATCGACGGTGCTGCTTTGCGAACCATCCTGTTCACGGGCGGACTTCTGTTTGCTGCGGTCATGGCCGCTTACGTGTGGGCCAGCTGGCGAGGGCTGTCTCCGGCCCAAGTGCAGGCATGCGCATTCGTCGCTTGGATGGTCGGCCATGTCGCTCTCGCCTTCATTTCGCGCAGCGACCGCGACTGGATACTGCACCACGGCCTGTTCTCCAACCGCGTCATGAACCTGTGGGCGGTCGCGGCAGTCGCCTTCCTGTTCCTCGCCATCTATCTCTCGCCGCTGCGCGACGCGCTACACTTCGCGTCGGTGGCCCCCACCGATTTGATTGTGTCCATGGCACTAGCGCTGCTCTTGATCGCACCGGCGGAACTAAGAAAAGCAGTCGTCTCCTGACCTGCCCAGTGTGATCCCGCCGCAGCCACCACCCTCACCGCTGCCTCGCCGTCTTCAGCCAGCAGAAGGACAAACTTGCCTCGATCACGCAAAACGACCCGCGCTCCGTACGCGCTCATCACCGGAAGCGCGGACCCTGCGCTATTTTCAAACGCTCGCGCGTTACGGCCGCTGATGCGATCGACCGGTGGGATCCTGGGTGTGTCGTTACCGGCCCCCGCCTTCGGGAAACTCCCAATCTGGAGCATGAAACAGTTCCCTTGAGTCTCTTCGGGATCGGGCGCCGTCCCTCCGAAAGGTGCGCATGAATCGCGGAGCACCAGGATCAGGCCCGTCACACCGGCGTCGCGTTCGGATACGCTCCGCTTCTCGTCTTGAGACCTGTTCGACGCCGTCGAGAAGGATGTCCTGACGCCGCTATCGCGCGGGAGCAGTAGCAGTCCGATCGGCACTGAATCAACTCACGCATCGAAATGTCGAGCGAGACTACGCCGCGCGCCAGTCCGACCTGGCAACTGTCTCGAGTGGAGGATTCAGGAAATCGAACCTGACAAGGCGCCCCAATAGGCACATCCCCCGGGTGGATAACGATCGTGTGGGCCATCCGCATCGCCGACACTTTGTGGTGAAGCGCTTTGGCTGGACCGAGAATTTAGAAGTCTTACTTGTCGTAAGAGTCACCACCTTACATGTAAGGAATACTTTTAGAGCGCGATCAGGCCGCACGCGAGTCGCACGCGACCCACGAAACTCGACGTTGATACTGGAAACAGCCGTCCGGGGCGTGACCCTCAACGTGACTTATGGCACCGCCGAGGGCTCTATCTTGCTTTGATCCGTCTGCGCTGGGCGGTCCCGGAGTGTTGGTCGACCAAGCCTGACCTCAGAGGAGCGTGATCCCGTTCGCCGCTGAATCCGCTTGTTGTGCGGATGTCCACCCCCTTGTAAGCGTCCACCATTGTGCCCACCATAGGGATCTCATGATCGCGGGGATTCACTGTGAATACCGCGCAACGGAAGGAGTGCATGATGAGTGCTGGGGACAAGATCGGTAACGCCGCGGAAGATGCCAAAGGCAAGGTCAAAGAAGGTGCCGGCAAAGCCACCGGCAACGACAGACTCGAGGCCGAAGGCAAGGGCGACCAGGTCAAGGCTGACCTGAAAAAGGCCGGCGAGAATGTCAAGGACGCCGTCAAACACTGACCGTCTCGCCGTACCTGCCGCCCCGAATCTCGGGGCGGCAGGTTTCCCTGATATGCGCGGAACTAGCCGGGCGTCGATAGCGAATGAGGAACAGGTCCAACAATGACCCACCCGTCCACCGAGAGTGATCTTGACGATCTGTTCGCGTCAGGTGCCCTGCTGCGAAGAGCTCCATCGGTGCATTTCCCCACCGGCGAGCGGAAACCCCGCGAGGTATATCAACTCATCCACGATGAATTGCTCCTCGACGGCACGGCCCGGACGAATCTCGCGACGTTCTGCACGACCTGGAATGAGCCGGAGGTCCAGCAGCTTATGGCCGAATCGCTGAACAAAAACATCATCGACAAAGACGAATACCCTCAAACTGCAGAACTTGAGGCCCGTTGTGTCCGGATGCTCGCCGATCTCTTCCACTCACCAGCGGCGACGACGACGATGGGTACCTCGACGGCAGGGTCCAGCGAAGCGGCGATGCTTGGCGGCTTGGCAGCCAAATGGCGCTGGAAAGCGCGTCGGCAGGCGGAAGGGGCCCCAACAGGTTCGCCCAACATCGTCTGCGGGCCTGTGCAGGTGTGTTGGGAGAAGTTCGCTCGGTACTTCGACGTCGAAATCCGTCAGGCACCTATGGATGCCGAGAACCTGCTGACACCCGAGCAGGTGCTCGACGCCTGCGACGAAAACACCATCGCTGTCGTCGTCACCTTCGGTCAAACGTTCACCGGGAAGTTCGAGGACGTAGCCGCAATCGCCTCCGCTCTCGATGACCTCCAGAATCGCACCGGCTTCGACATTCCCATCCACGTCGACGCGGCAAGCGGAGGCTTCGTTGCGCCGTTCTGCGCGCCCGACGTTGTCTGGGATTTTCGGATCCCCCGGGTTAAATCTCTGAATGTGTCCGGCCACAAGACGGGGCTAGCTCCGTTGGGTAGCGGCTGGGCGCTCTGGCGGGAAGCATCCGATCTGCCAGAAGAACTGATCTTCAACGTCAACTATCTCGGTGGTCAGATGCCGAGCTTCACCCTGAACTTCTCGCGCCCCGGTGGCCAAGTCGTCTCGTCGTATTACAACTTCGTTCGACTGGGTCGGGAGGGCTACCGGCGGATCCACTCAGCGAACTACGCCGTGGCGAAATATCTTGCGCATGGTCTGGAAGAGCTCGGACTTTTCGAGATGATATTCAGCGGCGACCCACGAAAGGGCATTCCCGCGGTGACTTGGAAGCTTGCGGATCCCGAGAGCCCGTTCAACCTGTTCGATGTGGCCGAAGAGCTGAGGACGCGGGGGTGGCTCGTTCCTGCCTACACCTTGCCGCCCGATCAACAGGAGGTGACGGTGCAACGCATCATTGTGCGTCACGGGCTGAGCGTCGATATGGCCGACCTACTTCTGAACGACTTTCGGTCGGCACTGAAGAAACTCGAGAGCCGTCCGCCGTCTCGTTCCCTATCCTCCGACGAGGGAAAGAGTTACAACCACGACGCGGTGGCCGCTATCCCGTCGCGATAGCGTCATCCCGGCTGGTGCGACTGTCACAAAATCCGGCGGGGGCCCGGTGATTCGAGGATCCGAACCACGTGCCGTACACCGATCCTCTGCCGTGGATGTTTGCTGATGAGACGGCATTCCCAGGGGCCGGTTTCCGGTTCGATTCCCAATCGAAGGAGACCGTCTCCTGTGCTGACCTGTGTGCTACCGACCGGCCCGTCCAAGAAAGCACAACTATCCCCGGGGCGATCCTCGAGGACCGCGTTTCCCGCTGAGTACGTATCCGGCACTTCGTGACTGTTCGGGGGTCGCTATCCGGCTCGTCCGCGGCGTCCCGGTGGAAGGAGTACGCGGACTCTGGCTTTGGCGACCCAGCCTTGGGCGGTGCTGGTGGCGGCCATCGTGGCGGTCGGGTTCTGGTCACCCTGTCCGGTGAGTC
>JANMBI010000217.1:0-13004 GCA_031360325.1 Frigoribacterium sp. | reverse complement strand
GTCATCGACTGGCACGAGCGCGGGCTGCTTCCCGTGTCCGCAGCGCTGACGGGCGACTCGAGGACCGCCCTCGTGCTCGACGACTTCTTCGGGCTGATGCGACGGGAGCCCGGGACATCCGCCGTCTATGACGCGATCCTGCTGGATGTCGACCACTCGCCTCGCCATCAACTCGACCCGAGCCATGCCGACCTTTACACGATCGATGGGATGCGGGCGCTCGCCACACACCTGAGGCCCCGCGGTGTGTTCGCTCTCTGGTCGGATGATCCGCCGGACGAAGAATTCCTGGCGCGAGCATCGGTGGTGTTCGCATCGACGGCGGCACACGTCGTCGACTTCGACAACCCCCTCACCGCGGGTATCTCCTCCAACACGGTGTACGTCGCCACGCTGCGGGACTAGCGGAGAGACCGGACCACGAAATCTCCGCAACTCGCTCGCCATGTGAGGAGCGGATGGCCTCCGCGTCCGGGTCGACTCGGGGGCGGAGGGAGAGGTGAGTCGAGCGGTTCGGCCGAGATGACAGGCGGGATTGCCGGGGGAGCTCGTCCTCGATCATGGGACCTTCGACCCTTGCTGTGGTCCCTCGGGGGCGTTGACTCGGTGTCACACGACAGGAAGGTCAGCCATGAAAGCCCTCGTCTACCAAGGTCCCGGCCGGAAGAGCTGGGAGGACGTGCCGGATCCGGTGATACTCGCTCCGACCGATGTGATCGTGAAGATGGTGGCGACGACGATCTGCGGCACGGATCTGCACATCCTCAAGGGGGACGTGCCCGAGGTGAGTGTCGGCCGCATTCTCGGCCACGAAGGCATCGGGGTGATCACCGAGCTCGGTAGCGGCGTGAGTCGGCTCGCGGTGGGGGACCGCGTGATCCTCGCCTGCATCAGCTCCTGCGGCCGCTGCTCCAACTGCCGCACGGGGCTCTACAGCCATTGCCTCGACCCGGAGGGTGTCGCCGGGATCGGGTGGATCTTCGGCTATATGATCGACGGAACCCAGGCGGAGTACGTGCGCGTGCCCTTCGCCGAAAACTCGGTGTACAAGGTCCCGGACGGCATGACCGATGCCGAGGGCATCCTGCTCTCCGACGTTCTTCCGACCGGCTTCGAGATCGGCGTGCAGTACGGCAGGGTCACGCCAGGGGACGTCGTCGCGGTCATCGGGGCGGGCCCGGTGGGACTCTCCTCCGTGATGACCGCCCGACTCTACGGGCCGTCGAAGATCATCGCGATCGACCTCGACAATGCTCGGCTCGCCCGTGCGAAGGATTTCGGAGCGACCGACACGGTCAACTCGGGAGACGCCGATTGGAAAGAGCAGGTGCTCGCACTCACCGACGGACAGGGAGTGGATGTCGCGATCGAAGCCGTCGGCGTGCCCGACACGTTCACCGCGGCTACCGTGATCGTGCGACCGGGCGGTCACGTCGCCAATATCGGGGTTCACGGCAAGCCCGTCGACCTCGCGCTGAACGAGTTGTGGATCAAGAACATCGACATCTCGATGGGGCTCGTCAACACGAACACGCTCGGAATGTTGTTGAAACTGGTGGCGGAACACAAGCTGCCCGCGGACAAATTCGTGACCCACGAGTTCGGCTTCGACCAGGTACTCGACGCCTACGACGTCTTCGGGCACGCTGCGGAGCACGATGCTCTGAAAGTCCTGATCCACGAGAAGCTCCTGTAGCGGACGGTGCGTGAGGTCATGGATTCTTCCTCTGGCGCCTTCGCGTACGCCGATCGGTCGGAGGGCGGTCGGCGCCTCGCCGCCGAACTCACGGCACTCCGCGGAACGGAACTCGTGGTCCTGGGACTGCCGCGCGGTGGTGTGCCCATCGCCGCAATTGTCGCCGAAGCGCTCTCCGTACCCCTCGACGTTCTCATCGTGCGAAAGCTCGGTCTTCCCTTCCAACCGGAGGTGGCGATGGGCGCGATCGGCGAAGACGGGGTCAGGGTGCTCGACGAGTACATCCGCGGAGTGGCGCAGGTCACCCCCGACCAGCTCGCCACGGTGGAGCGGCGGGAGCGAGAGGTGCTCGATGCTCGAGTGCGCGCCTTTCGTCACAGTCGGCCGGGTATCGACCTCGCCGGTCGCACCGTGGTCATTGTGGATGACGGGATTGCCACCGGCGCCTCGGCCACGGCGGCCTGCCGCGTCGCGAGGGCGAGAGGGGCATCTCGGGTGATCTTTGCCGTGCCGGTCGGCTCGCCCCAGGCGATTCACGCGTTCACCGCCGCCGACCAGATCATCTGCCCGCTCGCCCCGCAGTTCTTCACAGCAGTGGGGCGCCACTACCGGGACTTCGCTGAAACGACTGACGTCGAGGTGATCCGCTGCCTCGACGATGCCGCAACCCGAATGGACTCGGGTACCGTCATCACCTGATGGCTCGCGTTCCGTGGGCGGGGAACGCGGCAGAGCGGGGGAGTCCGGTTTTGGTTGTAACGGCAAGCAAACAACTATGCTGTGGCGATGGATGACCCCCGCTGGCTCACACCACGACAATTGCGCGCCTGGATCCGCGTCGTCTCGGTCGTCGAACTTCTCCCCGGTGCCCTCGATTCGCAGCTGCAGCGGGACGCCGGTCTCACCCACTTCGAGTACTTCACTCTGGCGATGCTCTCCGAAGCTCCACATTGCACACTTCGTATGACGGCGCTCGCGCGCCGCACAAACTCGAGCCCCGCGCGACTTTCGCATGTGATCGCCCGGCTCCAGGGGCGCGGATTCGTGGAGCGCACCGCCTCTGCCGAAGATCGCCGCGCGACGAATGCCGAACTCACCGAAGCGGGTTGGCAGAAGCTCGTCGAGACGGCGCCGGGTCATGTCGCGACCGTCCGCAGCTCGGTGATCGACGGGTTGGATGACGCGGACGTCGCCGATCTCGATCGCATCATGGGTCGCATCCTCTCGACCCTCGACCCGACGAGTCGACAGCGCGACGGGTCCGAAGCCTGACCGGTCCGAGCACCGCCGCCCCAAGCAGGCCGGTTGGGGCGAACGAAAGCGAGGCCGGTGGAGAAGCAGCTCGACCAGCACCGGCCTCGTTCGTTGAGGATCCCGACCACCCGAAGACCGAGCTCCTCTGCCCTGATCTGCCGAAGCGACCCGCGTAGCGGGAGTCGGGCCGGCGATCCGGGGCGCTCGCACGTGCGCGCAGTGCGAGAAACGTGCTGCCAGGGGCCGGAGAAGCTGTCATACACTATAGACCCTTTCCACCCGAATCACCAGGTCGCCAACAGACATTTGTTGGACCGATGCGGTGATCGGTCGGCGCCGTGCGGTGGCGGCATCACCGTGACTGCTCATGATGCTCGAAGGCAACGCACCACCCACGCATAGCCGGCGCAAAGCCGAGGCGGGTCTGCTTGATTCCAACCCGACGGACGAGTCGGTCGAAGGGACGACAGGCACCATGATCATGAACGAGTCCGAGCCGGATTTCCCCGCCGCACCGATCCGGAGCACACCCGGCCTCGAACCCCAATCGCCCCCCACCCCCGCTCGTCGAAACTGGCGTCCGCGCTCGATTGTCATCGCCAGCGCCGTCGCCGCGGTCGTGATCGTCTCTGGCGCCACGGGGATCGTCGCGACAGCGCGGTTCGTCTCGCTGCGGGCTCAGGCCGCGACGTCGATTCCCAGCGGAGGTTCGGCGATGCTGCTCCCCGAGCGCACCGGGCCCGGCTCGAGCGGATCCGAGTCTCTCTCCCGGGCCGGTGCGTCAACGAGCCCCTCCGCGGCAACCGCTACCCAGTCGTCCGGTGTCGTCCTGATCGACACCACTCTGGGGTATGAGAGCGCGCAGGCCGCCGGGACCGGCATCGTGCTCACGTCGACGGGCGAGATCCTCACCAACAACCATGTGATCCGAGGCGCGACCAGCATTTCGGTGACAGTGGCGAGCACCGGCATGAGCTATTCGGCCAACGTGGTCGGAACCAACGTGACCAGTGACATCGCCGTACTGCAATTGGCCGGGGCCTCCGGTCTGACGACCGCTGCCATCGACAGTTCGGCCGCGGTCGCCGTGGCCGAGTCCGTGGTCGCCGTCGGCAATGCCGGCGGTGCCGGCACGCTCGCCGCCGCCACCGGTGCGGTCACCGCCGTCAACCAGACCATCACCGCTGCCGGGAGTTCGGGAAGCAATGCCGAGACCCTGACCGGACTCATCCAGACCGACGCGACGGTCGTCCCCGGCGACTCGGGCGGTCCGCTGTACTACGGTGCCGGCGGCATCGTCGGCATCGATACGGCCGCCTCAAGCGGCGGGAGGGGCGTGCCGGGCTTCGCCATCCCGATCGCCTCCGCCCTGAACATCGCGACGCAGATCGAGTCCGGAGTCACCAGCTCTCAGATCACCCTCGGCTCCCCGGCCTTCCTCGGTGTCAGCATCCTCCGATCGGTCCCGGGCTCCGCGATCTCCGGTTCGCCGGTCTCCGGCGCTGCCGGCGCTGTCGTCTCCGGAGTTGTCCCCGGCACTCCCGCAGCGTCCGCCGGTCTCGTCGCCGGCGACACCATCACGGCGGTCGACAGCACCGCGATCGGCACGGGATCCCGGCTCAGCGCGATGCTCGCCAGCCGCGCCCCGGGTGACAGCGTGACGATCTCCTGGACGGATGCCGCCGGCGCAACCCACTCGACGTCGGTCACGCTGATCGCCGGCCCGGCGAACTGATCCGGCCGTAGGGGATCCCGGGACCAGCGGCGCCCGGATCGGCGCCCGGATCTCCACCGGGATGCCCTCGGCTCAGCCCGGATCGGCTCAGCCCGGATCGGCTCAGAGGGGATCGGCTCAGAGGGGATCGGTGAGTGCGGCCTCCCACACCGCGATTCCGTGAATATTGCGGCTGCGGGCCAGATCTTGACGTGCGGCGAGGGACCGCGCATCCGACCACCAGACCACCGTGTCGTCCGGGAGGGTTGCGGTCCACTCCGCCTGCGTCGAATCCCAGCGGGCGAGATCGCCCGCGAGCATTCGCGACCCGTTGTCGCTGAGCTGCTTGCCGACCGACCCGTTGCCTGGCCAGGAGTAGCCGAAGCCCGCGACGCCGAGGTCGATGTGAGCCGAGGGCATCCCGGTGGAGATCAGCGCGTCGAGGGCGGTCGTCGCCCAGGGGAGTCCTCCGACCGGCCCCGCCTTGGACCGGGTCGGGGCGTGTTGGTCGTAGGCCTTCAACACGGTTCGCGACAGAAGCGGAGCCAGTTGCGTGAAGTCGTAGCCCGCCTCGCGGTAGCGGGCAGCGGAACTCGCGGCCGGCACCGCCATCGAAACGACCTTCGGTGCTCCCAGAGCATCGCGAAGTTCCTTCGTGAAGGCGAACAGTCCGGCCGCATCGGTTGCACCGAGCGATTCGAAGTCGATCTGCACCCCGTCGAAGTCGCCGAGTGCGACTCTCGCCGCAAGTGCGGCAGTGACCGTGGCACGGTGATCGACATTGCCGAGGAGAGCGGTGGCACTCTTCTGCGAAAACTCGCCCTGCACGATGTCGAAGTTGCTCACCCGGAGTTCGGCCGTGAGTCCTTTAGCGTGAGCCGCGGCGACCAGATCGGGAGCCCGGGCCGAGAGGTCGCTGACGGTGTCGCCCGTCGGGGAGAGCACGACCCCGTCGAAGCCGATGGTCGATATGGCGTGGGCATTGCGATCCAGTGCCTGCGCCGTGGCCGATTCCGCGCGCAGGTAGAGCTCGGTCGGCAGAGGAGGTCCGGCGGCCGTCGCGTGGGGTATCGCCTTCGGTGTTGTCGGAGTTGCGGCGCACCCGGCGACCAGCAGCAGAACAGCGGTGGTGACGGCGCCGACGGCGACTATTCGACTGCGCACACAGACCTCTCTCGTCTCGCTCCCGCCTGTGTGGCGTCGACCGCTTTGGTCTCGCTCCAGAGTAGACACCCGGCGGGGATGGCGCGAATTCATCGAGTCGCCCGCCTCCGGGCGACGGCGTCGAGTCGCCCCGCCCCGCCCAGCCTGCCCCGCCCAGCCTGCCTCGCCCCGCCCACTCAGCCTTCGCCGATGTCCTCGTTCCACAGGGCTGCGTTCCGGGCGGCGAACGCCCCCATGATCGCGATGAGATCGGGATCGTTGACGACCGTCAATTCCACCCCGTTTTCGGCGAGCCAGTCCTGGCCGCCGAGAAAGGTTCGGTCGTCACCGACCACGACACGGCCGATGCCGAACTGGCGCACGAGGCCGGAGCAGTACCAGCACGGCGAGAGGGTCGTGACCATGACGGTGTCCCGGTAGCTCCGTTGTCGACCGGCGTTGTGAAACGCGTTCGTTTCGGCATGCATGGCGGCGTCGTCATCCTGCACTCGTCGGTTGTGTCCGCTTCCGAGAAGCTCGCCGCTGCCGGAGAACAGGGCCGCGCCGATCGGGATGCCGCCCTCGGACGCCCCCAGCGCGGCTTCCGCCGCCGCGACGGCGAGTTTCTCCCCGTCGGTGGCGTAGATTCGGCCGACCACTCCGGCCGGGGAACTCGGGTCGGTCATGCGACGTCGTCCGCGGCATCCACTCCGACGACAACGGTCGGCGTCGCACCGAGCGGACCGCCGAGGGCGGGTTTCAGCGTGCGGAAGAGGAGAAGGTAAACCGAGGCGGAGACGATGAGGCCGACGATGGCCGTGTAGTCACCGATGCCGTTCGGGTCGGTCGCGGTGAGCGACTGCGCGACGAACAGCCCATGGAAAAACGACTGGTTCGAGAACAACAGAACCGAAACCACCAGACCCACCAGGAAGGCGATCACCCCGGCGGAATTCCGGTACCGGGCATGGTCGGGAACTATCGAGTGGATCTCGGTGCCACGGCGCAGAAACCGATCCACAAGCACCACGCCCAACCACGGAGCGATCCAGTACGCGATCACGAGAAGGAAGTTCTCGTAGTTCACGCTCAGGGTGGCGTTGAGCACGGCGCTCAGCGCGATGAAGAAGCCGATGACCCCGAAGCCGAGCGCGATGATCGCCCGGCGGAGGCCGAACCGGATCTTGATCCCGGCGGCGAGAAAGGACATGGCTCCGGAGTAGATGTTCAGGGCGTTGGCGGCGATCGCACCGACGGCGATGGCGATGAGGGTCAGATCGCGAACCAGCGGGGGCATGCTGGCGGTGAACGAGCCCGTCGGGCTGTCCGGGGTGAATCCGGCGATGGTCGCGGCGGCGGCGCCGGCGGCCATGAGCACGATGCAGGAGAGGAAATTGCCGAGGCCAGCTGCCCAGGCGATCGTCCGCGTGCTCGTGCCGGCGGGCAGGTATCGGCTGTAGTCGGAGGCGTAGGGATTCCACCCGGCCGCATAGCCGAAGGCCGCGCCGGCGGCGAGCGTGAAGCCGGCAACGCTGAAGTTGCCACCCTTCTGCACGAGACCGAGGTCGGCGTGGAGGAAGATCGTGATCGTCGCCACGATGAAGATCGCCCCCAGAATGAAGCTCGAGTAGCGTTCGAACACCTGTACGAGGTCGTGCCCGACGAAGGCGACCGCAACTTCGACGACGACGACGATCACGAGGGCGACGGCCACCGGCATCCCCGTCAGGGTCGACAACGCGAAGGCGCCACTGACGGAGTTGACGGCGAACCAGCCGAGCCCGGCCATGATGGTGTTGATGGCCGCGGGGAGGATGTTGCCGCGGTATCCGAACGCGGTGCGGCTGAGCACCATCTGGGCCAGTCCCTCGCGCGGACCCCACGCCGAGAGCATTCCTTGAGTCAGCGCTCCGGCCGCGGTGCCGAGCGCGAGCGCGAACACGGCCTGCCAGAAACCGAGACCGAAGTAGGCGACGGCGATAACACCGACGAAGACGGTGGCAAATTCGAGATTCGGAGCGGTCCAGGTGGAAAACAACTGCCAGGGGGATCCGTGGCGGCGATCCGCGGGGATCGCTTCGATGCCTCCCGGCTCGATTGTCGTAGCACGCGCGGGGGTGGTCGGCAGGGTCGCCAGCATGTCAGTCATCTCCGAATACTAAGGACGCCGAGGTTGCTCGGTTGACCGAAATCGCGGATTGTCACGCGCTGTTAACACATCGCGCTTGGCCGCGCGCGGGACGCCTGGCGCCGGCCGGTCCCTCACTCATCGGCGATCCGACCACGCAGGCGCTCGAGAACGCGGCGCTCGCGCTTGGTGGGGCGTCCAGAACCGCGGTCGCGCAGGATCGTTGCGGGGAGTTCCTCTTTCGGCGGAGGCGGAGGAGTGAGATCGACGAAGCACTCGATGGCCACCGGTGCTCCCACCCGCTTTGCAACGAGCCCGACCACCCGCACGGTGCGCTCCCGGTCGGCGGTGCGCAGCCGGATCTCGTCGCCGACACGCACCGCCTGAGCGGCCTTGACCCGCTCGCCGTTCACCTGAACGTGTCCGGCGCGGCAGGCGGCAGTCGACGCCGATCGCGTCTTCGTCAGTCGAACCGCCCAGAGCCAACTGTCCACGCGCGCGCTCGAGAGGGCATCCATTTGTCGACTCTACGACCTTCACAAGCGGTTACGCGCGAGCGAGGGCGGCCTTCCACGCGACGAGCCCGCGCACTGTCTCGCTCGGATCATCCGCGAGCTGCTCCATCACATTCGCCGGCACGAACACGTTAACGGCGAGGAAGCCACGCACGCGTTCGGACGGGTCGTCGGCGAGCGAACGGAGCACGTCGCAGGGAGTGGCTTCGTTTCGGGCGACGCACGCCCGCACCCCCTCATCCGGATCATTCGCGAGAAGGGCGAAGACGTCCTGCGGGGTGTGGTGACTGCCGGCGGCGCTCTCTCGGATTCTTGGGTTCGCGTCTTCCGCGAGCAGCCGAAGCCGATGGATCTTGCTTTCCGTCACCGCGGGGGCCGGATGCAGGGTCGCCGCCTGCTCGGCGGTGAGCATGACCGGGCGATGATCCCGCATGGCTGCTCGTTGCGCCGGGGTGTTGAAACGAATGCACGACATGAGTTTCAGGGTACCGGGAGGCCGCGCCGGACACGCCGAGGCTCCTCGGTGGTCATCGAAGCCGCAGAGTGAGCGCGGAAGGAGTGATGTGCACCGACGGCACGTTCTGGTTGATCGCGATGAGCAGGAGCGGAAGGCAGCGAAGCCGCCCCGCGACATCCGCGGGAGCAGGAGGGACCGGGGGAGTGTTCGACGCCGGGTTATCCGCCTCTTCGGGCGAAGTTCACGATGAGTCGAACCTCAACCGGGCCATCAACGCCGAAAAGACCTCCGGCCGGGCTTCGCGGGATCCTTCGGCGCCGACGAAGACTCCGACGTACACAACCGGAAGCACCGACCACGGCCGATCCACCAAGGAATACCCGCCGGGGCGAGCGAAGCGATCCACCACCGGGCGCCGGCGGCAACCAAAATGACGGTGATGCGAGTCAGCGTGCCATGGTGCGAAGGATGACGACGAGACGGCCGCCGTTAGACTTCTGCTCGTGCAGTCGCAACAGGGGAACCCGGTGAGTTCTCGCGTCTTGACGATTCCGAACATCCTGAGTTTTATCCGGCTATTGTTCGTTCCGGTGTTCCTGGTACTCATTGTGCGCGGAGACGACGGGCTGGCCCTGCTCGTGCTCGTGGTGTCGAGCATCACCGACTTCCTCGATGGGATAATCGCCCGCCGCCTCAATCAGGTGACGCGGCTCGGCCAACTTCTCGACCCGGCGGCGGATCGGCTGTTCATCTTCACTGCGCTCATCGGGCTGGCCGTTCGCGGGGTGGTCCCGTGGTGGCTCGTTGTCGTCATCGTCGGTCGCGACGTCATGCTCGCGGTTCTCGGCATCACGCTCGCCAACTTCGGATATGGACCGCTCCCGGTTCACCATCTCGGAAAAGTCGCCACGTTCTGCCTGTTCTACGCTCTTCCGATCCTCATGATCGGCCAGGCGTTCCCCGCGGCCGCCGGGATCACTGTGCCGGTCGGGTGGGCATTCGCCCTCTGGGGAGCGTTTCTCTACTGGTGGGCCGGCATCATCTACCTTCGAGAAACCGTGCGGGTCGCCAGGATTCCGCGCCACGACGGGGCCGTCGAATCGGATACGCTGGGACGCTAGCAAGGGTCGTCGTTCGATGATGGCCAGGGATGCGCCACTCGTGAGAGTTCGGCGAATTTGGGAGGTGCGAAATGGTCGATCCGGGCAACCAGGATGGCGCGGCGGAGGACGAGCCTCGCCAAGGCGACACCACCCTCCACCTTTCGAGCGATTTCGAAGCGCAGATCGCGGCCCTCGAGGGTGAAGTCTCCGCGGAAGAGAAGTCGGCGATAGCGGCGCTTCCCTCCGGCTCGGCCCTTTTGGTCGTGCGACGAGGGCCCAACATGGGCGCGCGATTCTTGCTCGACTCCGATGTCACCCGGGCCGGTCGTCATCCGGATGCCGATATCCTGCTCGACGACGTGACCGTGTCGAGACGTCACACCGAGTTCCTCCGCCACGGGACAGCATTCGAGATCAGGGATCTCGGTTCGCTCAATGGCACCTATTTCGACGGCGTGCGTGTCGATACCGCGCTTCTTCACGACGGGGCGGAGGTGCAGGTTGGCAAGTTCCGCCTCACTTTCTACGCGTCCAGACTGGATCTCGCGCACCAGGCGAGCAAGTAGTGCCACGCACGAACGCCCAGGCTCGTCTGCCTGGGTCCGTGGCGCTGTTGAGCATCGGCCAGGTCCTCGCTCGTCTCACCGCCGAGTTTCCTGACCTCACGCCCTCGAAGCTGCGCTTTCTCGAAGAGCGACAGCTCATCTCACCGGCCCGCACCGAATCCGGCTACCGCAAGTTTTCGCCTGGCGACCTCGATCGTCTCCGCTTCGTGCTCACGATGCAGCGAGACCACTATCTTCCGCTCAAGGTGATCCGCGGCTACCTAGATGAGCTGGATGCCGGCAGGCCGCCGGTTCTTCCCGGCGGGTCCACATTCTCCTCGCCCTCCATTCTGTCTGCCGAACGACGGCTGTCGCGTGACGAGCTCATTCGGGAGGCGGGGGCGACACCGCAGTTGCTCAACGACGCGGTCTCCTCGTCCCTTGTCGCTCCCGCCGACCTGTACGGCGACGAGGCGCTCGCGGTATTGACCTCCCTTGTCGAGCTTCAGCGCTCCGGTATCGAGCCGAGACATCTGAGGGGGTTTCGGGCAGCGGCCGAGCGCGAACTCGGTCTGATCGAAAGCGCCCTCATCCCGGTCGCGCGCCGAAAAGACGCGTCGAGTCGCGCTAAGGCGGGCGAACTTGCGCGTGAGATCGCCGGACAGCTCGAGATCGTGCGATCGAGCCTGATCCGCTCGGCGTTGTCACGTCTCGACCCCTAAGCTGAAAGCGCTCGGTCAGCGGGTCGGAGAGCCACATCTCACCGACACGCCGACCCCCCGCAGCGCCAAACAGGCCCAACCGGGTTGTCCGCTCGGTAACGTGGGTCGAGACATAAGTATCAACCATTCCTTGAGAGTTGAGGGTGGTCGACAACAGGTGGAAGGCAATCCCATGAGTGAGCTCAGTACCCGTAACGAGGACTCTCGTTACGATCTCGGACTGCTCTTCACCGACGGCCTTCCCGACTTGGACGACACCGCCGGATATCGCGGTGCGATCGCCGCGCGCGCCGCGGGCATCAGCTATCGCCAACTCGACTACTGGGCGCGTACCGAACTCGTGGAGCCGACGGTTCGCGGTGCGGCCGGATCCGGCTCCCAGCGGCTCTACGGCTTCCGGGACATCCTCGTCCTCAAGCTCGTCAAGCGATTGCTCGACACCGGAATTTCTCTGCAACAGATTCGCACGGCGGTCAATCAGTTGCGCGAGGCCGGCGTGAGCGATCTCGCGCAGACCACTCTGATGAGTGACGGCGCGAGCGTCTACCTCTGCACGTCGAATGACGAGGTCATCGACCTGGTCAGTCGCGGCCAGGGTGTGTTCGGCATCGCCGTCGGCAAGGTTCTCCGTGAGGTCGAGTCGAGCCTTGTCGAACTCGACTCCGAGCGTCCGGATGTCGCGGACGAGCTCGCCGCTCGCCGCGCGAACCGCGCCTCCTAGCCCGAACCCGCCCGGCCCAAAACGCAGGACATTCGCCGCCACGCGAACGGATATCGCCGAAAACACGCCTGGTGGTGGTGAATCTCCTGCGTTTTGGGTGGCGCCGGGAGTCTTCAGCCGGACGCGCAGGCCTTGGTTAGACGCTGAGCGCGTACTCGCCGATTTTCGCGGTGCGCAACACCCGGTCGAGCAGCAGGTCGAAGTTGTGGGCCATCTCCTGAGCGCTCTCGCCCGGCCACACGTGGAGGGGCTTCGCTGCACCCTGCGCCTGCTGTAGTGAGGTGCGCTCCGGCAGTTGCGGGCTCAGCACCAGCGGACCGAACATGTCCCGGAGTTCCTTGATGCGGAACTGGTGTTCGAGCGATTGCACGCGCGCCCGATTGACGATGATCCCGAGCGGCTGAAGCCGGGGAGACAGCCCGCGGCGAATCTCCTCGATCGCGCGAAGCGCCCGGTCGGCGGCAGCGACCGAGAAGAGTCCCGGCTCGGTAACGACGGTCACGCGATCGGAGGCCGCCCAGGCCGTGCGGGTCAGGGCGTTGAGCGAGGGGGCACAGTCGATGAGCACGAGATCGTAGTCGGCCTCGACACTGGAGAGAGCCTCCTCGAGCTTCCAGATGTCTTTGATGCTCGGGTGCGGACCGTCGAAATTGATGGCGGCGGGGCTTCCGATCATCACGTCGATGGTTCCCGGGCGGCCCCGGGTCCAGCCGCTCGGCGCGATGGCGGCGCGCACGATCTTCTCCTTGGGGGAGGCGAGTACGTCGGCGACGTTGAGGTGGCCGGCGACGTTGATGTCCATGCCGGTCGACACATCCGATTGGGGGTCGAGATCCACGACGAGAGTCCGGAGTCCTTTCGAGAAGGCCGCCGAGGCCAACCCGAGCGTCACCGTAGTCTTTCCGACCCCACCCTTGAGGGAGCTGACGCTGAGTACATGCACGAGGGACCACGATACCTTCACTAGTCTTAAAGAACCTAAATCTTGGGCACTCCCACAGGGCTC
>JANMBI010000203.1:0-2883 GCA_031360325.1 Frigoribacterium sp. | reverse complement strand
ACCGGCGTCGAATAGCCGAGACCCGCGGCGATCGCGTCGACCTGGGGGGTGTGGAACCCGAAGGGCGGCCGATAGTAGGGCCGGGCATCCACGCCGTAGACGGACCGGATGAAGTCGTGGTTGGTCATCAGTTCTGCCTCGACGGCGGCCTTCGAGAGCTTGTTCAGGTTGGGGTGCGACCAGGTGTGATTACCGATCTGCACCTGTCCGCTCTGAACGAGCGGACGGAGTGCCTTGGCGTTGACCGTCCAGGCCGGCCGCGACCCGTTGATGAAGAAGGTGAGGCGCATGCCGGTAAGACTGGCGAACTCGGCGTAGAGGCGCACGACTTCGCTGCTCGCACCATCATCGACGGTGAGGGCGACACAGTTTCCGGGTCCCGGAAGGGTGGTGATCGCCCCGTGTGGGAGCGCCACGCGCGCGATCCGGGGAACGTCGAATCGTACGGGAAGCGCGGTTGGCGACGGAAGGGGGGTGGGCACCGACCGGGTGAGTTGACCTGGTTCGATGGCCCGGGGGAGCGGGCGTCTGCCGCCCTCCGGTGTGGTCTCGAACGCCCCGCCAACGACCTCGCCGCTCACGAAGGCCGCCGCTGCGGCGAGCACGCCGGTGGCGAGTCCGAGGAGTGCGGTCCGACGTTTCACAGCGCAAACCTACTTCACCGGGATGGGGCTTCCCCGCATTCGCTCGTGCCGGGAGATCGTTTCTCCGCGAGCGAGTTTCGACGGGAACCGCTCGGTCTCGGAGCTGTCGGCCGGCCGTATGGGTCCCCCTAATGCGAGTGGGGCTGTGTCGAGTTCGGGCCGAGTCGAGTGGGGCCGAGTGATCGCGGGTGCTCGGCGACCGCCGGCTCTCCGCCCGGCGATGGGTGAACGACGCCAGGGAGCAGTCGGCATCGAAGGCATTCGCCCGGCCGTCAATTCGGCTGTCCATTCGGGCGTCTGTTCGGCCGTCAATTCGGCCGTCGATTCGGCCGCCGATCCGGCGTGGGCGGAGCGCAACGTCGAAGGCCCCGCCGTAGACGATGCCGAGAGCGGTCGAGCGCGTTCTTCGCACCGTGAGTCGCCGGCCCCGGATCGCGGCCCCGCGGTTGCGAGCCAGGTCTCCCACGCGGTCGCGGTGGTGGAGTGCATCACCGGCTTCGGCTCGTGGGCGACCAGGCGACCGTGATCCGACCGCGTCACCGGGTTTCGCGAGAGCGATACGGGGGGCGCAGACTGGGGTCATGGAATACACCAAACTCGGAAGCAGTGGCCTCGAAATCTCGGCGGTCACCCTCGGCTGCATGAGCTACGGCGACCCGGCGCGTGGCAACCACCCGTGGTCCCTGCCGGAGGAGCACAGTCGTCCGTTCATCCGACGGGCGATCGAACTGGGAATCACCACCTTCGACACCGCCAACGTCTACTCGAACGGCTCGAGCGAAGAGATCGTGGGTCGCGCCCTCGGCGAATTCGCCAGTCGCGACGAGGTCGTGATCGCCACCAAGGTGCACGGGGTGATGCGTCCGGGTCCGAACGGCGGGGGGCTGTCCCGAGCACACATCATGGAGCAGATCGACGCCAGCCTTCGTCGTCTCGGCACCGACCACGTCGACCTCTATCAGATCCACCGCTGGGATGCGCGGGTTCCGATCGAGGAGACGATGGAGGCGTTGCACGACGTCGTCAAGGCGGGCAAGGCGCGCTACCTGGGGGCGTCGTCCATGTTCGCCTGGCAGTTCGCACAGGCGCAGTACACGGCCGACCTCAACGGGTGGACCCGGTTCGTCTCGATGCAGGATCACTACAACCTCATCAATCGCGAGGAAGAGCGGGAGATGCATCCGTTCTGTCTCGATCAGGGTGTCGGTGTGCTGCCCTGGAGCCCCCTCGCCCGCGGCAGGCTCACCCGAGACTGGGATGCCTCCTCTTCCCGCTCGGAGACGGACGAGTTCGGCAAGACCCTCTACACTCAGGCGGAGGAATCCGACCGGCTGGTAGCGGATGCAGTCGCCTCTGTCGCAGAGGCCCGAGGCGTCCCACGCGCCCAGGTCGCTTTTGCGTGGGTGGCGCAGCAGCCGACGGTGTCGTCCCCGATCGTCGGAGCGACGAAACTGTCGCACCTCGACGACGCCGTCGCGGCGATCGAACTCGACCTGACGGAGGCCGAACTGGCGCAACTGAGCGCCCACTACATCCCGCACGCGGTCGCCGGGTTCTGAGCGGCGTTCCGAGCGCCCCACGCGCCACGCGTCCCTCGACTGCGCCCGACGGATGTTGCGCACAGCGGAGTTTTCGCAACACGCAGTGCTCCGGGCGGCTCACGCGGCGTGTCATCCGCCCGATCCGCTGCCGAGCGCGGGCGAACGGGCAGCGCAGCACCACACCCCCTCAGCGCGCGTCGCGTCCGGTGAGGGCGAGAAGTCGCAGCTGAAGCGGGGCATCGTCGGGAAGCGGCACCGGCGCAGCGAACAGGCCGCTCGCCGCCAAGGCGTCGCTCTGGGGTGCGAACACCATCCACACCGCCTCGACGAGCTCGACATCGAGGATCTCATCGCCGCCGACCGCTCGGGCGAGATCCCAAGCGTGAATGGCGACGTCACTCACCTGCTCGCGGAGGTATTCGATGGCCGTCACCGTGTCGGAGGAGAGGAACACTGTCGCATCCGGTGGGGAGGCGTCCCAGGCCGCGGTGGCGGCGAGGGAGTACAGCCGCCATTCCGCCCGGAGATCCTCCCCGAGGGGAGGGATTCGTCGTCGTGCATCCGCGACGGTGCTTCCGGCGAGCAGGTGCGGCACCCACTGCTGCTCTTCGACCACGTGCCGCACGAGGTCCCGCACACTCCAGTCCGTGTCGGGGGTGGGGGCATCCCAGTCGGTGACGGCTCCGAGCCGGGTGCCG
>JANMBI010000183.1:0-2914 GCA_031360325.1 Frigoribacterium sp. | reverse complement strand
ACACGTCCGAGGCGAGCGACACACAATAGAGGCGTTGCGCCGCCTCAACGAACTCGCATCGGGACCCTCACAGGACCCTCAGACTATTCCTGAGAACGCAAACAGCACAGAGAAGAACTGAGAAGCGCAGGAAGAAAAACGCTTCTGATCAGGCATTTTGTGCGGAGCCGGTGGGATTTGAACTCTATCGATCCGCTTGCGGCGTCCGGCTCTAGCATTACTTGCCTGCATTTGCGGGATTTTTCGATTACGCAGTCCCCGTATGACACCCTCGGATCTGGATCAATTGTGGGCAAAATGTGGGTACGTATCGCCAGAGCGATATGGCCGTTCGATGTGATGTCTCAGGACATCGGTAACAGTTCTGCCTCAGGACATCAGTAACACTTAGAGGGTTTTGCGTGGTCCACGGGGTCCTCGTGGCCGGCCGCTGCCGACGTACTTGGTTCCGGGTGGCGGCCAGGAGTGCTTGATGAGGAGGGTCCCCTGGTCGTCGAAGACCATGAGTGAAGCGTTTGTTTCGACGAGGTAGGCGAGGGTGCCGAAAAGGGTGCGGCTGACTTCGAAGCGGGTCCCACGCACGAAGACGGTGCCGTTGTCGTGGATCCGAGTCATCCTCCTGCCATCGTTCGCTGCCAAGGGTGCAGCGGGTTGCAGGACGGGGCGTGGAGGTTCGACTTTCGGGGTCGCCTCCCATGCCTGCTGCGGGGTGATCCGCCTTGGCAGCACCTGGTGGGGGCGTTCGTAGTTATAGATCCGGTCAAACCGGTCGACCTGCTCCTGCAGCTGCTCGAGACTGTCGGCGAGAGGTTGCTTATCGAGCCAGCGGAACAGAGTCTAGTGGAAGCGTTCGTTCTTACCCTGTGTCGTCGGCTTGTAGGGTTTCCCGGTGATCGGCTCGACCCCGAGGGCGGTGACGTAGGCGACGAGCTGGCCGAGCACCCCGCGGCGGGACGGGGTCAACGCGGCCCCGTTATCGCTGAGCAACCGCTGCGGAACCCCGTGAGCCGCGATCTCTTTCGCGACGACCGCGATCGCACCAGCCGAGGTTTCGCCCCAAGCAACATGGGTCGCGACGGCCAGGCGGGAGTGATCGTCGATGAGTTGGAAGATCACACACTTCCGACCGCCGGTGAGGACATATTCGGTGCCGTCCAGCTGCCAGCACGCGTTCGGCGCCGGATAAACGAACCGACGGTGAGACGCCCGCGGCTTCTTCTTCGGCTCCACCGGGCCACTCCGGCCTCGCGGAAGATCCGCGCCAACGACGACACCGCCGGCACCGGCTCCATCCCCAAGGAACGCATCTTCTCGTGAACACTGACCGGCCCATGGTCCAAACCCGACTGCTCCAGCGCGGCGCGAACTCCAACCGCCTGAGCCTTCACGTCGTCAGCGATGCGGTTCGGACTCAGCGCAGGGCGACGGCTGCGAGGCTCCAACGCTGCAGCCTGCCCTTCCAGCAGCGCGCGTTTTCGGATCCCATAAAACGTCTTGCGAGACAGACCATGCTCGAGACAGAAGGTCGTCACCGACCCGCGCGGCGCATCATCAGGCCACTGGGAGATCGCGAGACGAACACGAGGATCAACAGGTTCAACAGCGCTCATCCCTCAAACATTGAAGGAGAAGTGTCACCACGAAGAGCCCCGGAACTGTCACCGATCTATTGAGGCAGAGGTATCACCGATGTCTTGAAACATCACAGATATGGCCGTTCGATGGCCGTTCGATGGCCGTTCGCCACTTCGCCAGCCTGATGAGCTTATGCGAATAATTCGCTCGTGCAATCACTTGCATGCCGCCCCTCGGGTGATATTGTTAACACATATTGACGTAAAGTCGCGTCGCAATGACTTCTGATCTGGAGCCCCGAGTGCAGCAGCTAGAGCAGACTCTCCCTGGTGGCCTCTTCATGGATCTGGACAGGTCGGGGCCGATCCCCCTGTACTTTCAGATCGCGACGCGCATCGAGGCAGCCATCCTCGATGGACGCCTGCCTCCGGGATCTCGTCTCGAGAACGAGGTGGCATTGGGCGAGCGGCTGGGCCTGTCGCGCCCCACGGTGCGCCGCGCTATCCAGGATCTCGTCGACAAGGGACTTCTCGTTCGCCGCCGTGGGATCGGAACTCAGGTGGTGCATGGTCAGGTCACCCGCAAGGTCGAGCTGACGAGCCTCTACGAGGACCTCGTCAGCGAGAACCGCACCCCAAGCACCGAACTCCTTACTCACGAGGTGATCAAGGCCGACGCCCGCGTGGCCGAACACCTCGGGGTCGCCCTCGATTCGCCCGTCCTCCATATCAAACGGGTTCGGCGCGCTGATGGCGTGCCGCTGGCGATCCTCGAGAACTTTCTTCCGGAGGAATTCGCGAACGTGGCCGAAGAGGACCTCAGGCAGCATGGCCTCTACCAGGTGCTTCGCGGACGAGGGGTGACCATCCGCGTGGCCCGCCAGAACATCGGCGCCCGGCGCGCGACGTCGGCGGAGAGTGCCCTTCTGCAGATCGACAAGCACGACCCCGTGCTCACCATGGACCGCACGGCCTTCGATAACTCCGGGCGGGCCGTCGAATACGGTCACCACGCCTATCGTCCCGACCTCTACTCGTTCGAGATCACCCTCGTCGACAAGTAGGCCCGTGGCGCGCCCTCACCCTCGCCGGGTGAGTTCGGACCGTCCGGGCCGGCGTGCCGACCCGGTGGGCCGAGGAGGCTCGGGTTCGTTGCCAGTGCGCGGCCTCTGTGCGCGCACGCCTACGCCGTCGGCACCGCCAGTTCGCCGGTGAGGTATTGGGCCCGGCCGAACCCGAACGACCAGTCCTGCGGTCCATTTTCCACGTAACCGATGAAGACGTCCTGTTCCTCGACACCCACTTCCACCAGCCGGGCCGTGATCGCGGCGTAGAGGCGT
>JANMBI010000167.1:0-12653 GCA_031360325.1 Frigoribacterium sp. | reverse complement strand
TCGCGCAGGGTGCCGGCACCGAGAACAAACGCCCCGATGAAGAGAATCGATCCGACCGGCAGGATCGCCACGATCGAGGTGTTGATCGACCGCACCAGAGTCTGGTTGACGGCGAGGTTCACCGACTCTCCGAAGGTGCGTCGAGACTCCGCGCCATCCTCGCTCGTATTCTCCCGGATCTTGTCGAACACCACGACGGTGTCGTACAGCGAGTAGCCGAGGATGGTCAGGAATCCGATCACGGCCGCCGGGGTGACTTCGATGTGGAAGACGCCGTAGACGCCGGCCGTGAGGACGAGGTCGTGAAGGAGTGCGGTCATCGCCGCCAGCGACATCTTCCAGGTACGGAAGTAGATGGCCATCACGATCGCGGCCAGGATCACGAAGACGATCAGTGCCGTGACGGCCTGCCGCGTGATGTCCTGCCCCCAGGTGGCCCCGATGAACGAGGTGGTCACCTCCGAATCCTTGATCTTGTAAGCCTTGGCAAGGGCCTGCTGGATGACGACGCTCTGGCTGCTCGTCAGCTGGTCGGTCTGCACCCGAACCGACGCGTTGGTGCCGATGAGGGTGACGCGGGGGTTGGAGCCCGGTTCCACAGCGAGCACGGTGTTCTGGGCGAGGGTCTGTGCCTGCGTGGGGTTCAGACCAGCGGTGCTCGCGATCTGAAACTGTGAGCCGCCGAGGAATTCGATCCCGAACAGGAACCCGCCGCGGAGGATCGGCACCACGATCACGATGAGCACGAGGACCGCCGAGATCGAATACCACACTCGGCGCTTGCCGACGATGTCGTAGGAGCGCTTTCCGGTGTACAGGTCGTTGCCGAACTGGGAAAAGCTGGCCATCAGGAGTCCTTCCCGTCGGTGTTCGTCGACGAGCTCGCGGAGGTCGACGAGGGTTTCTTCGTGGAACCCGACGGCCTCCGTGTCCCGGGAAGTGGCCGCGTCGCTTCGAGCTCTGCGGCTTTCCGCTCGGCGATGGTCTGACGCTTCTGGGCCTCTCGGCTCACCGTCGCCCGCTTGTTGGCCGACACGGCCGTCGGTTCGCGGAAGGTCGCACGCCCCCGATACACGGCTCCGAGCGCCCGCGGATCCAGTCCGCTGAAACGATGCCCCTCGCTGAAGTACCGGCGGCGGGAGATCAGCTGCAACATCGGGTGCGTGAAGAGCGCCACCACCACCAGGTCGACAATCGTCGTGAGGCCGAGCGTGAGCGCGAAACCTTTCACGTTGCCGACGGCGAGGATGAAGAGGATGGCTGCGGCCAGGAAGTTGACCGTGTCCGAGGCGATGATGGTGCGGATGGCCCGCTTCCACCCGGCCTCGACGGCGGACTCGAGCGCAC
Source organism: Frigoribacterium sp. (assembly GCA_031360325.1). Taxonomy (GTDB): domain Bacteria; phylum Actinomycetota; class Actinomycetes; order Actinomycetales; family Microbacteriaceae; genus Lacisediminihabitans. The sequence goes on along the minus strand of JANMBI010000167.1, from coordinate 11,306 downwards.
GGCCATCCCTCAGCTCGTCCCGTATTCGTTCAAAGTAGACGATGAAGGAGTCGGCCGTGATGCCGATTGCGACGATGAGGCCGGCGACTCCGGCGAGGGAGAGCCGATAGCCCTGCCGCCAGGAGAGCAGATCGACGATAAGGAAGGTGATCGTGGCGGCGACCATGAGGGAGGCGACGGTGACAAGCCCGAGGGTTCGGTACTGCAGCAGGGAGTAGAGCACCACAAGGACGAGCCCGATCAGGCCGGCAATGAGTCCGCTCTGCAGCTGGCTCGCACCGAGGGTTGCCGAGATGCTGTCGTTGCTCTGCACCTTGAAACCGATCGGAAGGGCTCCGAACTTGAGCTGGTCGGCGAGGGCCTTCGATGACGCCTGGGTGAACGATCCGGTGATCTGCGGCTTGCCGTTGCTGATCACCGCGTTCGTGGTCGGGGCGGAGATGATGCGGCCATCCAGCACGATCGCGAATTGGTTGCGAACACCGGTGAGGGCGAACAGCCGCGATGTCACCTGGGCGAACTCTTGCGTGCCCTTGGAGTTGAAGACGATGTTGACGGCCCATTGCCCGGTGCTGATGCCCTGACTGTTGGTGACGACGCCGTTGGTGGCGTCGACGATCGTCTCCCCGGCGACCTCGACGGGGCCGAGGATGTACTTGTACTGGCCCCGGGAATCGCAGGTGATCAGCGGCTTATCGGCCGGGGCGACGTTCGTCTTCGCCGCCTCCACCTGGCTGCAGGAGAAGTCGGCGAACTGCTTCTGAAGAGCGGGCGTGATATAGGCGAGGTCGCTTCCATTGGTCGGTTTCACGCTCGGACTCGACGGGAGAGGCGCCGCGGAGGTGCTCGGTGTCGGTGTCGGTGTCGCACTCCCCACCGCACTCGTCGGGGCCGCCTCCGACACGAGAACGGCTCGGAACTCGAGCTTCGCCGACGATTCGATTCGGTTGATGGTTGCCTGGTCGGGGATGCCGGGAATGGACACGACGACGTTCGACGCACCCTGCGTGTTGATTTCCGCCTCGGACACACCGCTCGCGTCGATGCGCTGGCGAATGATCGACACGGCCTGGTTGAGCTGCTCGGTGGTGGGGTTTGCCGACCCGTTGGCGACCTGCGGGGTCAGAATGATCTGAGTGCCGCCCTGGAGGTCGAGCGCGAGCTTCGGAAGCCACGCGCCCTTGCCGGTCAGCACCGCGTAGCCGTTGAGGGCGGTGAGGCCCGCAACGATGATCAACAACCACGTCAGCGACCTCAGGGCCTTTTTCACCGGGGTCGTTCTTGCCACGGGAGACTCAGCTTTCTACGCATATGACCCGGACAAGCGACCGGCGCACTCGAAGCCCGCGCACAGGTGAGGCGCGAGCGGACATCAGATTTGAGGTTAGTCTTCGCTCTTCCGGGGAGCAGCCTTGCGCGCGGGCTTCTCGGCGGCCGGCTCGACCCGCTCGCCGAATTCCGGGTCGCCGACGACGATCGCGTTGTCGCCGGCCGTGCCGACAACCGGCTCGCTCTCTTCGACCAGCGTGTCGGGTGCCTCGTCGACGGCGGGAGTCTCCTCCTCCACGGCCTTCAGGATCGTCTGGCGATGGATCTTCAGGATGGTGCCCGGTGTGGTTTCGATGAGCGCCATGTTGGTGTCGTCATCGATCGAAAGCACCGTGCCGTACAGTCCGTAGTTGGTCATGATTTCCACTCCGGGACCGATGGCGGCCTGGCGTGCCGCGGTCTCTTTCGCACGTTTGCGCGAGGTGCGGAACTGGAAGAAAACGAATACCGCGAGCGCGACGGCGACGAGAATGAGTGTGGGATCCATGGGGAAAGAGCCTTTCAGGGGCGTGAGGAGAACACCGGGAGTCTCACCCTGCGCACTGTGACCAGCCCCAATTATAGGTCATCCCCGAAGAGAGCCGATTCGGCCTGCGGAATGCCGAAGTGGGCCCACGCGTGTTTCGTCGCCACTCGTCCGCGCGGGGTTCGGGTGATCAGGCCGATGCGTACCAAAAAGGGTTCGACGACCGACTCTATGGTCTCCGCCTCCTCGCCGACCGAGACCGCAAGGGTGTTGAGTCCCACGGGTCCTCCGTCGAAGCGGGTGAGGATGATCTCCATGACCGCGCGGTCCAATCGATCGAGCCCCAGGGCATCCACATCGTAGAGTTCGAGTGCGGCGTGCACCGACTCGAGACCGTCGGTCCGGTGAACAAGGGAGTAGTCGCGCACCCGGCGAAGAAGCCGGTTGGCGATCCGTGGGGTTCCCCGACACCGGCCGGCGATCTCGGCGAGGGCCTCGCGATCCACCGGAAGACTCAGAAGGTTCGCCGCCCGGGTGAGCACCTGCTGAAGTTCGGATTCGGAATAGAACTCGAGGTGGGCGGTGAAGCCGAACCGGTCTCGAAGCGGGTTCGGCAACATCCCTGACCTTGTCGTCGCCCCGACCAGCGTGAACGGCGCGAGATCGAGCGGGATCGAGGTCGCTCCGGCGCCCTTGCCCACCATGATGTCGATGCGGAAGTCTTCCATCGCGAGATAGAGCATCTCTTCCGCCGAGCGCGCCATGCGGTGGATCTCGTCGATGAAGAGGATCTCGCCCGGCACGAGCGAGGAGAGTACCGCGGCGAGGTCCCCCGCGTGTTGGATCGCGGGGCCGCTCGACATGCGCAGCGGCCGACCACTCTCCTCTGCCACGATCATCGCCAGCGTCGTCTTTCCCAGCCCCGGAGGGCCGGCGAGAAGGATGTGGTCGGGGGTGCGATTCTGCAGCTTGGCCGCCTGCAGCAGGAGTTGAAGTTGCGCGCGCACCTTTGCCTGGCCGACGAATTCGGCCAGCGTCTTCGGTCGAAGGGCCCCCTCGAAGGCGAGTTCGGCCTCCGACTCCGGGGTGGGTCGCACGATGGCGACGGAGGGGTCGTCAATCATCGATTGCTCACCTGCTGCGGGCCGAGCTGAGTGAGGGCGAGGCGAAGTAGCGACGCGACGGTGGTCGATTCGACCGGGGATGCAGCGGCCAGGGCGTCGTCGAGTGCCTGCGCGGCGACCCGCTCCGACCAGCCGAGACCGACGAGAGCCACCAGCACGCTGTCGCTCACGGATGCGGTGATGGCCGGTGCCCGGAACGCGGCGAGCGGAGGAACCTGCATCTTGCCGGCGAGGGAGACCACGATGAGCTTCGCGGTCTTGGGCCCGATGCCGGACACGGTGCGGAAGGCGGCGTCATCCTCCGTCGCGACGGCGGATGCCACCTGGCCAGGGGTCATCGCCGCCAGCACTCCCATGGCCGACTTCGGCCCGACACCGGTGACTCCGCGGAGAAGATCGAAGACGGCGAGTTCGTCGGAGTCGGGGAAGCCGAACAGGGCGAGGTCGTCCTCCCTCACGATGAGCGCGGTACGCACCGTCGCCTCCGCGCCAACCCGCATCGAGAGAGCGTGCTTGGGGGTCACGGTGACGGACAGGCCGACTCCCCCGACATCGATCACGGCGCTCGTACCGGCCGCGGACAGTACCGTTCCGCGCACCGAGGAGATCATTGTCCCAGCCTACGTTTGGGGGACGACTTCGCCGCGGACCGTTCCGCGGCGAGCCATGTCTCCTGCGCCTTCGTGAGAGCCCCCCCGGGACCTGCGACCACAGCACCGCGTTTCCACGCATGACAGATCGCGATGGCGAGCGCGTCCGATGCGTCGGCGGGAGTCGGAAGTTCGGAGAGACCGAGTACGCGCGCCACCATCGTCGCCACCTGCTTCTTGTCGGCGGACCCATAGCCGGTGATGGCGGCCTTCACCTCCGAGGGCGTGTGCAAACCGACCACCAGTCCGCGTTTGGCCGCGAGATGCAGTGCGACGCCGCTGATCTGGGCTATTCCCATCACGGTATTGAGGTTCTGTTGCGCGAAGACGCGCTCGATCGCGACTGCGTCGGGACGATGTTCGTCCAGAAGTCGTTCGATCTCGTCTCCCACGTGAAGCAGTCTCCGCTCGAGCGCCAGCTCGGGCGACGTCCTGATGACAACGACAGCCACGAGCCTGGCGGTCCGGGTGGCGGTCACATCCACGATGCCCACACCGCATCGGGTGAGTCCCGGGTCGATTCCAAGCACCCGGATCGTGTCGACCTGCGGTGCGACCACCGGGGGGCTACTCCTCGTCGTCGAGGGCGGCCTGTACGTCTGCGGGAACCTCGAAGTTGCCGTAGACGTTCTGCACATCGTCGTTGTCGTCGAGGGCGTCGATGAGGCGGTAGATCTTGCGCGCCGTCTCGGCATCCACCTCGATGGTGACGCCAGGGACGAATTCGATGTCGGCCGAGTCGTATTCGATTCCCGCCTCCTGCAGTGCGGTGCGCGCCGCGACCATGTCGTGCGGCTCGGTGATGATCTCGAACCCCGCCCCCCGGTCGTTCACCTCTTCCGCTCCTGCGTCCAGCACGGCAGCGAGGATGTCATCTTCGGAGATGCCGTCGGTCTTGGTGACCGAGACGACGCCCTTGCGGCTGAAGTTGTAGGCGACACTTCCCGGGTCGCCCATTGTTCCGCCGTTGCGGGTCATCACCGTGCGCACGTCTGCTGCGGCGCGATTCCTATTGTCCGTGAGGCACTCGATCAGCAGGGCGACGCCGCCGGCCGCGTAACCCTCATACATGATCGTCTGGTAGTCGATCGCCTCTCCGAGCTGGCCTGATCCTCGCTTGACCGCGGAGTCGATGTTCGAATTCGGAACCGACGTCTTTTTCGCCTTCTGAATGGCGTCGACGAGCGTCGGATTGCCGGAGAGGTCTGCGCCTCCGAGCTTGGCCGCGACTTCGATGTTCTTGATGAGTTTGGCGAACGACTTGGCACGGCGAGAGTCTTTGATCGCCTTCTGGTGCTTGGTGGTTGCCCATTTGGAGTGGCCTGACATGCTGAACATTCTAGCCAGCGCAGCGCTGCCGACCCCGACAGACATGATCTGGCAGGCATGATCCGACAGTCTTGATTCGACAGTCTTGATTCGGCAGTCTTGATTCGGCAGTCTTGATTCGTCAGTCTTGATCGGGCGCCCGGCCGCATCTAGCCTCTCTGCATGTGCCGAAACATCCACACCCTCCATAATTTCGAGCCAGCCGCCGACCGGGACGAGGTGCGGGCCGCTGCTCTCCAATACGTGCGCAAGATCAGCGGATCGACCAAACCGGCCACCGTGAACCGGGAGGCCTTCGATCGAGCCGTTCACGATATCGCCCACATAACCCAGCATCTTCTCCGGGACCTGGTGGCCACGACGCCGCCGAAGAGTCGCGAGGTCGAGGCTGAAAAGGCACGCCGGCGCAACGCGAAGCGATTCGCCACCGGTTGAGCGGGGTGAAGCGCCCTCGCCAGCGAAACACCGCGATGCCGATTCTCTCTCCCAAAACCCGCTCGTGAGAACCGAGAGCGGCAGCTCGAATGGCGCTCGGCACGGGCAGGAGCGTGCGCGGCACGACGCGGCTGGCTACTGGGCCGCTCTAACCCGGTCGAGAAAGTATTCGTGGAATCGAGTGTCCCCGGTCATCTCCGGGTGGAAGCTCGTGCCGAGAAGATTGTCCTGTTCCACCGCGACCACGCGCCCATCGCTGAGCGTCGCCAGCGCGTTGACGCCGTCGCCCAATCGTTCCACCACGGGCGCGCGGATGAAGACGGCGTGCACGGCAGGGGCGCCGAGCACCGGGATGTCGAGATCCGTCTCGAAGGAGTCCCGTTGCGACCCGAAGGCGTTGCGCCGCACCGAGATGTCGAAGCCGCCGAGACTCTCCTGCCCCACGATCGCGTCAAGCACCTCGTCCGCAAGCAGGATGAGTCCGGCGCAGGTGCCGTAGATCGGCAGCCCCGACCGGATCGCATCCTTGAGCGGTTGGGCGAGCCCGAAACTGCGCGACAGCTTATCCATGACGCTCGACTCCCCGCCCGGGATGACGAGCCCGGCCACCTGGGTGAGCTCCGTCGGACGGCGCACCGCGCGAGCATCCGCCCCCAGGGAGCCGAGCACGGCCAGGTGCTCACGAAAATCACCCTGCAGCGCGAGAACACCGACTATCGGCGCGGCACTACCAGCCACGTTCGGCGAGGCGGTGCGGTGCCGGCAAGTCGGACACGTTGATGCCGACCATCGCCTCTCCCAGCCCGCGAGAGGCTTCCGCGATGACCGATGGGTCGTCGAAAAAGGTGGTCGCCTTCACGATGGCCGCTGCGCGAGCTTCGGGGTTGCCCGACTTGAACACCCCGGAACCGACGAAGACGCCATCCGCGCCGAGCTGCATCATCAGCGCGGCATCCGCCGGAGTGGCGACGCCGCCGGCGGTGAAGAGGACGACCGGAAGCTTGCCCGTACGCGCGATTTCGAGCACCAGCTCGTAGGGAGCCTGCATCTCCTTCGCCGCCACGTACAACTCATCGTGGCTCTTCGCGGAAAGCGCACGGATTTCCGAGGTGATCGTGCGAATGTGCTTCGTCGCCTCCGACACGTCGCCGGTACCGGCCTCGCCCTTTGAGCGGATCATGGCCGCGCCCTCGTTGATGCGCCGGAGGGCCTCACCGAGGTTCGTCGCCCCGCAGACGAACGGCACAGTGAACGGCCACTTGTCGATGTGATTCACGTAGTCGGCCGGGGACAGCACTTCGGACTCGTCGATGTAGTCGACCTTGAGCGACTGCAGTATCTGCGCTTCGACGAAGTGCCCGATTCGCGCCTTCGCCATGACCGGAATGGAGACCTCGGCGACGATTGACTCGATCAGGTCGGGATCGCTCATGCGCGCCACGCCGCCCTGTGAGCGGATGTCGGCGGGAACCCGCTCGAGAGCCATGACCGCGACGGCCCCGGCATCTTCGGCGATCCGTGCCTGCGCCGCTGTGACGACGTCCATGATGACGCCGCCCTTAAGCATCTCGGCGAGGCCGCGCTTCACGCGGCTCGAGCCCAGATTTTCGGTGCTGCTGCTTGTGCTGGTGCTATCGGTCACTTCTCGCCTCTCTGACGCTCCGGACGTGCCGCGGAGCCTGCCCATTCTAAACCGCCCAATCCGACCGTTGCGGCGGATTACGGCTGCGGCCAGGCCGCGTGGATCTCCGCCCGCACCTCGCCGAGCAGGCGCGGAATCGCCTTCGTGCCGGCGATGATTGGAAAGAAGTTCGCATCCTGCGACCATCGCGGAACGACGTGCTGGTGCAGGTGTTCGGCGATTCCGGCGCCGGCGACGGAGCCCTGATTCATGCCGATGTTGAATCCGTGGCACTTCGCGGTGGATTCCAACACCCGCATCGCCACCTGGGTGAGCGTCGCCATCTCGGTGACCTCCTCCGGCATCGCCTCGTCGTAGCTCGCCACGTGCCGATACGGGCAGATCAGCAGGTGACCGGCGTTGTACGGAAAGAGATTCAACAGCACAAAACAGGTCTTCCCGCGCGCGACGATGAGCGCCTTCTCGTCGGTCATCGACGGCGCGACGCAGAACGGGCATTCTTTCTGGTGCGGTTGCGGCCCGGCCTTGATGTACACCAGGCGGTGCGGTGTCCAGAGCCGCTGGAAGGCATCCGGAACCGCAGCGAACTCCTCGGACGACTCGATGTTGACGCCGTCGAAGTCTCCCGGCACGCTCAGACCTGCGCCCGCATCGCGATGGCCGAGGTGATCCTGTCGATGGCCTCGGCGACCGGGATGCCGTTCTCCTGATGACCGTCACGAAATCGAAAGCTCACAGCACCGGCGGCACGATCCTCTTCGCCGGCGATCAGCTGGAATGGCACCTTGAGTTTGGTGTGTGTGCGGATCTTCTTCGGCATCCGGTCGTTCGAGTCGTCAAGCTCCGCACGCACTCCGACGTCCCGTAACCGGCGGATGATGTCTCCGAGGTACTCCTCGTACTGCTCGGCGACCGGGATGCCGACCACCTGAACCGGCGACAGCCACACCGGGAACGCCCCGGCATAGTGTTCGAGCAGGATCGCGAAGAACCGCTCGATGGATCCGAGCAGAGCACGGTGGATCATCACCGGCTGCTGGCGAGTGCCGTCGGCCGCCGTGTATTCGAGTTCGAATCGCTCCGGCTGGTTGAAGTCGAGCTGCACCGTCGACAGCTGCCAGGTTCGCCCGATGGCGTCCCGCGCCTGCACCGAGATCTTCGGCCCGTAGAACGCCGCGCCCCCCGGATCGGAGACGAGTTCGAGACCAGACTCCGTGGCCACCTGGCGCAAGGTCTCCGTCGCTGTCTCCCACGCCTCATCCGTCCCGACGTATTTGTCGGGGTTCTTGGTCGAGAGTTCGAGATAGAAATCGTCGAGACCGTACCCTCGAAGCGTTTCGAAGACGAAATCGAGTTGGCTGGCGACCTCCTCCTTCACCTGCTCGGGCGTGACATAGATGTGCGCGTCGTCCTGGGTGAGCCCGCGAACACGGGTGAGGCCGGAGAGGGTGCCGCTCTTCTCGTAGCGGTAGACGGTGCCGAACTCCGCCAGGCGCAACGGCAGTTCGCGGTAGCTTCGTCCGCGCGCGCGGAAGATCAGGTTGTGGAACGGGCAGTTCATCGGCTTGAGATAGTAGTCCTGGCCCTGCCGGGTGACGTGGCCCGCGTCATCCACTTCCTCATCGAGGTGCATCGCCGGGAACATGCCCTCCCGGTACCACTGAAGGTGGCCGCTGGTCTCGAACAGTGCGCCCTTGGTGATGTGCGGGGAATAGACCTGCTCGTAGCCGTTGGCGACGAGCCGCTCGCGCATATAGTTCTCGATCTCGGCACGAATGATGCCGCCCTTCGGATGAAAGACGGCGAGGCCCGATCCGATCTCGTCGGGGAAGGAGAACAGGTCGAGCTCGGCGCCGAGTTTGCGATGGTCGCGCTTGGCGGCCTCCTCCTGGCGAGTCTGATAGGCACGCAGCTCGTCCTTCGTCGCCCAGGCGGTGCCGTAGACGCGCTGCAGCTGCTTGTTCTTCTCCGACCCGCGCCAATACGCGGCGGCCGTGCGGGTGAGGGCCCATCCGTTTCCGATAAGGCGGGTGTTCGGCAGGTGCGGTCCACGACAGAGGTCTTTCCACACCGTCTCCCCCGTGCGCGGGTCCACGTTGTCGTAGATCGTCAACTCGGCTCCTCCGATTTCCACGGATTCGTTGTCGTCGGTGCTTCCCGCCCCTTCGCCGGGGTGCCCCGCCAAACCGATCAGCTCGAGCTTGTACGGCTCATCCGCCAGCTCCGTTCTGGCTTCGTCCTCGGTCACGACGCGCCGCACGAATCGCTGACCCGCCTTGATGATCCGACCCATGGCCTTGTCGATGGCCGTGAGATCATCGGGGGTGAGTGGATTCTCCACGTCGAAGTCGTAGTAGAAGCCATCGGTGATCGGCGGCCCGATGCCGAGTTTGGCCGCGGGGTTGATTGACTGCAGAGCCTGCGCCGCAACGTGCGCCGCCGAATGGCGCAGAATGCCGAGCCCGTCCGCGGACGAAATCAGCACCGGCTCGGCGAACTCGCCCGCGGTCACGGTTGCCGCCAGATCTCGCAATTCACCCGCGACCCGAACCGCCACCACCCGCCGGTCGGCGAACAGCTCGAAACCGGTGGTCGTCTCCGCCGCCGTGATCGACTCGAGAACGGACTCGTTGCCGGCGGGCGAATCTGACACGACGGATGTGCTCCTTGGGATCGGGCGCTCGGTGGCGACAGTTGGTCGTGCCGTTGCGGTGAATCAACTTTAGCGTCGCTCTCCGAAGACCCGACGCGGCCTGCTCCCCCGCGGGCGATTCAGCCGAGGAAGAGCCGTCGACCGCGGGCGCGCCGCTTGACGGCCCGAGCCACGGCCGCCGAAATATCGGCCGAGGTGACGGCGGCGAACTCCACCGGGGCCTCGATCACTGCCGCGATGCGCTCGGCGCGCGAGGCGTCCGGAATCCGAGAGGTGGCCACGAGAACCGTGCCGTTTGCCTGATCCCGAACCGGCAACCAGTTTTCCGCGAGATACATGCTGTCGGCCCACTGATCCACGAGTTCGTGGTCGATGTGGGTGCGGGCGAGATTGAGTGCAGGGATATTGCACGCGCGAGCAAGCACGGAGCGCAACGCTTCGGGCCGGACGACCCCACGCGACACCAGCACCGAGTCCAGCGCTTCGTCCGACCGCGCGCCTTCCTCGTCGGCCCGCGCAAGTTGATCCGCCGAGACGAGCCCCGATTCGAGGAGCAGTTCGGCGAAGTCGCTGCACTCGCGAGAAGGATCGCTGCTCGTCGGGTTCATGTTCCCCAGTCTCGCCCCCCGCCCATCGGACGGACAGTCCCCAGTAGGCGTGACACGACCCGTGCCCGGACAGAAACCGGTAAGGCCCCGGATCGGAATCCAGGGCCTTACGAGGGTGAGCGATACTGGGATCGAACCAGCGACCTCTTCCGTGTCAGGGAAGCGCGCTACCGCTGCGCCAATCGCTCAAGCATTTTCTATTGTGCTACTTCCGCGGGACATATCCGAGGTGGCGACGGGATTTGAACCCGTGTGGACGGCTTTGCAGGCCGCTGCCTCGCCTCTCGGCCACGCCACCGTGCCTGGCTCTTTCGAGTCAAATACAGTGAAAACTATTCCACTCGAGCGGATGACGAGATTCGAACTCGCGACCCTCACCTTGGCAAGGTGATGCGCTACCACTGCGCCACATCCGCACTTCCACACATTTCTGCGTGCGTCCATGACTCTATCCGATGCTCGGGGACTCACCAAACCGTGTGACCGGATGTCGAGGCGATGTGGCACCCCTTCGGATGTGGCAGGATTGGCGAGTCAGGGCGATTGGCGCAGTTGGTAGCGCGCTTCGTTCACACCGAAGAGGTCATCGGTTCGAGTCCGGTATCGCCCACGCAATTAGGCGACGCTGGCCGGCAATTTTCTTGCCGGTCAGCGCCACTCTCGTTCTCGGGTTTCTGGCGAATCACCCCGGATTTCCGGGTCGAAACGGCTCGCCCGTTACCGGCCGATGCCGTGGTCGGGGCGCTATGGCTGCCGGAATTCCGTCCGAGGCTGCCGAGGTCGGGTAGTCGCTTGGCCCGTTCGCTCACCGGGTGCACCGCTGCGTCGTTGAGGAGTTCCAGTGCGGAGCGCACGGCGAAGACGCCGAGGTGGTGCAGGTAGCGCGGGGTGATCTCGATGGAGCTGTGCTCGAGCCACGCCTGCACGGTCGTCAATGGGACGCCCTGAAGGATCCACTCGCAGGCCGCGGTGTGGCGCAGGTCGCGGAGGGTGTGCCCCCGGCCGACCGCGGCCCAATTCGCCTGTCGGACGAACATCGAGCGGTGCAGCTGCCCGCCGCCGGGTCGCGT
>JANMBI010000163.1:0-30888 GCA_031360325.1 Frigoribacterium sp. | reverse complement strand
GTGTATTCGTTGAAGCTCACCAGACGCCAACGTTCGTAGTCGTCCAACTGTTCGTGCACCTCGATGTACTCGCCACCCGGAAGACGCACAATGCGCCCGGATTCGTAACCGTGCAGAGCGATCTCCCGATCCTTCTTCTGCAATCCGAGGCAGATGCGCTTCGTGATGACGAAGGCCAATACCGGGCCGAGGAAGAACAGCACCTGGAGGACGTGGATGACGCCCTCGATGGTGATCTTGAAGTGGGTCGCCATGAGGTCCGAGCTTGCCGCGGCCCACAGCACCGCATAGAAGGTGACGCCCGCGGCTCCGATCGCGGTTCGGGTCGGAGCGTTGCGCGGACGATCGGCGAGGTGGTGTTCGCGCTTGTCTCCGGTGATCCACCCCTCGATGTATGGATAGAACGCGACCAGTCCGAGGAACACGAGGAGGACAACGGTGATGACGATGATGTTGAAGGAGTAGGTGTGATTCAGCCACACGACCTCCCACCCGGGCGGGACCAGACGAAGCATCCCGTCGGCGAATCCGATGTACCAGTCTGGCTGCGTGCCCGCCGACACGGGGGATGGGTCATAGGGACCGTAGGTCCAGATCGGGTTGATCGTGAAGAACGACGCGATCAGCACGATGACTCCGAAGACGACGAAGAAGAATCCGCCGGCCTTTGCCGCGAAGATCGGCATGATCGGTACCCCGACCACGTTGCCGTTGGTGCGGCCGGGTCCGGCGAACTGGGTGTGTTTGTTGACGATCATCAACAGGAGGTGCACTCCGAGGGCGGCGACCAGGATGGCGGGAAGCAGAAGGATATGGATCGAGTAGAACATCGCGACGAGCTTCGTTCCGGGAAATTCCCCTCCAAAGAGCAGATAGGAGGTCCAGGTGCCGACGACCGGCATGCCCTTGATGATGCCATCGATGATTCGCAGTCCGTTGCCGGAGAGGAGGTCGTCCGGCAGAGAATAGCCGGTGAAACCCTCGGCCATGGCGAGGATGAACAGCACGAACCCGATAAACCAATTGAGTTCGCGGGGCTTGCGGAATGCGCCGGTGAAGAACACCCGGAGCATGTGCAGACCGATGGCCGCCACGAAGAGCAGCGCCGCCCAGTGGTGAATCTGTCGGAAGAGGAGTCCGCCGCGCACGTCGAATGAGATATTGAGTGCCGAGGAGTAGGCCGCGGACATCTGGATGCCCTTGAGCGGCACGTAGGAACCCTGATAGGTGACCTCGGCCATTGACGGCTGAAAAAAGAACGTGAGAAATGTTCCGGAAAGCAGAATCACCACGAGGCTGTAGAGGGCGACCTCACCGAGCATGAACGACCAATGGTCCGGGAAGATCTTGCGACCGAGCTCCTTGACGAGGCCGGAGATACTCGTTCGCTCATCGATGTAGTTGGCCGCTGCGCCGGTGAAGCGCGCGCCGCGACCGGGCGCCGCCACGGGCGCCGGCTCGACGACCGTCGGGGTGACAACGGGCTCGGTTTCAGTGACAGTCATGCTCGCTCCCAGAAACTCGGTCCGACGGGCTCGTGGAAGTCGCTTTGCGCAACAAGGTAGCCCTCGGAGTCGACGGCGATGGGTAACTGCGGCAGCGGGCGTGCGGCCGGGCCGAAGATCACCGCGCATTCGTTGGTGACGTCGAATGTCGAGGAGTGGCACGGGCAGAGGAGGTGGTGCGTCTGCTGCTCGTACAGTGCCACCGGACATCCCACGTGGGTGCAGATCTTGGAATACGCGACAATTCCGTCGTAGTTCCAGGACGCGCGCCCGGGGGAGACGTGAAGGTCCTCCGGCTTGAGGCGCATGAGCAGAACCGCGGCCTTCGCTTTCTGCTCGAGTCGATCCGGCTTATCGTTCAGGCCTTCCGGGATCACTTGGAACACGGATCCGATGGTGACGTCAGCCGCCTTGATCGGGACGCCGGTCGGGTCGTGAGCGAGTCGAGTGCCCCGTGCCCACATCGTGTGTTCGAGCTGCGCGACCGGATCGGCTGCCGGGGCGAGGTCACGGAAGAGCACGACGGCGGGGAGAGGGAACGCGACCAACGCTCCGATGAGACTGTTGCGAATGAGGGTCCGGCGACCGAATCCCGATTCCTGGTTGCCCTCCCGGAAAATCTCCACGGCGCGCTCGCGGGTCGCTTCGGTTCCCCGCGTGAGGTGACGGCATTCGGTGAGTTCGTCGCCACGCATGAGGTTCTTCGACCAGTAGATCGCCCCGATCCCAATGGCGAGGAGTCCGAGCGAGATGCCGAGTCCGAGGAAGACCGTGTTGAGGCGCACCGAGTTCGTGTCACCCGGGGTGATCGGAAACGCGACGTAGGCGGCAACGGCGAACACGCTGCCGACTATCGACAGAAAGAAGAGGGTGTAGACGCGACGCTCGGCAACGCGATCCGTCTTCGGGTCCAAGTCGGTGGCCCGCAGCCGATGTGGCGGGAGTCCCGGGTTCTCGAAGGCGTCAGACGGAATGACTGCGGTGCCGGACTTTGCCGAGGCGGGCTCGTTTCGGACTACGGCCGACCCGGCAGCGGCAGTCGTGCCACTGTCGTCGTGCTGTGCCATTCTGGGTCCTTTCGGTGATGCAGGCGTGTGACTCGTGCTGTGTTGGCGCGGAGCGTTCAGTTCGCCTTCGCGGCGATCCAGATGGTCACGGCGACAATGGCGCCGAGGCCGAAGATCCAGATGAAGAGCCCCTCGGACACCGGCCCGAGGTTACCGAGGTCGAACCCGCCGGGGGAGGGGTTTTTGTCGAGGTATTTCAGGTAGGTGATGATGTCCGCCTTCTGGGTGGGCGTCAGGTTCGCGTCGTTGAAGACCGGCATGCTCTGCGGTCCGGTGATCATCGCCTCATAGATATGCACCGGAAGCACGCCCGACAGAGACGGAGCGAACTTACCCTCGGTGAGCGCCCCTCCGGCCCCAGCGACGTTGTGGCACATCGCGCAATTGATCCGGAATAGCTCGGCCCCGGTGGAGGCGTTACCGTTCGCCTGAAGGTACTTTGACGACGGAATAGCGGGCCCGGGGGAGAGAGAGGCCACGTATTCGGCGAGAGACGAGATCTGGGTGTCGGTGAACTGCACCGCTTTCTTCTCGGCCTGCGGCCCCTGGTTGGCCAGAGGCATCCGGCCGGTACCCACCTGGAAACTCACGGATGCGGCACCGACTCCGTAAAGGCTCGGACCGACGCCGGCGACACCCTCGGCACTCAATCCGTGACAGGTCGCGCAGTTCGCGGCGAAGAGCTTCTTTCCCTCGTCCGCGGAGGCCTGCGTGCGCACCGACGACGTCTGCGCCGACGCTGTGCTGCTGAACAGCGCGTAAGCGCCGCCGGTGGAGACCAGCCCGATTGTGATCAACGCGATCGTGGCAAGTGGATGACGCCGACCGCGGCGACCGATGCTGCGGGGGGTCGCGGGCTTGTTGTTCTTCGCCATGCTGTGGTGTATCCCTGATTCCTCTGGGTGGATGCGAACTATTTGAGGACGTAGATGACCAGGAACAACCCGATCCACACCACGTCGACGAAGTGCCAGTAGTAGGAGACGACGATCGTCGATGTCGCCTCTTTGTGGCCGAAGTTTTTCACGCTGTAGGCACGACCGATGATGAGCAGCATCGCAATCAGGCCCCCCGTCACGTGAAGGGCATGGAATCCGGTCGTGATGTAGAACGCGGAGCCGTAGGGATTGGAGGCGAGGGAGACGTTCTCGCTCACGAGGTTGGCGTACTCGAAGACCTGGCCGGTGACGAAGATCGCGCCGAGGGCATAACTCGCGAAGAACCACTCGACCATGCCCCACTTGAGCGGGCTCGGGCCGGTGCGTCGTTTCTGAAGTCGCTCCGCCGCGAATACGCCGAACTGGGCGGTGAACGAAGAAGCCACCAGGATGATCGTGTTGGTGAGGGCGTAGGGCACGTTGAGCTTCGGCGTCTCTGCGGCCCACAACTCTGGGGAGGTGGACCGCAGGGTGAAGTAGATGGCGAAGAGGCCGGCGAAAAACATGACCTCGCTGCCGAGCCAGACGATCGTTCCCACAGCGACGACGCTCGGTCGATTAACCACGGGAGCGCTGAGGCCGGTAGAGAATGATGTGCTGGTCACTGTTCCATTATGGCCGATCACGGCAGGTTCATTTCTCATTCCCAGCGGCAGTTCGGGCAAACTTCCCGGCTTTCCCAGACGCATCGCTATGATCGCAGTCATGCCCACCGAGCTCTCCTGGCCCAGCATCCTCAGCGCGCTCCTCGACGGCGATGACCTCGCGATCAGCGAAGCGTCATGGTGTATGCAGCAAGTGATGAACGGGGATTCGACTCCCGCCCAGCTTGCGGGCTTTCTCGTCGCGCTTCGGGCAAAGGGTGAGACCGTCGACGAGATTGTCGGATTCCGCGACGCCATCCTCGAAAACGCGTTGCCTCTTCTGGTCGACCCGATGGCCCTCGACATCGTCGGCACGGGGGGCGACCGATTCGGGACGGTGAACGTATCGACGATGGCGTCGATCGTGGCCGCGGCAACCGGTGTGCCGGTTGTCAAGCACGGCAACCGCGCCGCGAGCTCGGCCTCGGGCTCGTCCGATGTGCTCCAGGCACTCGGTTTGAACCTCGACCTCGATCCCGAGAGCGTTGCCCGAGTCTTCGCGCAGACCGGGATCACCTTCGCGTTCGCTGCGCTCTTTCACCCCGGCTATCGACATGCCGGACCGACCAGGCGCGAACTCGGCATTCCGACCGTGTTCAATTTCCTTGGCCCGCTGGTGAACCCGGCGCGGTGCGAGGCGAACGCCGTGGGTGTGGCCGATCTCGACAAGGTGCCTCTTGTCGTCGGCGTGTTCCGCACCCGTGGGGCGACGGCGCTCGTGTTCCGCGGTGACGACGGACTCGATGAGCTCACGACGACCGGCCACAGCCACATCTGGGAGGTGTCACGGGGATCCGTCACCGAGCATGACCTCGATCCCCTCGAACTCGGTATCGAGCGCGCCGAGATGGTGGACCTCCTCGGCCGGGATAGCGCTCACAATGCGGATGTCGCGCGTGCCGTCCTGGCCGGGAGGGACGGGCCGGTGCGGGACATCGTGTTGCTGAACGCGGCCGCGGGACTGGTGGCGTTCGACCTGGCCAAGGACCCGGCGGAGCTTGTGCGACCGATCCCCGAGCGCTTCCGCGCGAAAATCGCGCTCGCCGCTGAGGCGATAGATTCCGGGGCCGCGGCGAACAAGCTCGAGGAGTGGGTCGCGGCCGCGAACGCGGAGTCCCGCTGAGTCGAATCGGGCCTGCCGAGACTCGGCCGCCAGGTGCGCGGAGGGTGTCTCGACAGGCCCGGTCTTCGGCGAAAGGCTACTTGACGTCCTCGTCGACCCAGTCGAAGGTCTTGGTGACGGCCTTCTTCCACAGTCGGATTTGGCGGTCGCGTTCATCGGAGTCCATGTTCGGCGTCCAGCGGGAGTCCTCCTGCCAGTTGGCGCGCAATTCTCCGAGGTCGGACCAGAAGCCGGTCGCCAGACCTGCGGCGTAGGCGGCACCGAGCGCGGTGGTTTCGGCGACGACCGGCCGCACCACCGGCACGCCGAGAATGTCGGCCTGGAACTGCATCAGGGTGTTGTTGGCGATCATTCCGCCGTCTACCTTGAGTTCGGTGAGGTCGACACCGGAGTCGGCGTTGACCGCCTCGAGTACCTCGCGGGTCTGGAACGCGGTCGCCTCCAACGCGGCCCGCGCGATGTGACCCTTGTTCACATACCGGGTGAGTCCGACCAGCGCCCCGCGGGCATCCGGCCGCCAGTACGGGGCGAACAATCCGGAGAACGCGGGAACGAAGTACACTCCACCGTTGTCCTCGACCGTCTTGGCGAGATCCTCGATCTCGGGTGCCGAATTGATGAGCCCGATGTTGTCCCGCAACCATTGCACGAGGGATCCGGTCACCGCGATCGATCCCTCCAACGCGTAGTGGGGTTTGGCATCGCCGAGCTTGTAGCCGAGGGTGGTGAGCAAACCGTTCTTCGAGTGGACGATTTCTTCCCCGGTGTTGAAGATCAAAAAGTTACCGGTACCGTAGGTGTTCTTTGACTCGCCGGCGTCGAATGCCGCCTGGCCGAAGGTGGCAGCCTGCTGATCTCCGAGGATGCCCGCAACCGGAACCTCTCGCAGCAGGCTCGACTCCGACACCATCCCGTACACCTCTGACGAACTGCGGATCTCGGGGAGCATCGACTTCGGCACCCCGAAGTCCTTGAGGATCTCGTCGTCCCACTGCAGGGTCTCCAGATCCATGAACAGGGTGCGTGAGGCGTTGGTGACATCCGTGGCGTGCACCCCTCCGTCGATACCGCCGGTGAGGTTCCAGAGCACCCACGAGTCCGTCGTGCCGAACAGCAGTTCGCCCGCATCCGCCTTCTCTCGTGCGCCCTCCACATTCTCGAGGATCCAGACGATCTTGGTGCCGGAGAAGTAGGTCGCCAACGGCAGACCGACCTTTTGCTTGTACCGCTCGACATCCCCGTCAGCGAGACGATCCACGATCGACTGGGTGCGGGTGTCCTGCCAGACGATCGCGTTGTAGACGGCCTCCCCGGTGGTCTTGTTCCACACGACCGCGGTCTCCCGCTGGTTGGTGATGCCGACGGCAGTGATGTTGTGCCTGGTGATGTTGGCCTTGGACAGCGCCTGTCCGATCACCTCACGGGTGTTGTCCCAAATCTCCTTCGGGTTGTGTTCCACCCACCCCGCCTTCGGAAAAATCTGTTCGTGCTCCATCTGGCCGCTGGAAACGATCGATCCGGAGTGGTCGAAGATGATGGCGCGAGTGCTGGTCGTTCCTTGATCGATGGACAGGATGTAGTCGGTCATGAGTTACCTCCAGGTAACGAATTGTCGTGATTTTTCGGGAAGTCGGCCGGTCCGCTCAGGGGCGGGCCGGCCGGACTGTGCACGGCGACGGCGATGGCGCCTCGCCCGTGATTAGCCGCCGGACTGGCTGTTGAGTCGCAGCTCGGGGCTACTTGGTGGCGACGAGGGGGAGAAGCACGTTGGCGAGAAGGCCGGCGATGGTGCCGCCGACGAGCGGTCCGACGATCGGCACCCAGGAGTAGGACCAGTCGCTGGTTCCTTTGCCCCTGATCGGGAGAACGGCATGGGCGAGACGAGGTCCGAGGTCACGAGCCGGGTTGATCGCGTATCCGGTCGGGCCACCGAGCGAGGCACCGATGCCGACGACCAGTAGCGCCACCGGGAGAGCTCCGAGAGCGGCCAGCCCGGCGGGGGATCCGGTGGTCGCCGTGCCAGGCTGAACGCCGAAAGCGATGACGACGAAGACGAGCACGAATGTGCCGATAACCTCGGTGACAACATTCCAGCCATAGCTGCGGATGGCCGGACCCGTGGAGAACACGCCGAGCTTGTTGGCGGGATCGGGCTCGGCATCGAAGTGCTGCTTGTAGGCGAGCCAGCAGCCGGCCGCTCCGAGGAACGCGCCGATGAGCTGCCCGGCGATGTAGACGAGCACCACACCGAAGGTCATCGACGCGGGGTTGTGCACCCACAATCCGATGGTCACTGCCGGGTTGAGGTGCGCACCGGAATAGTAGGCGGCTGTGACACCGGCGAAGACTGCTATCCCCCACCCGAAGTTGACGAGAAGAAACCCGCCATTGAAGCCCTTCGTTTTTGTGAGGGCGACATTGGCGACGACGCCGGTACCGAGAAGTACCAGCAGGAATGTACCGACGATTTCCGAAAGAAACTTAAGTCCAAGACTGTCCACGTTGACCTTCCAAACTTGACGAACGGGCCGCCTGCGGGATACCGGTGGCCGGATGCGCTCACCACCACCATAGCTGTTCTCGGCCGTTTACAATGGGCGCATTATCCTGGGTTTCGACGGATCCTTGGGTTCTGGCGTGGGACGACTTCGGCCGCTCTCGGCGTGCGGATTCCGCCTCGCCACACCGCGGTGACGAGGGGAACTCCCGGTCGATAAGCGAGGTGCACCACCGAGGGAGCATCCAGTACCTGCAGATCGGCACGACCGCCGATCCGGATCGATCCGGCGGCATCCGGGCCGATGTCACGACCGAGGGCCTGGGCCCCGCCCCGGGTGGCGGCCCAGATAGCCTCGTCGATCGAGAGGCCCATCGTGGAGACGGCGAGCGCGACGCAGAGCGGCATCGAGGTGGTGAACGAGGTTCCGGGATTGCAGTTGCTCGCCAGCGCGATTCGAGCGCCGGCATCGAGCAGCCGTCGGGCGGGCGCGAGGGGAGCACGGGTGGAGAGGTCGCACGCCGGGAGGAGGGTCGCGACCGTCGAGGAGGAGGCCAGGGCGTCGACATCGCCGGGTGACAGGTAATTGCAGTGATCGACGCTCGAGCAGCCGAGCTCGACGGCCAGGGCGACGCCGCCGCTTCGACCGAGCTGGTTGCCGTGCAGCCGGAGGCCGAGCCCCGCGGCGCGACCGGCGAGGAGCACTTCTCGCGACTCTTCGACGTCGAACGCGCCGATCTCACAGAACGCGTCGATGAAGTCGGCGTGCGGTGCGACCGCCGAGAGCATCGGGCCGGTCACCAGATCGAGGTAGTCTCGCCGATCGATCCCCGGCGGCACGACATGGGCGCCGAGAAAGGTGACGGTGTCGGCCACCGCGGCGGCGACCCTCGCCGAGCGAGCCTCGCTCTCCACATCCAGTCCGTACCCGGTCTTGGTCTCGAGGAGAGTCGTTCCCTGTAGTTCGGCCTCGCGACGAAGACCAAGCGCAGTCGAGAGGAGGCTCTCTTCGGATGCCGCGCGGGTCGCGGTCACGGTCGTCGCGATCCCGCCCGGTCGGTACGGCCCTCCCGACATCCGGGCCTCGAACTCGGCCTCCCGCGAGCCGGCGAAAACGATGTGCGAGTGGGAGTCCACCCAACCGGGGAGTACGGCGCGACCGCCGACCGAGGTGCGGGTGTCGGCTGCCGGGGCGTCCTCCGCGCGTCCGATCCAGGCAACACGGCCCTCGGCGATCACGATTGCGGCGTCCCGCGCTCGGGGACGATCCTCGTCCTGCGTCGTCAGTTCGCCGATGTCGGTGATGAGTTCGGACATCAGCTTCGGCCAAGCGCAGCGAACGCTTCTTCGAGCAGGTCTTCGGGCCGCGACGTACGCGGCCCGACCAGACGTCCGCTGTCGGCGACCAGCCTGCCCCCGACGACCACGCGCCTCACGTCGGACGAGTCGGCCGTGAGAACGAGCTGGTCGGTTGCCGAGCCGATCGTCCGGCGCGTTCCCGAATCGAGCTCAACCAGGTCGCACGGGTCGCCCGGAGTGAGGACGGTCGGGCTGATGCCGAGGCTCGCATAGCCGGCGACGGTTCCGGCGGCGAGCAGTGCGCTCGGGGAAAATCGACCGCGCAGACCCGAACTGAGCCGCTCGGCGGATTCGAGGCTTCGCAGCTCGAGCAGGGGGTCGATCACGGCGTTCTGATCGGAGCCGATGGCGATGGGCGTGCCGAGTCGCGAGAGTTCGAAGGCGGGACCGATGCCGTCCGCCAGATCGGCTTCGGTGGTCGGACACATCACGGCGGTGGCCCCGGACGCGCCGACAAGCGCGCGATCCGACGCGGTGAGGTGGGTGGCGTGAACGAGGCTGAGCCGCCGGGTGAGCAGACCGAGGTCGGCGAGGACGCCCACCGGGGTGTCGCCGTACGCCTCGAGGCAGTCCGAGTTCTCCTGCGGCTGTTCCGAGACGTGGATGTGGAGCGGCAGGCCCGGGTCGAGGGCATCCCGGATCTCCGACATGGCCATCGGTGTGACGGCTCGCACCGAGTGGATGGCGGCCCCGAGTCGGACGCCGTCTCCGTCGATGACCGCCCGAAGGGAGTGCCATCGTTCGAGCCATGCGCCGGCCGAGCGGTCACCGAAGCGTCGCTGGTGAGCGTCGAGCGGCCGACCGATTCCCCCGTCGAGGTAACACGCGTCGAGAAGAACCAGGCGGATGCCGATCTCGCGCGCCGCATCCGCAATCGCGCTCTCCATGGCGTGGGCCGGGACATAGGCCGAACCGTCGGCGCGATGGTGCAGGTAGTGGAACTCGCCGACGGCGGTGTATCCGCTCACCAGCATCTCAGCGAACACCGCGCGCGCGACGAGGAACATAAGTGCCGGATCGAGGCGTGCGGCCGTGCGGTACATGGAGCCGCGCCAGGCCCAGAAGTCCCCTCCGTCCGCGTGGGTGGTTCCGCGCATGAGCCGGTGGAAGGCGTGCGAGTGGGCGTTCGCGAAGCCGGGTACCACCGTGTTGAGCCGGAGATCGCCGTGAACCGGCTCGGTACCGGCGCGGATTCCCGAGATGCGACCCGCGGCATCCGTCTCGATCCGCACGTCGGTGGCGATTGTTCCGCCGACCGCGAGTGAGGCGCAGTGCACCGACATCGCTCAGATTTCCCAGAGCGGGATCCGAAGACCGCGTTCGCGGGCGACCTCCGCCGCTCGCTCGTATCCCGCATCGACATGGCGCATCACGCCGGTCCCGGGATCATTGACGAGTACTCGCTCGATCTTCTGCCGCGCCAGCTCCGTGCCGTCGGCGACCAGCACCTGGCCGGCGTGGATGCTTCGGCCGATGCCGACGCCACCGCCGTGGTGGATCGACACCCAGGTGGCCCCCGACGCCGTGTTCAGCAGTGCATTGAGCAACGGCCAGTCCGCGATCGCGTCCGAGCCGTCGGCCATGCCCTCCGTCTCGCGATAGGGGGACGCGACCGAGCCGGAATCCAGGTGGTCCCGACCGATCACGATCGGCGCGCTCAGTTCACCCGAGGCCACCATCTCGTTGAATCTGAGCCCGGCGAGGTGACGCTCCCGGTAGCCGAGCCAGCAGATACGGGCCGGCAGCCCCTCGAACGGCACCTTCTCGGCCGCCTGGGTGATCCAGCGGTGGAGCCCGGCGTCGTGGGGAAAGAGCTCGAGGATCGCCCGGTCGGTGGCGGCGATGTCCGCCGGATCCCCGGAGAGCGCCACCCACCGGAAGGGTCCCTTCCCCTCGGCGAACAGCGGTCGGATGTATGCCGGCACGAACCCCGGAAAGTCGAAGGCCCGATCGCAGCCGCCGAGCTTCGCCTCCGCTCGGATCGAGTTTCCATAGTCGAAGACCTCAGCCCCGGCATCCTGGAATCCGACCATCGCCGAGACCTGTTTCGCCATGCTCGCGCGGGAGAGCGACGTGAAGAGTTCCGGATCCTCGGTCGCCCGCGTCCGCCAGTCCTCACAGGAAATTCCCTCCGGTAGGTAGGCGAGAGGGTCGTGTGCCGAGGTCTGATCGGTGACGATGTCGATGGGGGCACCGCGTTCGAGAAGTTCGGTGAAGACGGTGGCCGCGTTGCCGACGAGCCCGACCGAGGTCGGCATGCGCCGTTCCTTCGCCGCGATGACCCGCCGAAGCGCGTCGTTCAGATCGCTGGCGACCTCGTCGAGGTACCCGTGTGCCATGCGACGGTCGAGTCGAGAGCGGTCAACGTCGACGATCAGCACGGCACCTCCGTTCATCGTCACGGCGAGTGGCTGGGCGCCACCCATTCCGCCTGCCCCACCGGTCAGAGTGATGGTGCCGGCGAGCGTGCCTCCGAACCTCTTCGCCGCGACGGCGGCGAAGGTCTCGTAGGTGCCCTGAAGGATGCCCTGAGTTCCGATGTAGATCCAGGACCCCGCGGTCATCTGCCCGTACATGGTGAGCCCGAGGGCTTCGAGTCGACGGAATTCCGGCCAGTTGGCCCAGTCGCCCACGAGATTGGAATTGGCGATGAGCACACGCGGGGCCCATTCGTGGGTGCGGAACACTCCGACCGGCTTGCCCGACTGCACGAGCAGGGTCTCGTCGGTCTCGAGGGTCTCGAGGGCGTGCACGATGGCGTCATAGCACTCCCAATTTCGGGCGGCCTTGCCGGTGCCGCCATAGACCACGAGCTGGTCCGGATGCTCAGCGACCTCGGGATCGAGGTTGTTCATCAGCATCCGCAACGCACCCTCGGTCTGCCAGCTCTTCGCGGTCAGGCTCGAACCTCGCGCGGCGCGCACCGGTCGCGGTTCGTGGGGTGTTTTGCCGGTCATCGCAGAGTTCCTATCGTCGGGCGGAGGGCGTTCAACAGTCGGCCGGATGACACGGCATCGACCATGGCCTCGATTTCGGGGGACAGGTAGCGATCGGCACCAGGTCCGGCGACGTCCCGGCGTACCTCGGCGACCACCGACGCCGTCGCCGGGCCGGGGAGAAGCGGTGCGCGCAGGTCGAGGGCGCGAGAGGCGGTCATGATCTCTATCGCAAGCACCCGGGTGAGCCCGTCGATCGAGGTGCGGAGCTTGCGAGCCGCCGCCCAGCCCATCGACACGTGGTCTTCCTGCATGGCCGAGGACGGTATCGAGTCGACGGATGCCGGCACGGCGAGTCTCTTCAGCTCCGACACGATACCGGCGGCCGTGTACTGCGCGATCATGAGCCCCGAATCGACTCCGACCTCCTCAGCGAGGAACGGGGGCAGACCCTGGCTGCGCGCCGGGTCGAGCATCCGGTCGATGCGACGCTCGGACATGCTCGCGACATCGGCCACGACGATCGCGAGGAAGTCGAGCACATAGGCGACCGGGGCGCCGTGGAAGTTGCCGTTCGACTCGACCCTCCCGTCGACGGTGACGACGGGGTTGTCCACTGCGGAGGCCAGTTCTCGGTTCGCGACCAGCCGGGCGTGATCGACGGTGTCGCGGGCGGCCCCGTGCACCTGCGGGGCGCAGCGGAGGGAGTATGCGTCCTGCACGCGCGTGCACTCGGGTCCCTGGTGACTCTGCACGATGGGCGATCCGGCGAGCAGCCGACGCAGGTTGGCGGCGGAGACCTGCTGGCCGGCCTGCGGGCGGAGGGAGTTGAGATCTTCGGCGAAGACGGCATCGGTGCCGAGCAGCGCCTCGACCGCCATCGCTGCCGCCAGATCCGCGGTCGACAGGAGCCGGCCCAGGTCGTCGAGGGCGAGAATCAGCTGGCCGAGCATCCCGTCGGTGCCGTTGATCAGGGCGAGTCCCTCTTTCTCGGCCAGCACGACGGGGGAGAGGCCCGCCGCGGCAAGAGCATCGGAGGCCGGCCGGAGCGTGCCGCCGCGGTCCCGCACCGAGCCCTCGCCGATGAGAGCGAGAGCGCAGTGTGCGAGCGGTGCGAGATCGCCGGAACAGCCGAGTGAGCCGTACTCGCGAACGACCGGGGTGATGCCGGCGTTGAGGAGGGCGGCATAGGCCTCGGCCGTGGAAAGGCGGATGCCGGTGCGGCCGGTGAGCAGGGTGGACAGGCGCAGGGCCATCAACGCCCGCACGGTCTCCCGTTCCACCTCTGCCCCGGATCCGGCGGCGTGGGATCGCACGAGGCTGCGCTGGAGCTGTCGGCGCCGGTCCTCCGCAATGAAGGTGGTGGCGAGGGCACCGAATCCCGTGGAGATGCCGTAGTGCGGTTCGGTGTCCCGCGCGAGGCGGTCGATGTGCCGTCGGCTTGTCTGGACGGCGGCGCGGGCGGCCTCGTCGATCACGACCGGGCAGTCGTGACGGGCGATCGCAACGACGTCCCCGACGTTCAGTGCACCGATCCCGATGACGACCGGGTCGAGGGAATTCTTCATGTCACCATCAGACTCTCTCCGGCGACGCCATGCGACAGCCGTAGGCTGGGTGCTGTCTCACCGGTGAGACAGTCGGGGAGTTTCGAAATCGAGGACCAGATGACTGCCGAAGCTCATGTCGCCGCCCCCGCAGCCCACCACACCCTTCGCATTCTCGAGCTGCTGTCGGCACAGCGCGGACCGGTGCCGGCCTCCACCATCGCGCAGGCGCTCGACCTGCCACGGTCCAGTGTGTATCGCCTCCTCGATGAGCTCGAGAGGCACGGCTTCGTGCTGCACTTTCCCGAGGCGCGGCGATTCGGCATCGGACTAGCCGCATTCGAACTCAGTTCGGGATTCATGCGTCAGGAGCCGCTCACCCGCCTCGGCCGCCCGATCCTCTCCGCCCTGGTCGATCGTATCGGTGAGAGTGCCCACCTTGCGGTGCTCCACGGACGGGATGTGGTCTATCTCATCGAGGAGCGCGCGCCGCGGCGACCGCATCTGGTGACGGATGTCGGAGTACGGCTTCCGAGTCAGGTCACGGCCAGCGGGCGCGCCCTCCTCGCCACCCTACCGAAGGCCCAACTGCGAGCGCTTTTCCCGTCGAGCGATTCCTTCGTGCAACGCTCAGCATCGGGACCCTCGACCTATGCCGAGCTGGCCCGCCTGCTCGAGGGAGTTCGGGCTCGCGGTTACGCGGCCGAAGACGGAGATGTCACGGCGGGCATCGCTTCGATCGCCGTGGCGGTGCGTGACCACGCCGGCTGGCCGGCGGCGGGAATCGCCGTGTCGTTCCCCCGAGAGACCATCCCGACCGATCACTGGCCGGAGCTCGCGGCGGAGATCGGTCGGACCGCGGCCGAGCTCTCGCGGCGCATCAACGGACGTTGATCGCTCGTCGGTCGGGATCGGCTCAGCCGACCTCGCGAACACGGGGGAGTACCCGGCTCCCGGCGTCGATCGGATCGCCCCGACACCTCCGCCCACCGATCCGCTCGGCCGGACGCAGCAGCCGGTGGAGCCGGTGCGTCCTCGACTAGGCGAAGTGTGACCGACCACCCAGCGAATCGTAGGCCTGCCGGAGTAGATTTCAGTGATCGTACGTCTCGGTGCGCACCCGGTTCCCGAAAGGTCGGCGCTATGTCCCGCAGTTGGTTGAAGTGGATGCCCGCGGTCGCGGTTCCCGTACTGATCGCGTCGGCCGCCGTCGCGGTTCCCCTCTCGGCCAATGCCGCCGTCGACCTCCCCGGCAAGACTCCGGCGCAGGTCATCGCACTCGTGGCCGGCCAGAAGGTGACCGCCTTCTCGGGTACGATCGCGCAATCGTCGAATCTGGGTCTTCCTCAGTTGCCGACCACCGGGCCGGATGCCTCGGCGACATCCGCTCTCGAACTGCTCACCGGTTCGCACACCGCCCGTGTCTTCGTGAACGGACCGACGGCGCTGCGCGTGCAGGTGCTCGACAGCATGGCCGAACGTGATCTCGTGCGGAACGGCTCCGATGTATGGCTCTACGACTCGAAGAAGAAGGCGGCGGTCCATCTGACCCTCCCTTCGCGCACCGCAGCGATGCCTCCCACCTCCGCAAGCATTCCGACCCCGGCGCAGCTCGCCAACCGGTTCCTCGCCTCCGCCAGTTCGACCACCGCGATCTCACTCGGTCCGGATCGGCGCGTTGCCGGGCGCTCTGCCTACAACCTGGTGCTCACCCCGAGGGCCTCGGACACTTTGATCGGGACAGTGTCGATCGCCGTCGACTCGCAGACCGGGATGCCGCTCGCCGTCGATCTGATGGCTCGCGGGCAGAAGACACCGGCGTTCAGCGTCGGGTTCTCCCGGCTCGACCTCGCTTCTCCCGCAGCGAGCCTCTTCGCCTTTAGTCCGCCCGCGGGCGCGAAGGTTACGCAGAAGGCGCTTCCGGGCCGGCCGACGAACGGTTTGCCGACGAAGCCCGACGCGACTAAGCCCGGCCTCGAGCACCCGAAGCTCACCGGAACCGGGTGGGACGCGATCGTCGCGGTTCCCGCGGGCAATAAGGTGCCAAGCATCAGTTCTTCGCCGCTTTTCGGCAAGCTCACGACGAAAGTGGCTGGCGGTCATCTTGTCCACACCAGCCTGGTGAACGTCTTTCTGACCGACGACGGACGCCTGTTCGCCGGTTCGGTCCCCGTGGCGAAGCTCCAGGCCGCCGCCGCGGCCAAGTGAATTCGTCGGCTGGCGGGTTTGCGATCCGGACCGACGGCCTCAGTAAGACCTTCGGATCCCAACACGCAGTCGACGGAGTGGACCTTCGTGTGCCCGAGGGATCGGTCTTCGGTTTCCTCGGTCCCAACGGGTCAGGCAAGACGACCACGATCCGGATGCTTCTCGGGCTCGCGTCGGCGACGAGCGGGCAGATCGAGGTGTTGGGGCGCCCGATGCCGAGATCGCTCGACACGGTCCTTCCGGAGGTCGGCGCGCTAGTCGAAGGACCGGGCTTCTCCCCGTATCTGTCGGGCGCGGCAAACCTTCATCGACTCGACTCCGCCGGCCGACACACGGTGTCCGCCACTCGACGAGACCGGGTGGATTCCGCACTTGAACGGGTGGGCCTCTCCCACGCGGCTCGTAAGAAGGTCACGGCCTACTCTCTCGGAATGAAACAGCGACTCGGAATCGCCAACGCACTTCTCCTACCCCGTCGGCTGCTGGTGCTCGACGAGCCCACCAACGGGCTCGACCCGCAGGGCACACGAGAGGTGCGACATCTGATCCGCTCCTTCGCGGCGGAGGGAACGACGGTCTTCGTTTCGAGTCACCTCCTGGCGGAGATCGAACAGATTTGCACGGATGTCGCCGTGATGAGTGCCGGCCGCCTGGTCGCGCAGGGCACCATCGCGGAGCTCCGTGGGGGCGGGGGCGCGCGCGTTCGGGTCGAGACACCCGATCGGGGTGCGGCCACGGCGGTCCTCGTGCGGTTCGGGATGGCGGTCGCCGAGCCCGGTGCAGATCCTCTCGACGTGATCGCCTCCCTTGGCGACGACGACTTGGAGCCCGAATCGGTGGTCGCGGAACTGGTGTCGGCGGGGGTGCGGGTGCGTGGGTTCGCCGTCGACCGGCCGAGCCTCGAGCAGCGCTTCGTCGAACTCACCGGGGAGGGATTCGATGTGGTCCAATGATTCGACGGTCGTCGCTGCACGCCGCGGCACGCTCGACACCGCACTCCTCGCCTCCGAGATCTCGGTGCTCTTCCGCCGCCGACGCACCGTGGCCATGCTCGCCTCCCTCGCGCTGATCCCCGTGCTCATCGCTTTCGCGGTGAAGCTGACCTCACGGCCCTCGTCGGGACGAGGACCGGCATTCCTCGACCAGGTGAGCCAGAACGGGCTGTTCGTGAGCTTCGTCGGCCTGCTCGTTTCGGTTCCGCTCTTTCTTCCGCTCACCATCGGAGTCGTCGCCGGGGACACCATCGCCGGGGAAGCGAGTGCGGGAACGCTGCGGTACCTGCTCATTGCGCCGGCGGGACGGGGAAGGCTCCTGGTCATCAAGTACCTCGCGACCGCGGTGTTCTGTCTCGCCTCGACCCTGGCCGTCGCGATCGCCGGTGCCCTCATCGGTGCCGCGCTGTTTCCGATCGGGCCGGTTACTCTCCTCTCCGGTGACACCATCGGGGTCGGCGACTCCGTTGTACGGGCACTGTTGATCGCGCTGTACATCACTGTGTCACTGCTCGGACTCTCCGCGATCGGGCTCTTCATTTCGACCATGACGAACGTTCCGGTTGGAGCGATGGCCACCACCATCGTGCTCTCCGTCGTCTCTCAGGTGCTCGACTCGCTTCCCCAGCTCGACTGGCTGCACCCCTGGCTGTTCAGCCACTACTGGCTCGGGTTCGCCGACCTGCTGAGACAACCGATTTCGTGGGATTCGTTCGGCAGCAACGCTCTTCTCCAGGCCGGATACCTCGTGGTGTTCGGCGCGCTCGCTTACGGCCGCTTCTCGACGAAGGACATTCTCTCCTAGGCCATGACGGTGGCCCCGGCATCCGCGTGCCAAGCCGGAATCGGTCCGCGCTGCGGTGGGGCGGCGACCGGGTGCGCGGGCGGGTCACCTCGATCGCGTCGGATGATCGTCAGAGCATCCGCGGACGGCTGAGAGAAACCTGGCAACCTCGGGAGCCACCCGGTCTCTCATCCTGGTCTCATCGTGGTGCTCATAGCGTCGGTGTCATGACGACTCCTGCCATTCAGGCCATCGATTTGGCCAAATCCTACGGGTCCCGAGAGGCGCTCAGCGGCCTCACCCTCGAGATCGGCCAGGGGGAGGTCTTCGGGCTGCTCGGCCACAACGGTGCCGGGAAGACGACCACCGTGAGCATCCTCACGACCCTGCTTCCGCCCACCTCGGGGACCGCTCTCATCAACGGGTACGACGTGGTCACCCAGGCTCACGACGTGCGCCGTTCGATCGGTTATCTGCCAGAGAACGTGCAGTTCTACGATCATTTGAGCGTGCGGGAGAACCTGCGATTCTTCGGCCACCTCTCGGGGATGAGGAAACCGGACGCCCGCATCACCGAGGTTCTCGAATTTCTCGACTTCGGAGGAATGGAGAATCGCCGTCTTGGCGGATTCAGCAAGGGGATGCGTCAGCGGATCGGAATCGCTCAGGCGATTCTGCATTCCCCGGCGGTGCTCTTTCTCGATGAGCCGACATCCGGGCTCGATCCCGAGGGCGTCCGCGGGCTCAGAGAGACGATCGGCCGGCTGAACAGCGAGTTCGGCATGACGATCTTCATGAACACCCACCTGCTCTCGGAGGTGACCAAGACCTGCACCAGCATCGGAATCCTTCGCAGCGGGGCTCTGGTGCACAGCGACTCGATGGGTCAGACCCTCGACGCGTTCCCGGGTGACGACTCGCTCGAGTCCGTGTACTTTCAGCTCGAATCGAAGCCCGTCCGGTGAGCGGATTCAACGCGTCGTTTCGGCATGAACTCGTGTGCACCCGGCGGGCAAGGGTGCCCCAGCTGTTGCTGTTCGTCTTCCTCGGCATGGTGTCCGTGTCCGCCTTCATCGGGTGGTCGGCCCGCAGCGCGGTGACCGCCGTCTACGACCGGATCAGCGCCGCGGGCCTGACCTCCGCACCGAACCCCTTCGCCGGGTCCTCGCCGCTCTACTACGCCCACAACTCGGTCATCTACGTGGTCCTGATCGGTGCGCTGATGGCGATCGTCCTCGGCGTTCAGGCGACCCTTCGGGACCGGAAGGCGGCGACATTCACGCTGATTCTCAGTCGTCCGGTGGGTTCGGTCGGTCGACTGCTCGGCCAGCTCTCCGCCTTGAGCGTCGTCATCGCGGTGGTACTCGCGATCAGCACTGTGATCAGTTGGGCGAGCATCGGAATCATCACGGGAGGAATTCTCGGTCTCGATCCGACTCTTCGACTCGCCGCGTTCGCCGTTCTCTCCTGGTTGCTTCTCACCGGATTCGCCCTGCTCGGGATGCTCACCGGGAGCTACAGCAAGAAGGAGACAACGGCGCTGCTTGTTCCCTTCATCGCGTGGAGCGTCATCGCGTTCGTACTTCCCCAGTTGGGAACCGCCGCCCGACCGGTCGCGCTCTTGAATCCCGTGCCCGCCATCCCCCCTCCCAGCGGGGGAATCTTCGACACGGTCAATTCCTTTGTTGGCCCGTTCGCGGTGACCGAGCAGTTCAAGCACGCCGCGGGAGTCGTGCTGCAAGACGGCGCGGTGACCGGGAGCCCGGTGCTGGCCATTTCCCTGCTCATCGCCTTTGTCGCTCTCCTGACCGTGCTGGTCGCCGCGACCCCTCGCCAGAGACTGAGGAGCCCGCTCCATGACTAATCTCGTCACCGTAGGTTCGAAGGAGCTGCTCGACCTTCGACGGGATCCGCTGCTTGCCGTTCTGATCGGATTCTTGAGCCTCGCGGTCGTGATCTCGGTGGTGATCGGTGCTGCCAGCTTTCGGGTTCAACTGGATGCCTACACCCTGTACGCGCATCGGTTGGCCGCCGCCGGCGGCTCGATTGTGCCGGCAGCACCACAACTCTTCCCCTTGCAGTTGTTGCGCGGGGGGATGGAGTACATCGAAATTCTGGGAGCCCTCTTCGCGGTCGTCCTGGGATACGGCACGATAGCGAAAGAAAAGCATCGCGGAACGCTCGACCTGCTGATGACCCGGCCGCTCGGCCGGTTCTCCCTCGTCGGCGGCAAGTTGCTCGGCCTTGCCGTGGTCTGGTCCGTGGTGGTCGCATTTCTCGCCGTGGTGTCGACCGTGGCCATCGCGACGATCGGGGGTGCCGCGCTGACCAGCCACGACCTGATTCGGATCGTCATTTCCTCCGTCGCGGCCTGGGTCTATCTGGTCTTCTGGAGCGCTCTCGCCGTCGCCCTCACCGCGCTTTCCCGCCAGCTCAGCACCGGGCTGATCGTCGGCCTGGTGATCTGGTTGGTGGTCGTGCTGATCCTGCCCCAGATCGGCGACACGATGGACCCGGACAACCAGGTTCCGGGCGGCCTGTTCGCCTCGTTGCAGATCAAGAAGGCCGACGAGCTTGCGGTCATGGCGAACTTCGCCGGATTCGACAGCGCACGCAACGCCATCGAGGTCGCCTCCGTCGAAAAGCACTTCGAACGTTTGTCCTTCGCCTTCCTGGGCATCAAGGAACAGTACAACCAGCAGCCGCTGTCCCTCATCTGGGCTGACATGTTCCCCTACGCCATCACCCTCGCGGTCGCGACCCTCGCCTCCGTGCTCTTCGCCCTTGTCGCAACGACTCGGCGCACTCTGCAAAGGAAATAGCAATGAAACG
Source organism: Frigoribacterium sp. (assembly GCA_031360325.1). Taxonomy (GTDB): domain Bacteria; phylum Actinomycetota; class Actinomycetes; order Actinomycetales; family Microbacteriaceae; genus Lacisediminihabitans. Next base: position 10,456 of record JANMBI010000163.1, on the reverse strand, counting down.
CAACACCATCATCATCGCGGCCGTGTCCGCGGCAGTCGTCGCAATGGTCATCGGGATCAGCGTCGCAGGACAGGCCGCACACGGTCCGGCGTCCGGGGTGAGCCCGGTCGCCGGGGCATCCGGAGCACCGACCCTGCTGCCGGTCGCGGCGAACCCGATCACCAACACGAGCACGCCCCCCGGTCTCACGGTCGTCGGCGCCCTGGCGGAGAACAATGTCGACGCGGTGACCAAGCAGCCGACCGCGGATCGACTGCAGGTCACCCTGAAGAACACCTCGTCCGCCTCGCTCTCCGGCTTCGAGATCTACTACACGATGACCGATGCGACGACCAAGCAGAAGGAGTCCTACTACCTGCCGCTCGCCGGACTCACTCTGGCGGCCGGTGCCACGACGGATGTCTTCTTCGACAACCAGGCGGCAACCAACCACTTTGCCGAAAACACGTACAGCATCTACCGCAGTTCCAAGAACCAGGTCGATTTCGCCATCGAGGTGAGCGCCAAGGGAGTCACGATCGCGAAAGGCACCGCGGTCAAGAGCGCCGGGACCGGTGAGGTGGTCGGTGGCTGACGTCACGACCGGGGGTGGTCGGCTCACGGTGCGTAGTCGACCACCATGGAGTACCGTCGGGAACTCGACCGACCTGCGAGGCACGATGAAATCCGCTCGATCATGAAACTGCTCGTTGTGGAGGACGACGTCCGCATCGCCGACATCGTGCGCCGGGCGCTCTCCGAATCCGGGTACGCTGTCGACGTGGCGTTCACCGCCCCGACGGCCATCGAGGCCGTCGAGATCGAAACCTACGACCTCATCGTGCTCGACATCATGCTTCCCGGGTTGACCCACGGCGGAATGGACGTGTGTCGACGGATTCGGCAACTCAATCCCCACACCCCCGTTTTGATGCTGACCGCCTTGGACTCCCTCCGGTCCAAGGTGGCCGCTCTCGACGCTGGCGCGGACGACTATCTGGTGAAGCCGTTCCACCTCGCGGAGTTGACGGCGCGAGTTCGGGCGTTGCTTCGGCGATCCCCTCGGGCTCACCTCCCGACCCTCACGGCCCAGGGGGTCACTCTTGATCCCGCGACGCAGACCGCATTCCGCTCGGGTCGCCGCATCACGTTGACCGCGAAGGAGTACGCGGTGCTCGAATATCTGATGCGCAACACGGACACCATCATCAGTTCGAGTGAATTGATCGATCACGCCTGGGACAGCAACTACGAGGGATTCAGCAACGTGGTTCAGACCTACATCCGTTACCTGAGGACCAAGCTCACCCTCCCCGGCGAGACCGACATCATCGAGACGCGGCGCGGCGCGGGTTACCTCATTTCGAGCGGCGACGCTCCGCACGGCAGATGATCTTCGCTTCCGCCCTCCGGCGGCTCACCCTGGTCTACACCGTCATCCAACTTTTGCTTTTCGCTGGCCTTGCGATCGGCGTTTATCTCTTCGTCACCGGCACCTTCGACTTCGATGCCGCGAGCCAGGACGGTTCGGGTGCGATCGGGGCGGCGGAGCAGGGCTTCACGCAACTGCGCATTGCTCTGATATTCGGGTTCGCGATCCTGTGTGTCGTCGTTCCCTTCACGAGTTATTGGATGGCCCGAGCAGCGCTCGCGCCGCTCCGACAGAGCTACGAGCAGCAGCAGCAGTTCGTCGACGACGCGTCGCATGAGCTCAGAAGCCCGTTGAGCGTCATCCGCGGCGAACTGGAACTGGCGCTGGCGCGGCCACGGTCGGAAGAAGACTACCGCCGGTCCATCTCGGCGTCGCTCGAGGCGACCCAGACGTTGGTGCAACTCAGCGAAGATCTGCTCCTGCTCGCTCGGGATTCATCCGTCGAGTTCCAGGCGGGTTTTCGCCCCGTCGCCGCCGGTGACATCGTTCGGGACGCGATCGCGATCGTGTCCCATCGACACGATCTGGGGAGACTCACCACGCATTCCGACCGGATGATCCCGGTCAGGGGACTCCCGTCTCTCCTCGCCCGGGCGGTGGCGAACATCCTCGAAAACGCGCTGAAGTTCACCCCGGCGACCGGCACCGTGGTGCTCACGACCGCGCTTCAGTCCGGCTCCGCGACAATCTCGATCGCCGACACCGGAATCGGCATGACGGTCGACGAGGTGAGGCATGCGCGCGAGCGGTTCTGGCGGAGTCCGGATGCCCCGCAGACGGCCGGGCACGGGCTCGGGTTGGCACTCGTCGACCGGATTGCGCTTGCCCATCACGGTCGACTGGCGATCGACTCCTCGCCGGGAGTCGGCACCACCGTGACTCTCACTATCCCCTTGGCTCACGAGGGTGGGCGACCGCGATGACCGTGGGCCGAGACGATTCGCCGTACAACTCACCCTCTGGAGGAACCGTGCCGCCCACCACCGGTCTCGCCGCGCTCGAGCTTCCGTTCCGTTCCCGGAACCTACTCATCGGGGGAGTGCTGCTCCTGCTTCTCACGGTTATCGGGGGCTTTGTCGCGAAGTCGGCCGGGGCTACCGGAGCCGAACTGAACGTGCTGGTGGCCCTCAGTTCGATTCGAGTTCCGGCACTGGATGCCGTGGCCCTCGGCATCCACTACGGGTTCGCGCCGGTCGCCGCCTCGGCTCTGGTCGCGGTGATCTGCCTGGTCGTGCTGTTTCCTCTCCGCAGCCCGATTCGGGCGCTGGCGTTCGGCTCGATCACCGCGGTGGGCTGGGTGAGTTCGGAGATCGGCAAATTCACGGTCCTGCGTCCGCGTCCGCCGTTCTCCACGGTTCACGCGTTGATTCTGGAGAGGGCCAACGACAGTTTCCCGAGCGGTCACACCTCGTTCGTCTTCTCGCTCGTCGCGGCAGTGCTTCTCGTGTTCTTCCGGCCGGGAACGGCGCGCCGGATCGCGTTGGGTTTCGGAGTTGCCCTCGTGCTGCTGGTGGCGGCGTCTCGCGCATATCTCGGGGTGCACTATCCGAGCGACGTGGTGGGCTCCATGCTGATCAGCACGTCCGCCCTGATGATCTGGCTTCCCCTGTGGAATGGATGGCTCGAGCCGCGGTTGTTGCGTTCGGCGACGCTGGCCCGGCTGGGGGGAGTTCGCGGGGTGCGGTGATCCTGGCGCTGCGGATTTGTCGGTTGACCGCACCGGAGTGGCTACGCACGCCCAGGGCTCAACTTCGCCGGGCATCGCTGTGTTCCCGCTCGAAGCTGCACAACACCGCGCTCGGCGACATCGCCCACACGCACACCCGCCCCTACCGGCCTAGGATCAACGGCAAGACCGAACGATTCCACCGCACCCTTGCGTTCGGAATGGGAGTGCGCCCACCACTACTGCTCCGAGAGTGCCCGAGCAGCCACCTACCAGGCCTGGACCCACAGCTACAATCACCACGGCACCGGCGGTAAATCACTCATCAACCGCGTACAGAAGGACCATGGGAAGAACAGCATAGGTTTGCGGGGTGCCGGCTTATCTTCGACCTGCGACGCCGGTTGACCTCGACCTTGTCGAGAAACTTGAGAATGCGGCCGACTCGATGCTCATCGAATTGCTGAAGCCGGAGGATTGGCAACCAGCTGTGTCGAAGTCGGAGCGGGCAGTTCTTCCCGGCTTCATTCTGGTGATATCCGAGACCGTCCGAGGAGCCGCAGTCGGGTTCGTGCAGGTCATCGTCGGCGACGATTTCGCCCACCTGGAACAACTTTCGGTGCTCCCGGGTCACGGACGGCGCGGTCATGGGCGGGCTCTTGTCGAGGCCGCAAAGGGCGAGGCGAAGTACCTCGGGCGCAGTCGGATGACGCTGCGAACTTTCGCCGACGTCCCATGGAACGCGCCGTTCTATGCGACCTGCGGATTCCGCGAGAGCGAGGTCGATACGGGCTTCCATCATCGTCTTGTGCAGGTGGAGTCCAGCCTCGGGCTGCCGCTGCTTGGGCGTCGCATCCAAATGACGGCATGCTTCTAGTGGCTCAGCGACTACCGCGTGGCGGACAAGTCCTTCACACTCGACCTTCGCGTCACGGAACTGGATGCCCCGGCCGCGAAGCCTGCGGCGGCGGGCATCGCCGTCAAGCATCGCCCGAGTGGGAGCCGCCGCTCGTGGTGGTTTCGCCCGCATCAACGATCCCGAGGGGCTACCGATCGAGCAGTGGGAGCCGCCGGCATGACCTTTCGCGGAATCGGGCCCCCATCTATCCTGGGATGCTCCACCGAGCCCGCTGGGCAAACAGCCGCGGAGGATCGGAGGGTCAGGGATCCCGAGGGATGTGACGGGGCGACGGGCGCCTCGTCCGCAAACCTCACCCCCGGCTCGCTTACGAGACGGCTTTCTTCACGAGCTCGGCTACCGTTGTCTCGTCCGCCGCCGTGAGCGCCGTGATGGCGTAGCTGGTCGGCCACATCGTACCCCCGTCGAGCTTCGCCGGGTCCTGGAAGCCGAGGGTCGCGTACCGGGCCGAAAACTTCCCGGCATCCTGGAAGAAGCACACGATCTTGCCGCCCTCGTCGGCGTATGCCGGCATCCCGTACCAGAGCTTCGGCGTGAGGGATGGCGCGTTCGCGACGACAATCTCGTGGATGCGCGTGGCGAGCTCCGAGTCGGGACTCGGCATCGCGGCGATCTTGTCGAGCAGATCCCTGAGCAGGTCCGCCTTCTTTCCGGAGGACTTGAGTTCGCGGGCGCGATCCTTCATCGCGGCGCGCTCCTCTGGGGTGAATTCGGGAGCCGTCTTCTTGGTGTCAGGGTTCATACCTCCATTGTGCCGGTCCGCGTCCCGCAAGGACATCTCCGAGAGCGTTTGATGAGCGCGAAACGAGGAGCCGGTTTCGGGGCGGAGCGCGTACCGGCGGCGCGCGGTGTCCGTTTGCCCACCTTTCGAGCCGGGCTGGATCATGTGCCTTCGACCCGTAGACCGAAGCACGACACCGTGGCCGGAACCGGCATGATCGGCGCGACGGCGCGCGATTTCGCCGGCCGGCCGGCACGCAGGCCGGTCAGGGTGATGTCGGGTCGGATACCGCGGCGTAGGCAGCGTCGTGACCCTCGAACGGGCCGCGGCCGTCGTGCGGCTTCGACGGGGCGCCGAGGTGGCGGGCGCGCAGCTCGTCCATGAGTTCCTCGATGAACGCCGGACCCTCACCGCGCATGAGTTGCTGACGGCTCCGGAGCTCTTCGCTGCCGGACCGCCACTCGAGGCCCCAGTTGCCTAGGGCGTAGATGACGGGGAGGGTCTGGATGCCAGCTTCGGTGAGGCTGTATCGAGCGCGCTGCCCCCGGGCTACGGTTGCGCGGGTGAGGATTCCTGCGTCGATGAGCCGTACGAGACGGTCGGCGAGGATGTTGGAGGCGATGCCCTCGATCGACCCGGTGAGCAGCGCGCGGAAGTAGCGGCGGTCCTCGAAGATGACGTCGCGCAGCACGAGCAACGACCACCGGTCTCCGAGCACCTCGACGGCCGCGTTGATCGGACACCCGGATCGTGATTCCACCACTCCTCCTTGACAGTTAGCTGCCTCTCAGTATAGTAATTGCAAAACGCAATCACTATTGGGAGGGGAGGAACCGATGGGCCGTTTCATATATTGGATGAACGTGTCTCTCGACCTGCGGATCGAGCAGGTCCCGGGGGAAAACGGCGCGGGACAGTGGTTCCGCATCGGTGAGGAACTGCACCGAGAGTTCAACGCGCAGGCGCGGGCGCTCGCGCTGATGGTCCAGGGCCGGGTCATCTACGAGGCGATGGAGCAGTACTGGCCGTGCGCGCGGGAGGACGCGTCGCTGCCGGACGTCCTGCGTGAGTACGGCGAGATCTGGACCGCCAAGCCCAAAGTGCTCGTCTCCCGCACCCGACACCGGGCCGATCACAACACCCGGGTCATCGGGGGAGACGACGCGATCGAGCGGCTCGCCGCCCTCCGAGCCGAGACCGATGGCGCCATCGGGGTTGGCGGCGCGGCGCTCGCCACGCAGCTGCTGCGGGCGAGGCTGCTTGACGAGCTGCTGCTCTTCACCCATCCCGCGATCCTCGGCGCCGGCAGGCCGCTGTTCGACGATTGCGACGCGCCGATCGAGCTCGATCTGCTCGAGCAGCGATCGTTTGAACAGGGCGTCACGATGCACCGCTACGCCGTCCACGATGTGAGCGCGGCCGGCCCGTGCTGATGCAGGTTGCGGAGGGTGTGCTGGTCCACGAGAGCGAGTTCTGCCGGAGCAACGCCGTTGTCGTGCGGGGCGCGGCTGGTGTGTTGCTCATCGACGCCGGGGTGCGGGAGCACGAATTAGTCTGTCTCGTGAGCGACCTGTCGGAAATGGGACACACCGTCGTGGCGGGGTTCTCGACGCATCCGCACTGGGATCACCTGCTCTGGCACGCCGGGCTTGGTGCTGCGCCCCGCTATGGAACCGCGCGCTGCGCGGCCACCGTCCGAGATCGGCTGTCGGGCGGGATCGATGCGCACCGGCTCGGAATCCCCGAGGAGGTATCCCTCGACCTGCTCGGCCTGATCACGGGCCTGCCCGCCGAAGCCGCGCAGATTCCGTGGGATGGCCCGGGGGTCCGAATCATCGAGCATCAGGCGCATGCCCCCGGGCATGCGGCGCTGTTGATCGAGGAGCGCGGTGTTCTCGTCGCCGGCGACATGCTGTCTGACGGCCTGATTCCGATGCTCGACCTGAACGGCACCGTGGACCCGATCGAGGACTACCTCACCGCCCTGCAGTTGCTCGAGGGGGTGGCGGGAGACGTCGATGTTGTCATTCCTGGCCACGGGTCCGCCGGTGGAGCCGATCAGGTGCATGCACGGATCGACCAAGATCGCGCCTACGTGCATGCCTTGCGGAACGGCCAGGATCCCAGCGACCCGCGAGTCGGCTCATTGGCCAAACCCGGCTGGGAATGGGTGAGCAACGTGCACACCGGGCAACTGCAACGCCTCGCTCAACGAAGCGACCGCGACGGGACGCCCGACCAGCGCGCGGGGCGCGACACGACATCAGGATGAGAGGACGTCGCATCAGCCGCGCATGCCGCGATCGGCAAACGTGATCGGGGAGCGCTCCGGCTGCCGCGTCCGCAACCACGTCGCGAATTGGTGAAGACCGCTATCCGTTCTCACACCGAGGGTCATGCTGCGAGCGGCGAACGGGACGCGAACCCTACCTGCGGGCGAGGTCGTGTACGACCACGCTGGTGATCATCTGATTCGTCGTCGGCTGCGCGCTCGCTGCATCCATGTCCTGTGTGCGCTGTACGCCCCAGCTTCTCGGGAAGGACCTCACGGCGGTACGCATCGACCTCAACCTCTCACCCGATGGCGTCGCCGCGACGACCGGCCAGACGTCCGAGATCCGATGGGCGACGACTGGGGACCACTCGTCGAGGTATACATCGGTGCCAGGACAGTCCGCGAGCGCGTGCTGCCCGAGACGCAGGGGAGGGGACGACCGGCGGGAAGACCTCGACGAGCTCGAGCCGCGGGGGGACGCTGCTCACGCGTCCCAGAGCCGTAGTCGGTTCATCTTCGTGGATCTCGCCGATCCACAGCGCGTCCCGATGCCCCGTCGTTCGGCGAGCCGAGAGCTGCGTAGCAGTTGCCCTCCCACAACCGGACAACGCCCTCCACACGCTAGGGCTGGCAAAGCAATTCCCCGGTGGTTTTCCCGGGGAAATCGTTCAAGTCACCTCTCTCCCCGGAGAGTTGGACGAGCCTCGGGCCACCTCCCTACCGCCATTGACAGGCAAGTGAATGCTTGCCTATTGTGAATTGTGGCTGATCTATTCAAGGCACTGTCGGATTCGACGCGGCGCACGATCATGGACGAGTTGGCGCTCAGCGACGGGCAATCGTTGTTCGAGATCTGCTCTCGCCTGAGCATGCGGCACGGCAGCACGTTGTCGCGTCAGGCCATCTCCCAACACCTGGCCGTCCTCGAGGAGGCCGAATTGGTCACTTCGCTCCGAGAGGGGCGCACGAAGATCCATCAGCTGAACATCGAACCGCTGCGCTCGATCGTCGAGCGCTGGCGACTAGACAAATGAGGAGCAAACCGATGCCGAGGATCAACCTCACGAGCGTCCTGGTTGACGACCAAGCCAAAGCGCTCGCCTTCTACACCGACAAGCTCGGCTTCGTCGCCAAGACCGACGTCCCGGTCGGCGAGTTCCGTTGGCTCACCGTCGTTGGTGCGAACGAGCCGGACGGCGTCGAGCTGCTGCTGGAACCCGACGCGCATCCCGCGGCGAAGGTGTTCAAGCAAGCACTCGTCGAGGATGGCATGCCGTATACATCGTTCGCGGTGGACGACGTGACCGCTGCCCACAAGGATCTCAAGGCTCGCGGAGTGAGGTTTGCTCAAGCACCGACCACCATGGGACCGGTCATCACCGCGATACTGGATGACACCTGCGGCAACCTGATTCAGCTCACCAGCCGCGCATGAGCGACGATCCAGCGCCCAACCGCGTAGACGACCAGGGCCGCAAAACCGGGCTCTGGTCGGAGGCCGACTCACACGGTGGGACGATCTCCGGAGAGTACGTCGACGGCGAACGCCATGGCGTGTGGAGGCACCGGTTCACCGACGGGTCTCTGCGATCCGAGGGGGACTACGAGCACGGAGCTCTGCACGGCGCATGGACCTGGTACCGCGCCACCGGCGGTCTGCTCCAGCGCGGCGGTTTCCTCGAAGACGAGAAGCACGGGCGTTGGGAACGCTGGAGGGCCGATGGCACGCCGCTCGACAGCGCAGAGTGGGACCGAGGCAAGAAGCTCCGCCCACCCGCCTAGCTGGTCCTGGTCCGATGGGTGGCCGGGCAGTGGCTGAGGTCTTACCCGTTTCTGCTTTAGATTGCAGGAAATGCAACCAAAGTGCTTATTTGTTGACATAATGTGCATTATCAGCGATTGACAAGACGTTTGAGGCCGGGCGAGAGCGTGCGTCACTCGGGCGTCACGCGGGCCGGGCACCGCGCAGAACACGGTCCGGTCGACGATACTTGAGCAATGACGTCGTTTTTATCGCTGATCCGTTATCTCGGAATCGCCCTGTTGCTTCTGATGGCGGCGCTGATCGTCGTCGTGGCGATCATCGGCGTCGTGGTGGCCGTCTCGCCGAGCCAGATTCCCGGCTTCCTGCAGAGCTAATCCCGCCGGTTACTTGACATAATGACGCTAGTCGCCCCTACCGTCGAGGAATCGTTCGAGAGCTTCGACGACGAGCCGGTGATCGTCGAGCTGAGGCAGTCCCGAAACGGTCACGGTACCGATCAGCCCGGAATCGCGGATGTTTATCGGGAATGATCCCCCGTGCGCCGCGAACAGGAAGGTGTCGTTCCACTCCCGCGCCTCGAAGGGGGTGCCCGTGGCGCGGTGGCGGAGCCCGACGAGGTAGGAGCTGTTGCCGAACCGACGCACGGTGCGCACCTTGCGATCTACCCACTGGTCGTTATCGGGAGCCGTGCCGGAGAGGGCGGCATGGAACAGCTGCTGGTCCCCGCGGCGGATGTCGATCGTGATCGGGTGGTTCCGTTCGGTGCCGAGCTCGACCAGGAGGCATCCGAGTTCCCAGGCATCGGCATTGCTGAACCGGGTGAAGACGATTCGCTCCTCCTGGGCTTCGATTTCGGCTATGAGCCCGGCGGTGTCTTCTTCGGTCATGATGGGCAAGCCTTTCAGTGGGACAGGAGTTGCTGGCGGATGAGATCGATGAGTTCGGGTGGACGGAACGGCTCCGTCGTGCCGGCGAGCTCGTCGAGCGTCCACCAGCGTGTCTCGAGCACGTCCTGCTGCTCCCCCGCCGTCCAATTCTCCCTCGACGGCTCGAAGGCGGTGGTGCGCAGCACGTAGTACTCGGCATGGGCGGTGTCGTGGTCTCCCCCGGTGTAGTCGGGCCGAAAATCTTGCCCCCAGACCGGAGCGCCGAGATCCGGGATGTCGAGGCCGGTCTCCTCGAACAGCTCGCGCCGCGCACCCCCGGCATGGGTCTCCCCCGGCTCCACTCCCCCGCCGGGGGTGATCCACCTGGTCGGTTCGGCCGGAACGGAACCGACCGTCAGATAAAGGAGGATTCGCTCCTGTTCGTCGAAGATGAGGATCCGAGACGTGCGTCGATGTCGAAGTTCTGTCATGTTTGGCTCTTCGGCTGGGCCGGGTTGGCCGCGGTCGGAAGGTGTCGAGACCACCACTCCAGTACCGCATCGAACCGCTGCAGCCGATGCCGCGGACGACCGCTTCTGCTCAGCTCATGGTTCTCACCCGGGAAGATGATGAGCTCGGCTTCGACCCCGTTGCGTTTCAGCGCGGCGTAGTAGCGCTCCCCCTGGCCGAGTGGGCACCGCAGATCGTCTTCCGAGTGGATGATGAGCGTCGGGGTCGAGACCTGACCCACCATCGCCTGCGGGCTCTGCTCCCGCATCCGCTGCGGATCCGTGCCGGTGTATTCGTCGCTGAAGAACGAGCCGATGTCTGAG
>JANMBI010000140.1:0-27169 GCA_031360325.1 Frigoribacterium sp. | reverse complement strand
TCGTAAACCGGCTCGACTCACCCATGTTGAGGCCGCCGGGGTGCCGCTCGCGGCGCTGACCGCCTGGGGCATGGTGGTGGATGTCGCGAGGGCTCACGAATCTCAGCGAGTGCTTGTCCACGCCGCGGGCGGCGGGGTCGGGCACTTCGCCGTTCAGTTTGCGGCGTACTTCGGCGCCCAGGTGATCGCAACCGGCTCCGCGCGAAACGCGAACTGGCTGCGGCAACTGGGAGCCGCCGAGGTGGTCGACTACCGCTCCGTCCGCTTCGAGGAGGTGGTCGAACCCGTCGATGTTGTGATCGACCTCGTCGGGAATGTCCACGATGCCACCGGCAGCCGTTCGCTGCGGGTGCTCCGCTCGGGCGGCCTCATCGTGAATGCCCCGAGCGGCAGTTGGCCCACCCTGATCGAAGACGCCGCCGCTTCCGGTGTGCGAGCCACCGGCTACCGGGTCTCCACGGACGGTTCGACCCTCGCGATCATCGGGCGGTTGCTCGACTCGGGCGGCATCCAGGTGACGATCGACAAGGTCTTCGACCTCGAGAGTGTTGCAGACGCGCACAGGGCCATCGAAACCGGCCATACCCGCGGCAAGATCGTGCTCAGCGTTTCGGGACCCGGTTAGAGCATCCGCTCCCGGACGAAGTCGTCTTCGAGGCGATCGCCGAGGGCGAATCGCTTGGTGCCGGCGGTGGAGAATCCGCTTCTGCTGTAGAAACGATTTGCGCGAACGTTCTGCTGATTCACACCGAGCCAGACCGACGTCGCCCCGCGTCGACGCGCGGCATCCAGGGTCGACCGCATGAGGGCCGAAGCGAGGCCAGAGCCGTGGCACTCTCGGGCGACGTAGAACTTGCTGAGTTCCGCTGTGGGCCGGGCGAGGATGACGGCGGCGACATCCGGATCCGATGGATCCGTGAACAGGAGCATCGCGTAGCCCGAGAACGCGTCTCCGACGGTCGCGACGATCACTTCGCGCCCCGGGTCGGCGAGGTAGCTCTCGAATCGCTCCGCCGACAGCTGTTCGGCGATGAAGGCCTCGATGTCCGCCTGCGGGGTCGATGGTGGACAGGCCAGCCCGAAGGTGGCAGCAGCAAGCTCGTGGAGCGGTGCGCCCTCTCCCGGCTCGGCGCGCCGTATCGACGGGTTCATCCGGAGTCCTCCCCCTCGCTCCCCATCCGAAAACGCAGGAGATCCGCCACGGAATGGCTGTCTTTGTCGCGATTGACCGCCCGTGGTGGCGAATCTCCTGCGTTTTGAGTCGGAGGGGAGTTGGGCGAACGCGCACGAAAGGGGACCACCGGAGTGATCCCCTTTCGCACAGCTGGTCGCTAGAGGACGTTCACGTCCAGCGGGATGCCCGGACCGAAGGTGGTCGTGACCGTGCCCTTCTGGATGTAACGGCCCTTGGCCGAGCTCGGCTTGGCGCGCACGATCTCGTCGAGGGCGGCCTTGATGTTCTCCTCGAGCTGTTCGGCCGGGAAGGCCGCCTTACCCACGATGAAGTGAACGTTAGAATGCTTGTCGAAGCGGAACTCGATCTTTCCGCCCTTGATCTCGGTGACGGCCTTGGCCACATCGGTGGTCACGGTTCCGGTCTTCGGGTTCGGCATGAGGCCACGCGGGCCGAGCACCTTTCCGAGTCGACCGACCTTACCCATGAGCTCCGGGGTGGAGACAGCGGAGTCGAACGAGGTGTAGCCGGCGGCCACCTTCTCGATGAGCTCGTCGCCGCCGACCTCGTCGGCACCCGCAGCGATCGCGGCGTCAGCGGCCGGACCGGTCGCGAACACGATGACGCGGGCGGTCTTGCCGGTTCCGTGCGGGAGGATCACCGTTCCGCGGACCATCTGGTCCGCCTTGCGGGGGTCAACACCGAGCTTCAAGGCGACCTCGACGGTGGAGTTGAAATTCTTCGAACCGGTCTCGCGGGCGAGTCCGACGGCTTCGTTGGGCGTGTAGAACTTGCCCTCTTCCATCTTCTCGGCGGCGGCGCGGTAGGCCTTGGATTTCGTAGCCATTATGCGTCCACCGTGATTCCCATAGAGCGAGCGGTGCCCGCGATGATCTTCTCTGCCGCAACAACGTCGTTCGCGTTGAGATCGACCATCTTCTGCTCGGCGATCGAGCGAAGCTGGTCCTTCGACAGGCGTCCCACCTTGGAGGTGTGCGGGGTGCCGGATCCCTTGGTGACTCCGGCGGCCTTCTTGATCAGCTCCGCAGCGGGGGGCGTCTTGAGCACGAACGTGAACGAACGGTCCTCGTAGACGGTGATCTCCACCGGTATGACGTTTCCGCGCTGCGACTCGGTCGCCGCGTTGTACGCCTTGCAGAACTCCATGATGTTGACGCCGTGCTGCCCGAGCGCCGGCCCGATGGGCGGTGCGGGGTTGGCGGCGCCGGCCTGGATCTGAAGCTTGATCAGACCCGTGACCTTCTTTTTCGGTGCCATGTTTCTTCCTTTGTTTCGTGCCGTCCCTTCGGACGACGCTCCCGCGCCTCGCGTGAGGTGCGGTGATCTGTGGGGTTAGAGCTTGGTGACCTGGTCGAAGCTGAGCTCCACTGGGGTCTCGCGCTCGAACAGCGAGACGAGCACGATGAGCTTGCCGCTCTCCGCCTTGATCTCGTTGATGGATCCCGGCAGGCCAGCGAACGAACCCTCCTTGATCGTGATGGTCTCGCCGATCTCGAAGTCGACTTCCTGAGGGATGGAACGGCCGATCGCCTTTCCCCCCTTGGTGCCGGCCTTGACCGGGGCTTCCACGATCTGGACGAGGCTCTTCAGCATGTTGAAGGCCTCCTCGAACCGCAGCGGGGTGGGGTTGTGCGAGTTGCCGACGAAGCCGGTGACACCGGGGGTGTGTCGCACGACCGACCAGCTGTCTTCGTTGAGATCCATGCGCACGAGCACATACCCCGGAATCCGCACCCGCGTGACGAGCTTGCGCTGCCCGTTCTTGATCTCGACCACGTCTTCCATCGGAACCTCGACCTGGAAGACGAAATCCTCCATGGCCATCGACACCTTGCGGTTCTCGATGTTCTGCTTGACGCGCTTTTCGAACCCGGCGTAGGAGTGGATGACGTACCACTTGCCGTAGGCGGCCTTGAGCTCCTTGCGGAACTCGTCGTAGGGGTCGACCGGAAGGTCCTCTTCCGCCTCATCGACGGACGCCTGCTCGGCGAGTTCGGACTCGATCTCGGCCTCGAACGCGTCATCGAACGGAACAACATCCTGCGGCTCACCCTCGACGAATCCGCCCTCGTCCTCGGTCGCCTCGACGGCGGCATCGGCCTCGTCGGCCGAGTCCAGCTCCAGCGCATCGGCGACGACGGCATCCGCATCGGGGTCTGCGGCGAGTGCGACAGCGTCGAGCGCGGCATCCAGGTCGGCCTCGATATCGGTATCGGTATCGTCCTGTTCGTCGACGACGTGGAGCGCGCGGCTCTCGGCGGACTCCACGGATGCTTCATCCGCCGCCAGCTCGTTGCCTTCCTGCGCCTCGTCCTCCTCGGAAGACTGCTCGGCTGCAGTCGCGAGGTCGATGTCGTCGCGGTTAGTTCCAGACACTGTGAATCTCATTCCATTTCTTGGGGCGAATTCGGCACTTCATGCGCCGCCGCCGGTTCGAGAGCCTCGGCTCCCCGCGACCGGATGCTGCGGGCAGTCGCTACTTGCCGAATACGGTATTCACGCCGTACGCGAAGACCAGGTCCAGCCCGTAGACCAGCGCCATCATGATGACCACGAAGACCAACACGACGCCGGTGTAGCTGAACAGTTCTTTGCGGGTCGGTGTGACGACCTTCTTCAGTTCGTTGATTACCTGTCGGAGAAACAGCACGAGTCTGCCGAACGGCCCGCGGCTTGCGCCGCGCTCCTGTTTGGCGTGCGCGACGACGTCCTCACTCGGCTCGTCGATGACTTTTCTCGCCACTGTTACTACCTTCCGGAAACTGCCGACCCGCACGTGTGCACGAATCGAACTGCAGGGCGGACAGGACTTGAACCTGCAACCTGCGGTTTTGGAGACCGCTGCTCTACCAATTGAGCCACCGCCCTTCGCAGTCGAAGGCCATCGTTTCGAGGTGCTGCCAGCCCAAAATGGGCATACGAAATGATGGCAGATTTCAACTACCGAGCCTCAGTCTAGGCGACGGTCTCGCCGGGTGCAAAGCTGGCGGCCGCGCCGCGCGGCATCCGGCGACCGGACGATGCCGATGCAGCGGATCTCCTCATTGTGGCGGAGCGCCGGGACCGGCGACCACAAGACCAGGACAACTTCGCCCCACGTGAGGGTGCGCGACATCCGCAAGACGTGCGGCGGCTCGAAACTGCTCGCCGGTGGACGCACCGTCACCGCCGCGGAGTTCGACCTGCGCCGTGCTCGGCATCGCGCTGAGTGCCGTGCCGCGCTCGGGAGCGAGTGCGACCGCCGTCATCATCCCGATCACCCTGATCCTGCAGTTCATCTCCAGCGTGTACCTCAGTTTCGGTCAGTTCCCGAATGGCCGCAGAGTTTCGCGAGCATCTTTCCGCTCAGGTGGCTCACCCGGGGCATGCGCACGGTGTTCCTCCGCGATTCGTTCAAGGCGGTTGCTCCCCACGGAGTCATGACGGGTGAACCACCGGTCGGTCCCCCGACATCAAGCCGGTAGGTCAACCGGCCGAGGGCGGATCGGGGCTCAGCGGATCGGCGCCGTTCTCGAGCGCGCCGTGAACCGACGAAGCCGCAGACTGTTGGTGACCACGAAGACGGAGGAAAAGGCCATCGCCGCACCGGCAAGTAACGGGTTGAGCAGCCCGAGCATGGCCACCGGTATGGCGGCGACGTTGTAGGCGAACGCCCAGAAGAGGTTGCCCTTGATGGTACCGAGAGTGCGTCGTGCGAGCCGCACCGCGTCGGCTACAACCAGCAGATCGCCGCCGACGATGGTGATGTCGCTCGCTGCGATCGCCGCGTCGGTTCCGCCTCCCATGGCGATCCCGAGGTCGGCCGCCGCGAGCGCGGCGGAATCGTTCACGCCGTCGCCGACCATCGCGACGACACGTCCCTCTGCCTGCAGTGAATGGATCAGATCGAGCTTGCCCTGCGGCGTGACCGCGGCGTGCACCTCATCGATGCCGACCTCGGCCGCCACGGCGTCGGCGGCACCAGGGTTGTCGCCGGTCAACAGGATGGGACGGAGGCCGAGCTTGCGGAAGCGGAGGATCGCCTCGACACTGGTGCCCTTCACCGTGTCGCGCACGGTGATTATCCCGCGGAATTCTCCGTCCCAAGCGACGGCGATCACTGTGGCGCCGACGGCTTCGGCGGCACTGACGGCAGCCATCGCTTCGGCGGGTATCGCCACCGACCAGGAATCCTTCAGCCAGTCCGCTCGGCCGGCGAGGATGAGTCGGCCGTCGACGATCGCCTGCACGCCCTGCCCGGCATGCGCGGCGAAGGCCTCGGCATCGGCCAGAACACCGCCGGTGGCCTGTGCCCGATCGACGATCGCCCGGGCGATGGGATGCTCCGAACCAAACTCGGTCGCGGCCGCCACCCGTACAAGTTCGTCGGCGGAAACCGCGCCGAACACGTTCACCTCGGTGACCGCCATCTTGCCGGTGGTGATCGTCCCGGTCTTGTCCAGCACGATGGTGTCGACGGTGCGCGTCTGCTCAAGCACCTGCGGCCCGCGGATGATGATCCCCAGTTGGGATCCACGGCCGGTGCCGACAAGCAGGGCGGTCGGGGTCGCCAACCCGAGCGCGCACGGGCAGGCGACGATGAGTGTGGCCACCGCCGCGGTGAACGCGAGCACGGCCGAGCCGGAAATGACGAACCAGGCGACGAAGGTGAGCAGGGAGAGCCCGATCACGACCGGCACGAACACCGCGGAGACGCGATCGGCCAGTCTCTGCGCTTCCGCCTTGCCGCTCTGAGCGTCTTCGACCATTCGGGCGATGCGGGCAAGTTCCGTGTCCGCGCCGACTCTCGTCACCTCGACGAGCAGCCGGCCGCCGACATTGACGGTGGCTCCGACCACCCGATCTCCCGGGCCGACCTCGCTCGGCATCGACTCGCCCGTGAGCATGCTGAGATCCACCGCGGATGCCCCGTCGGTGATGAGTCCGTCGGTCGCGATCTTCTCGCCGGGCCGCACGACGATGATGTCGCCCGGTACGAGCGAGCCGACCGGCACACGCTCTTCTGCGCCGTTGCGGAGCACGGTGGCATCCTTCGCTCCGAGTTCGAGCAATGCTTGGAGCGCTGCCCCCGACTGCTTTTTGGCGCGGGCTTCGATATACCGGCCGGCGAGGATGAAGACGGTCACCGCGGACGCGACCTCGAGATAGATCTCGCTTGCGCCCATGCCGGGGTTGCCGATGAGGGTGAAGGTCATGTGCATGCCGGGCACGCCGGCCCGGCCGAAGAAGAGAGCGTAGAGGGACCAGCCGAATGCGGCGATCACGCCGACGCTGATGAGCGTGTCCATGGTAGCGGCGCCGTGGCGGGCGTTGACCGCCGCGGCACGGTGGAACGGCCACGCTCCCCAGACGACTACGGGCGCGGAGAGGGTGAGGGCGAGCCACTGCCAGTTGGGGAATTGCAGCCCGGGGATCATCGACAGCAGCACGACGGGAAGGGCGAGGGATCCAGAAACGATCAACCGATGCCGAAGGGCAACCACCTCCCGGTCGACCGGTGGGGCGGCATCCGCTACGACCATCGGCGTCGGGGGTGCCGGCAGTTCCGCCGTGTACCCCACGGCTTCGACGGCGGCGATGAGAGCGGCGGTATCCACGCCCGTCGCCTGCACCCGTGCCTTCTCGGTGGCGTAGTTGACCGTCGCGGTGACACCCTCGATCTTGTTGAGCTTGCGCTCGATTCGCGTCGCACAGGAGGCGCAGGTCATGCCCCCGATCTCGAGGTTGATGTCGGTGGTGTTCACCGTCATGCGGTCACCATCGTGTAGCCCGCTTCGGTCACGGCGGCGCGGATATCGTCCACCGGTACGGGCACCGAGCTGACGACCATCACGCGCGATGCGCCGCCGACGTTCAACTCCACGCTGACGCTCTCGACGCCGTCCACCGCGGAGACCTCCTCGGTGACGCTCGCGACACAGTGGCTGCAGGTCATGCCCTCGACCAGGTATTGCTCGCGGAGAGACTGCTCGCCGGCCGGTTCGACCGCCGCCGTGTGGGTGTCGGTTCCGCACGAGCAGGCATGGTTCTTGTCGGTCAGGCCGAGTTCATTCGTTGACGGGTTGGTGTTGCACATGGTGGTGTTCTCCTGATGGTTGGGAATGGGCGGTGTCGGGGCCGCTACGAACGAACGAGGCGTGCGATCGCTGCGGATGCTTCCTGGATCTTTTCGTCGGCGACGGTGCCGCCCTCCCGGGCGGCTTCGGCCACACAGTGGGCAAGGTGGTCATCGAGAAGGGCAAGGGCCACGTTCTCGAGGGCCTTGGTCGCCGCCGACACCTGCGTGAGGACGTCGATGCAGTAGGTGTCGGACTCGACCATGCGCTGGATGCCCCGTACCTGACCTTCGGCGCGGCGAAGCCGCTTCAGCAGGTCTTCCTTGTCTGTGGCGTATCCGACCATGGCGCGACCCTTCCTCTATACCCCTATGGGGTATCTAAACTACGTCGCCAGGGCGCGGAAGTCAAACGCTCCGCCGCCTCGATCCCCCGCCGTCACGAAAACTCCGTGCGCCGGGAGCGAACGGGTGCCGAAGTCAGGCCGAGCCGAGGTGCTTGATCCGCTCGAGATATTCCTCGGTGCTGAGATCGCCCTTCGCATAGCGCTCGTCCAGAACCTCACGCGCGGTCTTGACGCCCCCGGCTGCCGGGGGTTGCGGGAAGGTGGCCGAGCCCGAGAACGTGCTCGTGCGTCCCTGAAGCATCCGGACGATGAAAATCACCGCGACAACCACGACGACGAGAACAAGCACGCCGGCCAGCCAGCCCCAGCCCATCATGTAATAGCCGTTTCCCCACATCATCAACTCTCCTGACATCGTCGCTTCAGACCAGGGCGGCCCGATTCCACGGTAGAGGCGGGCTCACCGGGCGGCCGGGACTTTGGTCCTCCGGCACCCGTTCCGGCGCCGCAGGTGAAACACCGGTCGCTCGACCCGTCATCGGCGAGATCGACCCGGTGGGCTTCGCGAGCGTCGCCCTGTTCCCGGTTCGCGACCCCGCCCTTGGCGCGGCCGGCGTAGCGGTCAGATGCTCACTCCCACGAGCACCGGCTCGGGCTGCAGGACGACCCCGTAGGCGCCGCGCACCCTGGTCTGGATGTACCGGGCGAGCTCCGCAATCTGGCCCGCGGTCGCGCCCCCGGTGTTCACGATCGCGAGACTGTGCTTGTTCGAGACCGCCGCGCGCGAGCCCGGCAGGCGAAAGCCGCGGGGCACCCCCGAGTGCTCGATGAGCCAGGCGGCGCTCAGCTTGACGCCACGCGCCTTAACCGGGCCGACCTGCGGCAGATCGCCGGGGTTGTACGACTCGAGCGGGGTGATCGTCGGCGGCTGGTCATCCGAACCCAGCGGCCAGCTTGGCACCCCGGGAGGCAGGGATCGGGCGAACCGCTCGCTGACGATCGGGTTGGTGAAAAACGATCCCGCGCTCACCGAGTCCGGGTCATTCGGATCGAGGACCATGCCTTTCGAAGCACGCAGGGCGAGCACCGCGGCTCGCACCGCGGCGACCGGAACCCGGTCGCCGACAGCCACGCCGAGCGCGCTCGCCAACTGCGGATAGGCGACCGGATCGCTGATCGCCCCCGGGTTTTCGGAAAGCCGCAGGTCAATGGATACGACGATCCCGGCCCGCCCGCCCTTCAGTGCGGAGCGCCGATAACCCAAGTCGAGTTCGGGGGCGGTCAGCGTGAGCAATTCGCCACTGACATAGTCGAGAAACTCCACGGAGAGCAGCGTCGAGGAAAGCTCCTGCCCGTAGGCGCCGATGTTCTGCACCGGCGCAGCGCCGCACGACCCGGGGATGCCGGAAAGCGCCTCAAGTCCGGCCCACCCGTGCGCCACCGCGACCGCCACCAGTCCATCCCACGACTCGCCGGCCTGCACCCGCAACACCACCCCGTCGCCGGGCTGCCGGTCGATTCCGCGGGTGACGATATGGATGACCGTTCCGGGCACCCCCTCGTCGGCAATCACCAGATTCGAGCCGCCGCCGATGGCGAGCCAGTCATCGCCGGTCGCCCAGACGTCGCGCGCGACGTCGACGAGCTGCTCCGGCGTCTCGGGGGCCACGAATTCGGTCGCGGTGCCCCCCACCTTGAGCGTGGTGAAGTCTCGGAGTTCCATCGGTCAGGCCACGCGCACGCGGACCTGCGCCTTTCCGAGAACGGTCGCGCCGTCGAAGCTCACCGTGAGGTCGATGCGCGCGACCTCGCCGTCGACCGCGCCGACCGTAGCCACGACGGACACGGTCGCACCCTCCGAGGCATCCACCGGCACCGGGCGAGTGAATCGCACCTGGTAGTCGAGGATTCGGCCGGGGTCGCCGATCCAGTCGACGACGGGCTGCACCGCGAACCCCATGGTGAGCATGCCGTGGGCTAGCACGCCCGGCAAACCGACCGAGCGGGCCACATCATCGCGATAGTGGATGGCGTTGAAGTCGCCGGATGCCCCGGCGTAGCGCACCAGGGAATCGCGCGTGAGTGCGAACTCAGCTTCGGCCACGACGTTTCCGACCTCGAGGGGCGCCGCGGCACCACCCCCGGTCATTCGTCGCCTCGCACCACGAGGGTGGAGGTGGCGGTGACGACGTGAGCGCCGGCCGCGTCAACGATGGAGGACTCGGCGGTGATCATGGAGTGACCGCCGAGCGACTTGATGCGCGAGACCGTGAGGGTCGCCGTCAGTTCGTCGCCGGCGAGGATGGGCCGCGAGAAGGTGAAGCGCTGGTCGCCGTGCACGACACGGGCGAAATCGATACCGGCATCCGGTTCAGACAGCAGCTGTCGAAGAGTGAGGTCCTGCACGACCACCGGGAAAGTGGGCGGCGCCACGAGGTCGCTGTGGCCCGCCGCGCGGGCCGCTGCGACATCCAGGGACAGAGCGCTCGTGGAGAGGACGGCTCGGGCGAACTCGCGGATCTTCTCGCGCCCGACGAGGTAGGGCGCTGTGGGAGGGAACACTCGGCCCACGAGAGCCTGATTCACGGTCATTCGATTTCCTTCGACACAGTTTCCATCGGCCCGGTTTCCATCGGCCCAGCATCAATCGGCACAGAGGAAGCCTAACGACGGGGATGGGGAACACAGAAAACCCCGGTCACCATCACCGCGACCGGGGTTCTCCTACTGCGTACCGCTTACTGGCAGCTGTCGCACTGCAGGTCGTCCATCGGGTCGACCGGTACTGCGTATCCGCCAATGAAGCTGTTGTCGTTTTCCATGGTGACCTCCTGAAAGTTAGTGGTGAGAGTTGCCGAAAATTTAGTACAACGTCACCGTCTGTTCAGATTGGCGCCGTCGTGGGTTCTCACTATATAACCGGAATGACACTCCTGTCATTCCACTACATCTAGTGTTTTCGGCGTGTCGGGATTTTTCTCAGAATAGGGCGGACCACCGACGCTTTCCGTCTGGTCTGCCCGCACGTCCCCGCATTCTCCGGCCTGTTCGTTATCCGATCGAGACTTTTCGCTTGTGCTGGGTTAGCCTGTCCCGATGACATCTCCCACGGCGAAGTTCGGCGCCCTCCTGGCGGCCGGCGCCCTCCTCGCCACGGTCGCGATCCCCGCCTACGCCGGTTTGGGTTCCGCGTCCGCGACTCCCCACCGCACGGCCCCCGTTCAGGACGCCTCATTCGCCTCGCTTGTGACGCTCGTCGTCCCGTCCCGAGACGGATACTCGGTCACCGCCCCCCGACCGGCGGTTGTCGCGGTGCCGGTCGTCTCCCCCCCATCGATCCGCCCGGCCATCAGCGGGCCGTCAGCACGTCTGCCCGCCCCGCGCTACAACGGCCAGGCGGTGCTCGCCTACAGTGCCCAATTCGTCGGAGTCGTGCCCTACGGCACCGGGAACACTCCCACCACGAGCTTCTCCTGCGACGGCTTCACCCAATACGTCTTCGCTTCGTTCGGCATCAGCCTCCCGCGGGGAGCGGATCACCAGGCTCGTCTTGGTACCCGCGTAAGTCAGGCGGATGCCGTGGCCGGCGACCTCGTCTACTGGCCGGGACAACACATCGGCATCTATGACGGTGCGGGCGGAATGTACAACTCGCCGGCGCCCGGACGGTACGTCGAGCATGTGGGTCGCCTCTGGGGATCGCCGCTGTTCATCCGGTTGACCATCTGACATTCGGGAACTCAGGCGGACCTCCGACCATCGGGCACAATGGAGACACGCGCCACGCCAATAGGAAGCGAGCACCGTGTCTGCTTGGCACCCTCCCCTGAAACTCGGCTACAAGGCATCCGCGGAACAGTTCGCGCCGCGCGAACTCGTCGAGATCGCGGTCGCGGCGGAGGCGCACGGCTTCGAGAGCGTCGCCGTGAGCGACCACTTCCAGCCCTGGCGGCACACCGGTGGACATGCGCCGTTCTCGCTGGCCTGGATGGCTGCGGTCGGTGAGCGTACCTCCTCGATCCAGATCGGCACCTCGGTGATGACCCCGACCTTCCGCTACAACCCGGCAGTTCTCGCCCAGGCCTTCGCGACCCTCGGATGCCTGTATCCCGGGCGCATCATGATCGGGGTCGGCACGGGCGAGGCCCTCAACGAGATCGCGACCGGTTTCCGCGGCGCCGGTGAGCAGGACTGGCCCGAGTTCACGGAGCGTTACGCCCGACTGCGGGAGGCGGTGTCGCTCATGCGGCAACTGTGGAGCGGCGACCGGGTCAACTTCGAGGGCGAGTACTACTCGACCCACGATGCGAGCATCTACGACCGACCGGAGGGCGGCATCCCGGTATATATCGCTGCCGGAGGACCGGTCGTGGCCGGGTATGCGGGTCGAGCCGGGGACGGATTCATCTGCACCTCGGGCAAGGGAATGGAGCTCTACACCGAGAAACTCATCCCGGCGGTCGCTGCCGGCGCCGAGAAAGCCGGGCGGGACGGCGCGGCCATCGATCACCTGATCGAGATCAAGCTGTCCTACGACACCGATCCGGAACTCGCCCTCGAGAACACCCGGTTCTGGGCTCCGCTGTCGCTGCCGGCCGAACAGAAACACGACCTCACCGATCCGATCGAGATGGAGAAGGCCGCGGACGCCCTGCCGATCGAGCAGGTCGCCACACGCTGGATCGTGGGCTCCGACCCCGATGAGACGGCCGCCCGGATCGGCGCGTACATCGATGCCGGCTTCAACCATCTGGTCTTCCACGCGCCCGGACCCGATCAGCGTCGCTTCCTCGAGTCTTTCGAACGCGACATCGCGCCGCGGTTGCGCTCCCGGCCTGAGCCACCGCGCCTCGAGCCGCCAGGGCACGATCGACCTATTTTGTGAGATCCGCGTCATAGATCCGGCTCTGGCCGGTCACTCCTTCCGAGACAGCAATCAGCAGCAGTGATCGGGTGAGTCATCCGGTTGGGATCAAGGAGGATCTATGAAGTTCCGAAACCTTACGGGAACGCACGCCGGGCGGATCCTGCTCGCCGCCGTTCCGGTGGCCGTCGCATCGACCGTGCTCATGGGGGGCGTGGCAAACGGTGCCGTACCGGTTTCATTCGCGGTCTCGGGCAGCCAGTTCCAGATCAGTGCCTCCGAGCTCGACGGCACCGGATTCTCGCAGTACGCCGGCGTCGCGAACGACACTGCGGGCAAACCGCACCAGGTCGCCATCGCGAACATCGCCTCGGCGAAACTCGCGGACCTGTGCCAATCGGTCGTCACCACCACTCCGCTTGGCAAGGTGGGGATGCTGATCACCGCCGGGGGAGGCGGGAAGCCCGCCACCGCAACCGACCTACAGATCGGCATGACCGACCTCAAGGGAGACTCGACCTTCAGCAACATCCGCATCGGAGTGGATGCCTCCACCGTCAAGACGAGCCACAAGGGCTCGGCCGGGGACTTCGCGCAGGATGCAGACGCGCTCAAGATCGTCGGCCTGCAGCAGACCGCGTGGTCGACCCAGGCCTCTGTCTTCACCCTGACCGGCATGCACCTGCGGCTCACGGACGGCAGCAAGGGATGCTTCTGATGGCCTCCCGACTCTCTGTCTTCTCCGCCTGGCGACGCCGCCGACCATTCGTCGGCGGCCTTGTCGCCGCCCTCGCCGGAGTAGAGATGTTCTTCTCCGGGCAACTGGATGTGGGAAAGATCCACGTGCAAGTGGGGATCGAGGGCTTGCAGGCCACGATCATCCCGGTGCTCATGGTCTTGCTCGGCATTCTCGCCATTCTCATGCCGGCGCATCGCATCTTCTACGGAGTGATCGTGCTCACGCTGGCGGTCTACTCGCTCATCGGCGTGAATCTGGGCGGATTCTTCATCGGGATGCTCCTCGGCTCGGTCGGAGGGGTGCTCGTCGTCGCATGGATGCCGCGGGGCGAAATCCCATCCGTCACCGACGTACTCTCCGCTGAGGAGCCCGTGGGGGCGTTCCCTTTAGTGCACCGCCGGTCCTAGCCGGCGACCATTCCGTGACCGAAACGCCATCCGGCCGGCACAGTGCCCACACCCCGGGTCGGCTCGCCATTGTCGCCGTTCTCCTGGTCGCGCTCGGCGGCATCGGAGCCGCGCGGGCTCCGGGGAGCAACCTAGGAGGGTGCATCCCGCTGTTGATGGCCTGCCCATCAGGGGAGCAGACGCCTCCGCCCAGCCCGAAAACAGCCCCGGTGATCCCCCTGCCGGGCACCTCCCCGCTGCCCAGCGCGGCAACCGCGCCCGCCCCCGTGGTCGGCATTCCGGATACCGGCGCCCCGACTTTCACTCTGCCGGCAGCCCAACTCGGAGGCTCATCAATCTCCATCGCAGGACTCCATTCGGTTCGTGTCGTCACCGTTCCCCTCGCCAATGGCACCCGCGCCACGGCCCTCAAAATCGTCGCCGACGCAGTGACGGTCGAGGACTTTCTGCTCGACGTTCGGAAGGCGACCGGGCCGTCCCTGGTGACGACCGCCGCTCGAATGGAGCTGCGCGGCAACGTGCAGGTCTACCTGGACTCGCTCACGGCGACCCTGATCGACGGCACCGGCCTCGTTCTCGGCGCAGCCACCCCGCCGCCGGGAAATGAATTGCCGCCGACGCTGCTGAGGGTGACTCTCGGCCTGGTGGGCGTGACGGCAAGCACGATCACTTTCACATCCCCCCACCAGTCGCTGCAGTGAGGTACCTCCGGGACTCAGCGAAAGTGAAGGATTTTGCCCTGGCACTCCCACCTCACGAGTGCTAAAACGGTAGTACTTGAGTCACCTGGACTCACCTTCACGAAAGGGGAATATACATCATGGCCATGTCCTTCGATCCTTTCAATGAGTTGGATCGTCTCGCCGGAAGCGTGATGGGGCTCCGTCAGGGGCCGCGGTTCATGCCGGTCGACCTGTATCGGGACGGGGATCAATACATTCTGAATGCGGACCTGCCGGGCATCGATCCGGGTTCGGTCGATGTGGATGTCGATGGCCAGTTGCTGACCATCCGAGCGCAGCGCACCGCATCCTCGGCCGACGGCGCAAAGTGGCTGTCACAGGAGCGTCCGTCCGGCTCCTACCTGCGCCAGTTCAGTCTGGGCGACGGTGTCGACCCGGAGCGGATCAGCGCGCACTACGACAACGGGGTGTTGAGCGTCGTGCTTCCGGTCAGCGAGCGCGCCAAGCCGCGAAAGATCGAGATCCAATCGACGTCTACCGCCTCCCAGCAGATCTCCGCCTGACCGACCCCGGCGCGTCCGATCGCTCAGAGCGGCCAGGGCCGAGTCACCGGGCATCGTCGGGCGGTGAAGTCTGACCTGTAGTGGTGCCCACCGAACTCCGGCCAAGCGCCCGGGTTCTCGAGTGCCCTACGGTTCCGGCCCCGCCGGTTCATCTCGGCGGTGCGGCGACGGCGAGGCGGCGACGGCGAGGCGAGCATTCTGGGACCCGGGCGGGTCCTCCCCCGATTCGGGGAGGACCCGCCCGGTGCGGCCTAATCCGTGAAGGCGTCATTCACATTCTCACCGGCCTGCTTGAGGTTGGCCTTGCTCTGCTGGGTTTTACCCTCGGCGACTTTCTGGTCGTCGTTGGTGAGGTGTCCGGCTGTTTCCTTGGCTTTACCACCGAGTTCCTCGGCGGCGTTCTTCACCTTGTCTTCTGCTGACATTCGCTTCTCTCTTTCTATTCCGTCGATCGCGAGGGTCTCGCGTCGGTGCCCGAGAGTCGGGCCGTGGTGGTCTCCAATCCGTCCGGTGACCTTCGATCCTCGGACCGACCGACGACGATTTTTGCGCGGGGCGCATTCCGCCCTCGAAGCATCCGAGACACGTTGGGTGAAAAAGCGCGTACTCCTCATCGATTTCCGGGTCACCAGCACGAGCGAGGTTGGTGACAGTACCCATTCGGGCCGCGGGAGACCAGTGGCCGCGCGCGTACGGGTGAGTCAATGCGGCGGTTCTGACCTCCACCGCGATGACCGCGATGAAGACCGTAGTAACGGCCGAAACCCGATCGTGCGACGAGCCACGAGCGGCACAATGGCCGCGCCGGATGATCCGAAGCGGAACGCGTCGATCGCACGGACGCCACCGCGTGCGAAGCGGGATCCGACCGAAAGGCCCAATTCGCCGGGCCGGGAGTGCCATCGAAGCATCCGGAGTTCAAACACCTGAGACGCTGCATGCCGAAGTCCCTGACGACGCTTCATGACTACAGTGGTGATTCAACTCTCTTTCCAACAGGGGTCGTCATGTCTCTTCCTCGGGTTGCCTGCTTCAGCCGTGTCGGCTCAGCGGGTCGCGTCTTCTTCGTTGACCGAAATCAGGACGGGTCCTACTCGGCAGATCCAAAGGACGTCGATGTCGGCGACGTGGTGCATTTCCTCGGCGTTCGTGCCGCGGCCGGATGTCCCGTCATCGTCGAAGCGCTTGCCGAACAGCCGGGAGATTCCGACCATCGAGTGGTGCTGAAATTCAGGGCTGGTGCGCCCTACTCGACTACCGCACTCGAGCCGGACCGCCCCGGCATGGCAGCGCCCGCGCTGCTCGCCGCCCTGCGCAACCCCATTCTGCGCCGGATTCTTGCGGGAGTAGTTCTGCGAATCGATGAAGAGCAACTGGCCGCAGTGCTCCTCCAAGTGAGCAGCAAGAAACGAAGCTCGGCCGTCACTACCCTTCTCGATCAGGGGATAGTCCGATTCTCACCATCGGGGCTCATCGAGTCGGAGAATACGTTTCGCCGGGCCCTGACGGAGTACGAGTCGCTCTCGGAACGCGGCCCCGACGATCCCGGGCCGCTCGCCGACGCCGGCGTGCGGCAATACTTTCGCGGACTACGACTCCAACGCGTGCCGCGAGATCCCGAAAAGCAACATCAGCTCTTTGGCGCGATCATCGATGAGCTGTTCGCCCCTCGCATCTACTCAGAGCAGGAAGTCAACGAGATCCTGGGAACGATCTACGACGACTGGGCGACTCTTCGTCGTCACCTCATCGACGCCGAGTACCTTATGCGAGACCGTGCGGGCCGCACCTACTCGATTGTGGACCGCCGTGCGGGCGCCGCCGACTGAGCACCGGTGGAGTGCTTCGACTACCGTCGGTCGATCCTTCCGTCCGAACTCGACCCCCGGCACCCGAAAACACTCGGATGCCGCGAAACCGTCGACCGGCAGAACGGTCAGCGGGCGATCTGCTGCAGCGCCCAGGAGTTGCCGTCGGGGTCGCTGAAGTAGGCGTAGCGAACGCCTCCGCCCATGTCGGCGATGTCCGAGACATCCACCCCGTTGCCGACAAGCGTGTCGCGAGCGATGTCGAGGTCATCCACCACCAGGTGAAGGCCGATGACGCGCGCGGCGCGGGGATCGCTGATCCCGACCCCGATCACTACCGAGCAGGCGGAGCCTGGTGGGGTCAATTGCACGACGCGCATACCGTTTCCCGGCTCGACATCGTGATCGACGGTGAAGCCCACCCGATCGACGTAGAACGCCTTGCTCCTGTCCACATCAGTCGATGGCAAGGGCACCAATTCCAATCGCATGTCCACCATGCACTCCCTCCTGAACGGTGATCGCGGCATCCTCGCCGGCCCGCGACCGCGTTTTCCTACCCTAAGACAGTCTGTGTCTATGTCCCGTCGACCTGCGGCTGCGACAGGGTTCCGCGAAGACTCTCGCCGCGAATTCTCACCGTACGCCGGGTGTCGATTGCGATCACCGCTCCCACGATCACCATCGAAATCGACAGCGAGGCCAGGGTGTCCGTGAGCCAGTGATACCCGAGATACATGCGGCTGAACATCTGGGCGAGAATCCCGGTCCAGGCCAGGCCGAGAGCGAGGGCCACGCCCCACAGTTTCGGAGCACGGGAGGCGATGAGGAAGGCAGTCAGAATCAGGAAATCGCTCGCGCCCAAGACATGACCGGACGGGAAGGAGAAGGTCGTATCGGTGCCGATCAGCATCAGATCGCTCGGCGGGCGCTGGCGACGCACCACCTGCGCCAGCACCGTGGCCACAGCGACGCCGGTGACCATCGCCCCCGCAAGAATCAGGGGACGCCAGGCGTGCTTGGCGAAGATCAACCAGACGACCGTGACGACGAAGATGATGATCGGCAAGACGACGGGTCCGAAGGTGATCGTCAGAATCACCATGACGAATGTTGTTGCGGGAGAGCGCTGCCCATTCACCCACGCCTCAACCGGGCGGTCCCAGTCGGCCGGCCCGGAGTGCGTGAGTACCCCGGTCAGCACGATGGCGAAGAAGATCAGACCGAACACAATGAGGGCAGTCGAACTCAGGTAGAGCCTCTGTCGCACCACGGGATCGGCGAAACGCTCCTCCACCACGAACTTCGAACGCCAGAATCCGTTTCTTGCATCCCTTCGGAGTCTCTTGTTCACTGGTCCATCTGCATCCCGCCCCATCGTCGGCCTCCCCATCGTGCTTGTCGTGTTCTCCCCCGCGCCGACGAGGCCCGAATGACCGATCGGCACGGTGGGCCGTGAGCCCGGCCGAAACCGACGACACCCCCACCGACGAAATTGCACCGAGAGTCGCGATTGCGCCGACGAGGGCCGATTCGCCGTTCGTATCCTGAGTTGCCGCGGTCCCCCAGACTAGGGTTTCAGGAACCCTGAGCGCAACGTCATCGCCGCGGCATCAATCGGACAGGCGCATCGAGCGACGGTGGGGAACGGCACCGTCATGGCGGTCAAGTGCAGCGTCCATGCGTTGTCCCCGAGGTGCGGCGGACCTGGCGCGCTGGCTGGACTCTCGCCGTGAGTCTCCCACCGTTTTCGGTGTGCGCGCAGTGAAATCCCGCGGCCCCGCCTCTGGCCGGGTGCGCGCGTCACCGCACGGCTGCTTGCCGCCCGGCAGGACGGGCGGATCCGTGCCCGTGGCTAGCGACATCCCCGAGCGAAGGTCCCCTCCCGTAGGCCGGGTGAACGAGCCTCGTTTCGCACGGCGTTCGCGCTCACAGTTCACGGCGCATCACCACGCGACGTTTCGTCGGGTGCGACACCTCGGCGAAGCCGGCCGCAGCGAAGGCGCTCACCGGACCGACCCGGAATTCGTCCCAGGCGACCTCGCGCCCCCGGGTCAACATCGGGTAGCCCTCAATCGCCCGCGCACCTCTCCCGCGGGCATGCTCGACGGCGCCCTGCACCAGCTGTGCGGTGTATCCGCGACCGCGAAAACCGCGGCGCACGACCATGCAGGGAATAGCCCAGACGCTGTCGTCATCCTTGTTCTCCTTCCTCCCCGTCCACGGAACCGGCGAGCCGCGCAGTCGGCCGTACACGGAACGGCGATCCACCGCACACCAGCCCACCGGTTCGGCGCCGAGGTAGGCCACGATGCCGATGGTCTCCCGGGCGCGCGGGTCGCCGCAGCGCGTCTCGGCGCGGAACAGCGACGCGCGCTCCGATGCCGACATCGGCCAGAAATCGCCGTCCCCGAGACGTTCCCGCGTGCACTGGCAGCGGCCGGCCGTGCCGGTGAGAATCGCCTGCAGATCCTCCCAACTCGCCTGGTTGGCCGGCAGGATCCGCAGCGCGGGCTCGGGCGACATGCGCGCTCCCTTCGCTCCTAGGATCAAACTACCGGAGGGAGTGCGGATGCGCGGAGACCTCTGCCCGGTCCATTGAGCGCCTGGGGCAGTGACCTGGCTGACGCTGCCCGGGGCGTTCCCCGGCGAGGCTGGCTGCCGGGTGGCAGCTTTGCAATGATCGTCGAGGTGCCACCCTGCCACGGGTACAGCCGCTGGCGCTGATGCCATGGTCTTGGCGGTGGTGCCCCAAGACATTGTGGGCCCCAGTATTCCGAGAGTCCTCCTCCTGCTCAGCCTGATCGACTTCGTTGCTCGCAGGTAACGCGCTCCGCCCGTCTCTGCGCAATTGCGGAAGGTGAAGGGGACAATCGTTTCTCTCGTGGTCGTTTTCGTTGCGCTGGTCGGGGCGTTCGACGTGATGGTGGACGTTGTTCGTCCTGGTGGTGTGCTCTGGCTCGCCAGGACGATGGCCGGGCTGGTCTTCGTGGTCGAGGGAATGTGGATGCATCTTTCATGGGCGCACCGATCCTGCAGCCTCGATGGCCGGCCAACCCGAAAAGTGAATTCCGTCGCGATCGTACGCATCAAACACCCGAAAGCCTGGATTCGCGGGTGTTCCATCTGTCGGTCAGGTCCTCGAGGCGATGCGCGAACATGGCTTATTGACGTGCGAAGCGTGCCGTCAGGGGGACGTCGTGCCGTCGGGCAGTCGGAAGCGCCCCTGGGTGGGGGCCCGTGCCGAAACCGGCAGAATCTGGCGCGACTTCGTCGTGACCAAACCCGGACCCCCTCCCCGCCATGAAAACCTCCAGCGGCTGCGCGGTCGTCGTCCGCTCAGCCTGAACGGTCACTTGGACGCAAGGGCAGGTCCACCTCGAAGCTGGCTCCATGTGCACGTCCCGCCGACGAGGCGGTCACGTCCCCGCCGTTCGCGCGTGCAATTTCTCGGGCGATCGTCAAGCCGATGCCCGATCCTGCAGACCGGCGAGACTGGCTTGGGACGCGATAGAACCGCTCGAAGACTCGCTCTATGTCTTCCTCGCCAAGACCCACTCCGGTGTCGCTCACCACGACTTCCGCACGGCCACCGGCGCCACGCGTGGTGATCGTAACGGTCCCACCGGCGGGCGTGGCGTGCAGGGCGTTCCCGAGCAGGTTGGTCAGAACCTGGGTAATCCGGTCAGGATCCACATGCACGGGGAGCGCCGTGTCGGCGTCAATATTGAGCGTGACGTCCGAATCTTCGAATTGAGGTGAGAGGCGCGCAGCCGCGCGGCGAGCAAGGTCAGCCAGGTCCGCATTGGCTGGATGCAGGTCAAGTCGCTGCTCTTGAGCGCGCGACAGGCTGGAGAGGTCGTCGGAGAGCCGGTGCAGGCGGCGCAGTTCCTCACTGAGGGAGGCAAAGGTGTCGGGGTTGGCTGGGAAGACGCCATCAATCAAGCCCTCGACATAGCCGTCCAGCACGGTCAGCGGCGTTCGCATCTCATGCGCAACCTCCCCGAGCAGCCGTGTTCGCCGGGACTCCGTGTCGGCCAAAGCCTGGGCGAGTGTGTTGACGTCGGTGGCAAGCGCTGCCAGCTCCGGCTCCGACGGGACGGGAACCCTACCTCCGTACTTTCCCGCAGCGATCAGCTTCGTTGCTGCCCGCACCGCATTGAGGGGGCGAAGCAGACGGCCAGTGACTGCCGCCGCGACGAAACCGGCGACGACGACACTGGCCAGCACCCCGACGATGAGCGAGGTAGTGAGCGCAGAGAGGAATGCCGCGCGCACGCTTGTCGCGTCCATGTTCCCCATGGTCATGCCGCTTCCCGCACTGTTCATCATCGTCCCCAACTGTTCGTCGAACAGGCGTGGGGCGAGCAGCCAGATCGTCAGATAGGCGACGCCGCCGCCGACCACGGCAACAGTGGCATAGGAGAGGAACAGCCGCAGCGATAGGCGCATCTTCATCTGGGCCGGCCCACGAATTTGTAGCCCACTCCGCGCACGGTGGCGATCAGGTGTGGATCGCCGGCGTCGTCACCGAGTCGCGCACGCAAACTGCGGATGTGGACATCGACGACGCGCTCGTCGCCATAGAAATCGTAGCCCCAGACTTTCTCCAGCAGTTGTGCCCGTGAAAACACCCGCCCGGGCTCGCCGGCGAGTGCGCAGAGAAGGTCAAACTCCAAGCTCGACAGCACCACTGATGTTCCATTCGCCTCGACTTCACGGTGGGTCGGGTTGACTGACAAGCCGTCGAAACGAAGCAGGGGGTCTGTGTCGGTCCGGTCGCCCCGATTGTCACGGCGCAGCATTGCCTTCACTCGGGCCGTGACTTCGCGCGGGCTGAACGGCTTGGTCACATAGTCGTCGGCACCCACACCGAGCCCCACGAGTTTGTCGACCTCCTCCGACCTCGCTGTGACGAGGATCACGTACGCGTCGCTGAAGCTGCGCAACTTCCGGAGGACTTCGAGTCCGTCCATGCCCGGAAGCATCACGTCCAGGAGCACGAGGGCCGGAGGATCTTCGCGGAGTGCCGCAAGCGCCTCAGTGCCGTCCGCGGCTTCCGCTACGTCGTAACCCTCCGCCTCCAGGTAGCCGCGCAGCACTGTCCGGATCTGCGGCTCGTCGTCAACGACCAGGACCTTCTGCATGTCTCATCCCCTTCCCCTGATTATGGCCGCAACGACAGCCCGGCGGCACCCGGACCGCCGGGCGACACTGATGCAGTGCCGGACCAAGGAACTCGTTGAGGGAGAACTTTCATCCGGCCTTATCTTCGAGTACTTTCAACCGCTCCCGGTATTCCGTTTCATTCAATTGGCCCTTCGCGAAGCGATCATCAAGGATCTGGCGTGCTTGACTCCGCTCGCCTCGTCCTGAGGCGACCGCGGCGTCTCCGTGTTGACCTCCGCGATCCGTTCCGCCAGCAAAAGCTCGCACGGCCCAGATGACCAACAAGATGATGGCGACGAGCAGGAGTAGCCCGACCGGCCACCCCCACGCCATGTTGTATCCATTTCCCCACATCATTTCTTCTGCTCCTTCGGTTGTGTTCGTCGTTGATGGTGATTGTGCCCGGGCATCGGGCCGCATTTTCAGGACACGGTCAGCCCGCTGTACATTCCGGCCGAATAGTGGCCGGGGAGGTTACAGACGACTTCGTATCGTCCCGGCGCCAGCTTCAGCGTGACCCAGCTGGGTGCCCCGGGGGCGATTCCGGCGCCGGCGCCGGCGCCGCAGGTAGAGCACGCCTCGCCGAGACTGCCCGCCTCGTCAACTCTGCCGTCACCAGAAACGGGCCGGGTGCCCACGGTCTGCGAATCGGACAAGGGGAGAACGACCAGCTCGTGGCTGATGCTGCCATCGTTGGTCGCGAGAAAGGACACAGTCCCGTGACGAATGAGCGCGTGATCAACGCTCAGACGCATCGCTCCACGGGGCATCCTCCCATAGCCGCCACCGGACATCATGCCGGAGCCGGCGCCCAACATGGAACCTCCCACATTCGACAAGGTCACATTCACGACGGTTCCGGGCAGCCGCGGCGTCTGGCATGAGGATCCAGAGGCGAACCATGACGGGTGTTGCCCGGCGTTGAGAGCATCGACTGCGCCGACAGACAACCCGGTCAGACCAACGACTGCCACGATCCCGCCGGTGATCACTGTGGCAATGAATGCTTTCTTTCGCATGATGTATTCCTTCAACGCGTAGTCGTTGCCATTCCCGAGCCCATTCCCACGACCATCCCCATTCCCTGACCCGGCGTGCGAGTCGCGTTCACCGCCGTGTCGACGCGGCTCTTCACCTGCTCCAGCGCTGCCACCCTTTGATCAGATGTCAGGGTGCTGTCGGTGTCGAGGTTGGTCTTGAGCGCCGCGATCATCGCGTCCTCAAGCCCGGAAACCGATTTGCTCTTGGTCTGGGCGACGTCCGCGAGCGACTTGCCTGACTGCAACCGATCCCGCAACTCGGTCCGGCTCAGGCCGAGGTAACTCGCGGCCGCGGTCATGGGCGAATTCTGGCCGAACGACAGGCCGGCCATGTGGCCGAACTGGCGCGCGCCAACAGTTGACGAGGTCGTCGACACTGGCTGCGGAATCTTCGCACCGCCGGTAGCCGCCTGCGCGGCGACAACGCCGCCGGTGACGAGTGAACCGACAACTCCGAGTCCCACCAGTCCAAAGGTCATGCTCTTCCGATTGACATTCATCTTTCCCAGCCCCTTTCACGATCAGCCATCTGATTGATGTCTACACACCAGCTTGCGGACGGCGCATGAAGCTTCGGCCTCCGGGCATGTGAAGGTTTGATGAAACGCGCCGGCCAGGCCGCAATCGATATCTGCCGCCGCGTGATTCGCGATGGGCGCGAACGTGGCGGGCACGGAACAGACCACCCGGACGTTGGACGGCTTTCGATGCTATTCGGAGTCAGACCAGCTCTGACCTACACCGATCACGGTCTGACCGGGACCATCCGTGCACGACCGGGGTTGCGCGAGAATCCCGGCGCCTGGCGCGGGGGTGACACGCTGCTCGTCGCCACACCCGACCGGCTCGCTCACTCCCTTCGCGACGCCAAAGACATCATCGACGAACTCACCGCCAAGGACGTGAAACCCAGCATCGGCGGATCCGTCCACGGCCCCAACGACCCGGTCGGGCGACTCCTCATCAACGTGCTCGCCATGGTCGCCGAGTACGAGCCCGATCCCATCACGGCCAGAACTCGTGAAGGCATGGAGGTCGCGAAGACGGACAGTGCGCGACGCTATAAACGCTCGGCCGCGGGGGCGACTCGAGGCGTGCCGGCATTGCAGAGATGACGTACCATGACCTCGCCACGCGGACCGTCATTGCCAGCGCAGTTGCGCCCGCCGAGATCTCGTTCGAAGCGAGCCGGAACAGGTGCGGAAAACTGATGCCACTGCACGAAGAGCTGTTTTCCCTCCTTCTCGTCGCCCAGAGCGAGATCGTGCTTCGCGCACTCTCCGAGCTCCCAAGGGACGAACTCCGTTTTGTCTTCCGCCGTCCCGAAAGCCAGTCGAAGCGGCTAATCGAAGCGGTGGAGCGCCAGGCGCATCCACCGCCAGATCGCGGCTGTTCCTCGCAGTGCACGCCGGGAGTCTCGTGCTGCTTGCCACAGACGCCGAATGGCCGACACCGAGGTGATTCCTCGCGGAACACGTGGCATCTGCCGGCGCACCCAACCCCACTTGGCTCGACCGGCTCACCGTCGGTCTCGCCCAGGCGAACACGCGCCCTGGCACCCAATCGACACCAATGAGGCAGCAACCGCGTTCTCGGAAGCACGTGACAGCTCCTCTCTCAAGCTCGCAGTCG
This sequence comes from Frigoribacterium sp., assembly GCA_031360325.1. Classification (GTDB taxonomy): domain Bacteria; phylum Actinomycetota; class Actinomycetes; order Actinomycetales; family Microbacteriaceae; genus Lacisediminihabitans. The sequence goes on along the minus strand of JANMBI010000140.1, from coordinate 2,667 downwards.
GGCAGAACATGAAGACCCTCGCGACAGCGCGGCTCTCAACTCTTCTCGCCGACGCGCACGGGCGCGAACTTCTCGCCAACACCTCTGGCTGGCTCACGCACAATGGGGTCGGCGACAGCGCCGCGCAGGAACTCGGACTCAACGGGCACAGCCTCAAATTGCGCGTCGAGACGGTGACAAACACCCCTCAGCTCTTGCCCGATAGCTTCGCCGATCGTGCGCAACTGTGGTTTGTGCGCCGCGCCCTTGAATTTGAGGCCAACAGCGACTCTCGCTGATGTACGAAATACAACGCACCGCCCCCAATACGTCACCCAACGCCGCCGCCGTCATCCAGAATCAACAGAGTGACAGAATGTGCTGGCGCAGGTGCCAATGTGGCAGCTAGCCGCGCGGATCGCCGGCGCTACCGGGAGCTTCGAGAGCGGCAGTTGGCGACGTCCCCGTATCTCAATGATGAGCAACGACGGTTTTTATCGGAAATTCGAAGGAGAAATTGATGAGTGAAGTTAAGGCCGAGGCCCAGAACATGGGTATCGAGGTGCGTTCCATCGACTATGTGCCCAAGAGCGAGAGGCACGGCAAGGCATGGCATATTGGGCCGCTCTGGTTCATGGCCAATGCCCAGATCGCGACGCTTGCCGTCGGCGTTGTGAGCTTCATAAATGGGGGCAACTTCATTTGGTCGGTGGTCGCCATCCTTGTCGGGCTGGTTATTGGCACCATCTTCATGGCCGCTCACTCCTCGCAGGGTCCGAAGCTTGGGCTGCCTCAAATGATCCAGTCGCGCCCTCAGTTCGGCTACATCGGTGCACTCCTTGTGTGGCTGTTTGCCTTTCTGCAGTATGCGGGGTTCAACATCTTCAACACCGTCTTGGCCGGCAACGCTATCGTCGGTGCCGTCAATGCGCCTGCGAGTAGTGGACCCTTCTGGTTTTGGGCGGTCACTATCGTCGCGGCGGCGGTCGCCCTGTTCGGCTATGACCTCATCCACAAGATGGAGCGCTACCTCACCTATCTGACGGTCGTGGTGCTGGCCTTGCTCACTATCTCGGCGATGGTAAACCTTCACCTGCCGGCTGGAGCCTTCTCCCTCGTCCACTTCAATGGGCTCGCGTTTTTCTCTCAGCTCGGTGTCGTGGCTGGGTACCAGATCTCCTGGGCGATCTACGTTTCGGATTACTCCCGCTACCTTCCCGCCGACACCTCGACGAGCACCACGTTCAGGTGGACTTTCTGGGGCAGCGCTGTGGGTGGCGCCTGGATGATCGTGCTTGGCGCGTTTCTCGCGGCTGCGGTGAAAGGCTTCGACGCGTCGGCACCGGTCGACGGGATCCGGTCTGTGGCGAACAGCCTGTTCCCCGGGTTTGGAACGATCGCACTGCTGGTCTTCGCGTTCGGCTTGATCGCGGTTACCATCCTCAATATGTACGGTGGGTCGCTTACCCTGATCTCCTCGATCGACAGCATAAAGAAGGTGCGGCCGACATTGAAAATGCGCGTGATCACGGTCGCCATCACCGCCGCGATCTCAGGAATCTTCTCGCTCTACGCGTCAACCAACTTTGCCACGGTCTTCGCGAACTTCTTGTTCCTCGTCCTCTACTTCTTCATCCCGTGGACGGCAATCAACCTGACCGACTACTTCATCGTGCGCAAGGGCCACTACGCCATAGCCGAAATTTTCAAGCCGAACGGGATCTACCGCCGTTGGGGCTGGGCGGGAATCACCGCCTATCTCATCGCCTTTGTCTGCATGACGCCCTTCTTCGACCTCGGCGCCTTCTACACAGGTTTTGCATCGAAAGCCATGGGCGGAGTGGACATCTCGTTGTTCATCGGACTCCCCATCGGTGCAGGACTCTACTGGCTGTTCACCCGCAACCTCGATGTCGCGTCCGAAACCAGCCTCGCCGCTCGTCAGGCCGCAGAAATCGAGAATTCCGTACCTGAAGCCGAAGACCTCCCCGGTGTAATTGTCTCCTCCTAGGCAAACCACGTTGCCGGAACGAAGACCTCAATCATCAGAATGGGTAAAGACACCCGCACTCGACGAATCGAGGGTCTTCGTTTCCGGCGACACCGGCAACCGCTACCGCGGAAGAAGAAGGGATCATGGCGCGAACCATAACTCTCGCTGCCGTTCAGGCGTCACCCCTGCCGATCGGAGCTCCCCTCGACGCCTTCGTCGAACACCTGCACCAAATCGTGAGCGACCATCCGGACATCGAATTCGTTGTGTACCCGGAGCTGCATCTCTTCGGAACTGAGGGTGCGTATCCCGAGCAGCGGAACGACCTCTTACAGTCGTCGGCCGTGGCATTGGACGACCCCCTCCTCAGCCGACTCGGCGAGATTGCCCGCGACGCCGGGATCTGGCTTCTTCCGGGCAGCGTGTGCGAGCGCGGGCCGGCCGGGGAACTGTTCAACACCGCCGTGGTGTTCTCGCCCCGGGGCGACTTGGCGGCGAGCTATCGCAAGGTCTTCCCCTGGCGCCCCTACGAACCCTATGTTCCGGGTGACCGTTTCGTCGTCTTCGACCTGGACGGAGTCGGCCGGTTTGGACTCTCGATCTGCTATGACGCATGGTTCCCCGAGGTGACTCGTCACCTGACGTGGATGGGTGCCGAGGTCATCCTGAACATCGTCAAGACGACCACCCCCGAT
>JANMBI010000088.1:0-6272 GCA_031360325.1 Frigoribacterium sp. | reverse complement strand
CGACCGCGGTGCTGACCCCCGCATGGATGGCGACGTCCTTGCGCGTGATCGAGGGGCGACCCTCAGGCGTGGAGAGCATGACGTCCTCTTCGTACTCCATGGCGGACTCGACGAGTCACGCTGAATCCTACTCTCGGCATCGCCGGCCCTCGGCGGGCGGCGGGCCGCGACTCACGGCAGGGTTCTTGCCATTCTCCCCGGTGAATCCCTCCGCAGAAACGGCTGCCCCGATGACCATCGACGCGATCGTCGTTAACCTCGCGGTGGCCGAACTCGATGCCGCCACCGATGCCTACGATTCCCTCGGCCCGGATTGCCGGGAGGATTCGTTGAGGACCGTGTGCAGAAGTTCGGTCTGCACAAACTGCGAAATCGGCCTCGTGACCCCGCCCGCGACCGCCCACTCCGAACGGGGTGACTCGCTCCAGCCGGACTCGGGAATTCGGTCTCCACTTCCTCGGCGAATAGAAAGGCCGGGCCGAACCGACCAGGTCGAACCGACCGGGTCGAACCGACCAGGTCGAAGATCGGCACCAATGGCGTTTCGGTCCCAAGCGCGCGGCCGAAGAGGCCAACGTCACGCTCGGTGCCGATCCTTCCCGGGAATCCGCCCCCGGCATCCTCCTCACCGTGCGGGGAGAACTCCGTCGCGCTCGGGAAAGCTCCACGGCGATCGCCGCGAACTGGGCGGCGACCCGGGCGAGGAGGGGCGACGGTGCCGCGAACGGAACCGCCTCGATGCTCGACACGGCGATCGGGCCGCTCGACGTCACGACGAAGCAGGAACCGAACAGGGGAAGACCGGCCCGGCAGGGCTACCACCGAGCGAGCCATCCTCGACGTGCACCAGCGCGTCGTCGAACCCCGCGGCTCCGGCTCGCCGACGATGAACGAGGGGATTCGCCGGCGACGGGATCGTGAGGAACGGTTCGTGGCCGTGCGGGGCCGAGCGAAGTCGCACCCCATCGGCGACGGGGAACAGCGGCTCGAGTTCGGCGACGAGGATCCGCTCGCGGGGATCCGATCCGCAGCGAAATACCTCGACGCGAAGCCTCGAGATTGCGGGATTGCGGGTCACGAACGAGCGCATGGCCCGACCCGCTCGCCCGGGATCGAGAGCGGTCCCCAGAGCGTGAGGGAACCGGAAACGAGTCGCTCCAGATGACGACCGAGCCCGCGACTTGCCCCGTTGTCGACATCACGGGTCGTGAAACAGGTGTGTTCGCAGCGCATCCGGTGCCGGAACTCCGGCTCGGCCGCGCGTTCGCCCTCCAGCTCGACCGACCACACACCGCTCACCCTTCCGTCGTCGATCCCGTGACGCCGGGTGATGGTAGCAGTGCCACCCGTCGAGGATGTGAATGGGTCGTTCACCCACTCGACACCTCCCGGCCACGACTGGTCCAATCTCGTTTTCTACAGTTTCTAACGATGGTTAGCATTCCGACAGAACAAAACCCCAAGGAGATCTCAAGATGAATGTCACAGCACGATTGGCCGCGTTCGGACTGGTCGCAGCATCGGTGGTGGCTCTCGCCGGTTGCTCGTCCATCGCCGCCGCGGGAACTTCGGCGAAATCCGCCGTCGAGCCGCTGGTTCTCTACGCCGCAGAGGGATTCGACGCGGTAGTCCCGAAAGCGTTCACCGCGAAGACCGGGATACCGGTCACGGTCGTCGACGACAGCACCGGGCCGCTCCTCACCAAGGTGGCCGCCGAGCGGAACAATCCCCAGTGGTCCATGCTCTGGGTTGACGGGGCAACCGCATTTGCGGCACTCGACAGCCAAGGACAGCTGCTCCCGTACCAAGCGAACGCATCCTGGAACGCCGCCGGAAAGTCGATCCTGCCGGCCGACCACAGCTACAACCCGACCGGCACCACGGTCATGGCTGCCCTCATCTACAACGCCGCGAGGGCCACCGATGTGCCCAAGACCTACCAGGATCTGCTCGGCGCCGCCTACACCGGCAAAGTGGGGATGAACGATCCCTCGCAATCCGGCCCCACCTACCCGTTCATCGCCGGTGTCATGAATCAGCTGGGTGGCACCTCCGGCGGGATAAAGGCCGGCGAGACCTATTTCGCGAAACTCAAGGCGAATGGCGTTAAGGTCTTCCCGACGAACGGGGACACCCTCCACGCTCTCGAGACGGGGCAGATCCAGTACGGCCTCATCCAGAGTTCTGCCGCGACCGGGGAGGTCGTGAAGGCCAAGGCGACCGCGGACTTCCAACCGAAGGTGGTCTACCTGCCGAAATCGACGCTCCTACCGAGCATCATCGGCATCGACAAGAAGATCAGTGCCGTGCAACAGGCCGAAGCCAAGAAGTTCGTCGACTACGTGCTCTCCCCCGAGGGCCAGGCGGTCATGCTGACGGGAGATCCGACCGGGGACTCCCTGTTCTGGCCCGTGGTCAACTCGGCCCCGTCGCTCAAGGCACTGCCTGCGTTCCCGACCGACTACCAGACGATCGATCCGGTGTTCTGGGGAGCGAAGCAGCCGGAGATCGTCACCTGGTTCGACACGAACGTCAAGTAGCCGGTTACGGAGTCTCATGTCGCACCAATTGGTGACCTTCGACCGGGATACCGGGCGCTCCCGCCTCGACGGCACACACGTCGGGGCGGGGGCCTGGCCGGTGGGCGCGGAAGGACCCTCACCCGATGAAATCACCCGCTCGCAGTCGCGGCGGGTCCGGGCGCGCTTCACCCCGCTCGCCGCGTTCTGGGTTCTCATCGGTGCCATCATCATCCTGCCGATCGCGCTGTTTCTCTGCGTCGCCTTCTCGCCGGCGCTGCTCGGTCAGGGCACCGAGTGGTTCACGCTGTCGGCGTTCGCGACCGCGCTCAACGGTCACCTCCTGCTTGGCTTCGTCAACTCGCTCGTCATCGGGGTGACCACCGCCGTGCTTTCCGCGGCGATCGCATTCGGGCTGGCATGGATCGTCCAACGGACGGATGCCCCCGGGCGCCGAATCTGGACCGGAGTCATCTTCGCCCTCCTCCTCACGCCCTCCTATCTCGTGGCGCTCGGCTGGGAGCGACTGCTCGAACCGAACGGGGTTCTGCAGACCCTCGGATTCGACCCGAGCGGTGCCCGGGACGTGTTCTATGGCCCGGTCGGCATTGTCGTCGTGTTGACCGTGAAGGGCGTGCCCTTCGCCTATCTGGCGATCTCGAATGCCCTACGGGGGCTCGGCCACGAGTTCGAAGACGCAGTGCGTGTGCACGGTGGTGGTCCGTTCGCGTCGATCACTGTCGTCATCACCCTCCTCGGCCCGGCCATCTGGGCCGCCCTCGCCATCGTGTTTGCGGAGTCGGTGAGCGACTTCGGGGTGGCTTCGACCCTCGCCAATGACGCCCATTTCACGGTGGCCACGTTCACCCTCTACAACGCGGTGCAGGCCTATCCCGTGCAATTCCCGGTGGCGGCAGCGGTCAGTTGGATCCTTCTCATCCTGGTGGTGCTCGCCCTGGTCGCCCAAGGGCGGGCGCTCCGCGGCCGCAGCTACCGGGTTCTCGGCGGTCGGAGCCGCCCCGCTGTACGCCGACGGCTGAGCCGGCCGGCCAAGACCACCGTGTCCGTCGCTCTGATCGGCTTTGTGGTCGCCGCCCTCGGCGTGCCCGCTTTCGGCGCAGTTTCGGCGTCGCTCATCTCGGGGCTCGGGACTCTCGGCACGCACGAGTGGTCACTGGCCAACTACTCCCGCGTGATCGGGAGCCCGAGCCTGAGCGATCCCCTCGCCTATTCGGCCGAACTCGCGGCGATCACGGCAACGGTCACGGTCATTCTCGCCGTGGTGTGCGCGAGAGTCTTGGCGAGCAGAGGAACGACCGCCGGCGGCCGGCTGCTCGATCTCGTGTTGCTCGCCGCCGTCGCACTCCCCGGCATCGTGTTCGCCGCCGGGTATATCTTCGCCTACAACCTGCCCATCACCCAGGCACTCGGCATCCACCTGTACGGCACAACCGCCCTCCTCTTTCTGGCGTACCTGGCCACGGCCCTCCCGTCGACCTCCCGGGTGCTGGTGGGGAGCATGAGCCAGATCCAGGAGTCGATGATGCACGCCTCTCGCGTGCACGGGCAGGGTGCGGTGCGGTCCTGGCTATCCATCGTGCTCCCGGTGATCGCCAGACCGGTGATCAGCGCCTGGCTCCTGACCTACACTGCGACGCTGCTCGAATTGCCGGTGTCTCAGCTGCTCGCCCCGCCCGGCTCGCAGCCAATTTCCGTCGGGATCACCGCGGCGCTCAGCAAATACGACTTCGGCGGCGGCACCGCCATGGAGATCCTCGCCATCCTCTCGGCCCTCGCGGTCGTCGGCCTCGGCTACCTGTTGTTCCGAATTCTCACCCCGCCGGGGTGGCGTCACTTGGGAGGTACGCAATGAGTGCAATCAGCTCGATACGACCGGACTTGCATCGCGTCGGAGTCCACGAGCACGGGCAGAGCATCCACGTCCGTTCTGCCAGAAAGAGTTACGGCACCGTCGAAGCACTCAAGGGGGTGGACCTCGAGGTGAAAGCCGGCACCTTCACCGTGCTCCTCGGCCCGTCTGGTTCGGGGAAGACCACCCTGTTGCGCGCGATCGCCGGTATCGAGCGGCTGGATGCCGGCAGCATCAGCCTCGGACCCACAGTTGTCGATGATCGGGGCATCCACCTCCCTCCGGAGCGGCGCGGTCTGGCGATGGTGTTTCAGGACTACGCACTGTGGCCGCACATGTCCGTGCACCAGAACGTTGGCTACGCGCTCCGGCGCGGACGAACCGGATCGCGGGAGGCCGCGAAGCGCGTGACCGAGACCCTCGCCAGGGTGGGTCTCGCCGCGAAGGGTTCAAGCTATCCGCACGAATTGTCGGGAGGCCAGCAGCAACGGGTCGCCCTGGCACGGGCCATCGTGGGCTCCCCCGCTCTGATCCTCTTCGATGAGCCGCTCTCCAATCTCGATGCGGACCTGCGGGAGCACCTTCGGCTGGAGATCTCGACGCTGACGCGGGAATCGGGCGCGACGGCGCTGTACATCACGCACGACCAGGGGGAGGCCTTCGCCCTCGCCGACGAGGTCGCCATCCTGCGCGCAGGCGTGATCGAGCAGCGCGGCACGCCGGAGTCGATCTACCGTCGCCCCGCCACCCCGTTCGTCGCCAGATTCACCGGACTTGCGGGCTCCTTCACCGGGATCGCGACCTCGGCGGCGGGCGGGCGGGCGACGGTGCGCATCGGCGACGATGAATTCCGGGTGCCGGCGAGCGCCGGGGTCACCGAAGGAGCCGCCGTCGAGTTGATGATCCGCCCCACCGCGACCCACCTCGAGCCCACCCGCGGCCATTCGATCGTCAGCGCTTCGACCGGCAGAAATCCGGCAATCGCCGCCCGGATCGTGGATGTCGCGTATCGCGGTCGCGGCTACGACCATGTCGTCGACTGCGGGCACGGCATCCTCACCGCGGTTTTCGACGAGGTTTCCTGGACTCGCGGGCAGCCCTGTCTGGTACGCATCGATTCCGAAGCCTGCATGGCCTTCCCGGAGGCGGCCCCGATCGACGGCAAAAACTAACCACCGTTATACTTTCCAACAAACATAAAACTGCACTCAGGAGATTCACCAATGAACGACTTGGCCCTTTTTTTCGCGATCTTCTTGGCGTGTATCGTCGAGGCGGTCGAAGCGACCACCATCGTCCTCGCCGCCGGTACCACGCGCCATTGGCGGTCGGCATTGATCGGCGTCGCCGCCGGCCTGGCGGTACTCACCGTGTCCGTCGCCATCGCCGGTCCCGCGATCGCCTTGCTGCCGATCGGCATCCTTCGGCTGGTGGTCGGCGGTCTCCTCCTCGTCTTCGGGCTGCAGTGGATCCGCAAAGCGGTACTCCGGGCAAGTGGCTACAAGTCCCTGCACGACGAGAACCTGATCTTCGCGAAGGAGGTCGAGGCCGCCCGGCTGGCCGAGCGCACCAAACGCGGCTGGGTCGCGGACTGGTACGCCTTCACGCTGTCGTTCAAGGGGGTGGTGCTCGAGGGGCTGGAGGTCGTCTTCATCGTTCTGACCTTTGGCACCAACCAGCACAATCTCCCGCTCGCCTCTCTCGCCGCTACCGCCGCAGTCGTTGTGGTAGTGATCGTCGGGGTAATCGTGCGCGGACCGCTCTCCCGTGTGCCCGAGAACACCCTCAAGTTCGTGGTGGGAATCATGCTCACCGGGTTCGGCGTGTTCTGGGGAGCCGAGGGTGCTGGAGCCGTCTGGCCCGGCTCCGATGCCGCCCTCCTG
>JANMBI010000077.1:0-4090 GCA_031360325.1 Frigoribacterium sp. | reverse complement strand
CTGCCCGCGCCTGCCCGCGCCTGCCCCCGCCCGCCCGCGCCTGACCTGCCCGCCTGCGCGTGCCCGCGCCTGCCCGCGTCCGCCCGCGGATCCGACGGATGACTCGCGGTCTGAGCCGTCGGCGGCGCGGCGTGTTGCGCGGATCTCCGCCCTGCGCAACATCCGCGGGGCACCGTCACCTCACGTCGGCCGTACCGCCTCCCCGTACCGCCTCCTCGGAACGGTCCCCGGAACGATCTCTCGTGGCGCGCGACCACGGGTACCCTCGATACATGTCCGACTCTCTCGATCCCGCCGCCCAGTTGTTGAGCCTTCGTCAGAGTATCGACAACGTCGACGCCGCCCTCGTGCACCTCCTCGCCGAGCGCTTCAAATTCACCCAGCAGGTGGGGCGGCTGAAGGCATCGAGCGGCCTTCCCGCAGCCGACCCGGCCCGCGAACTCGAGCAGATCACCAAGCTCAAGGCGCTCGCCGCCGAGTCCCACCTCGACCCCGCCTTCGGAGAGAAATTCTTGAACTTCATCATCGCTGAGGTCATCCACCAACACGAACAGCTCGCGGGTACCGGGTCGATCGTGACGCACTCCGCATGACCTGGGATCCGCGCGCCATCCCCTCCCTGGCCGGCAGGACCTTCGTCGTCACCGGAGGCAACGCCGGCATCGGCTACTTCATCAGTGAGCAGTTGGCTGCCGCCGGAAGCCAGGTGATAATCGCCTGCCGAAGCGCTGCCAAGGCGGATGCCGCGATCGCCGCCATCCACGCCCGAACCCCCGCCGCCCGGCTCGAGCACGTCACGCTGGATCTGTCGTCGTACGCGTCCGTGCGCGGTGCGGCGGCGACCCTCGAGGGCGGGCGGATCGACGCGATCATCGAGAACGCCGGCTCGATCATGCCGAGCAGGCACCGCGAAACCACCGTTGACGGAAACGAGGTGATGTTCGGCACCAACCATCTCGGGCACTTCCTGCTCACGGCTCTTCTGTATCCCACCCTCCGAGCCACTCCCGGCAGCCGAATCGTCACCATGGGCAGCGGGGCGACGCGCCTGACGAAGCCCCGCCTGGATGACCTGCAGAGTGAGAAGCGGTTCTCCCCGTTCGCGGCCTACGGTAGATCGAAGCACGCCACCCAGTCCTTCGGGTTCGAGCTCGACCGCCGGCTGCGGGCGGCCCGCAGCCCCGTGACCGCGCTGGTGGCGCATCCGGGAAGCGGAATCGACGGCCTCAGCCCCGGACGGCCCGGGGTCATCCAGCCCAGCGCTCGCGGCCGTGTTCTCGCCAGACTCCTCGTCTTCGCGGGGGGCGGCAAGGACCGGGCGGCCTGGTCTGCGGTGCGGGCGGCGACGGACCCGGATGCCGTCGGCGGCGAGTACTGGGGCCCTCGCGGCAACTTCAGCGGCCCTCCCGTGCGGCAGAAGCCCGCGGCATCCAGCAGTGGGGCGTCGTTCGGTGCCGCCCTCTGGACGGCGTCGGAGCGATTAGTCGGGCAGACCTTCACCGTCTGACGGCGAACTTCGCGACGGCCAGCGTACGCTCACGATCGGCGGACCGGCGGATGTCCCCACCAGCGATGTCGGCCCAGCGTTGTCGGCCACCGGATCCGATGGAGGGGAGTGCCGCCGCGAGTGCCGCCTCAGTACGCGACTACCGGCCCGAAGTGCTTGGCGAGAGTGCCACGGTGGGTTTCACGAAGCTCCTCGAGGGTGAGGGCGAATTGGTCCTGCACGTCGAGCACCGCGCCATCCGTCACTCCCACTCGGAGAGCCGGCACACCGCGTCCCTCGCACAGGCCGACGAATCGCACGTCGTCCTCCCGCGGCACCGACACGATCGCCCGTGCCCCCGATTCGCTGAACAGGGCCGCCGTCGCGTCGACGGCGTCGCGCTCCATGAGTTCGGTGATCCAGAGCCGGGCACCGACCCCGAACCGCAGGACCGACTCGGAGACCGCCTGGATGAGCCCGCCGTCGGAGAGGTCGTGCGCAGAGGCGATGATGTTCTGCTCCGATCCCGATTTGATCAGTCCGGCGAGCGCCTGCTCCGCAGCGAAGTCCACGACCGGCGGACGCCCACCGAGATGGGAGTGGATGACTCCCGCCCACGCCGACCCGTCGAGTTCGTCCCGCGTGAAGCCGAGCAGGTAGATGTTGTTGCCCTCGTCCTGCCAGCCGCTCGGGATGCGGTCCGCCACGTCGTCGATCACGCCGAGCACTGCCACGACCGGGGTGGGGTGGATCGGCACGTCGCCGGTCTGGTTGTAGAACGACACGTTGCCGCCGGTGACGGGGATCTCCAGCTCGAGGCATCCGTCCGCAAGGCCTTCGACGGCCCGGGAGAACTGCCACATGACCTCGGGGTTCTCGGGACTGCCGAAGTTGAGGCAGTCGCTCACAGCCACCGGTGTCGCACCGGTGACGGAAACATTGCGGAAGGCTTCGGCGAGGGCGAGCTGTGCGCCACGATAGGGGTCGAGCTGGGCGTAGCGCCCGTTGGCGTCGATGGCGACGGCGAAGCCGAGCCCGGACTCCTCGTCGATGCGTACCATGCCGCCGTCGTCGGGGAACGACAGGGCGGTGTTTCCCATCACGTAGCGGTCGTACTGGTTGGTGATCCAATCCTTCGAGGCCAGGTTTCCGCTGCCGAGCAGCGCGAGAGCCTGTTCCCGCAATTCACGAGGAGACCCGGCGCGGCGAAGGGAGGACGCGGAATCGGCTTGCAGCGCCTCGATCCAGGCGGGGTAGGCCACCGGTCGCTCATACACCGGGCCATCGACCGCGACGGTGCGTGGCAGCACATTGACAATCTCTTCGCCGTGCCAGTTGATGATGAGACGCCCGGTGTCGGTGACCTCGCCGAGCACGCTGGTTTCGACATCCCACTTGTCGACGACCTCGAGGAATCCCGCCAGCTTTTCGGGGGTAACGATCGCCATCATGCGTTCTTGGCTCTCCGACATGAGGATCTCCTCTGCCGTGAGGGTGGGATCCCGAAGCAGCACGCGCTCCAACTCGATGAACATCCCGCCGTCGCCGTTCGACGCGAGCTCGGAGGTCGCACAGCTGATCCCGGCCGCACCGAGATCCTGGATGCCCTCCACCAGATCCGCGGCGAACAGCTCGAGACAGCACTCGATGAGGACCTTCTCGGCGAACGGGTCGCCCACCTGAACGGCCGGGCGCTTGGTCGGGCCGCCCTCGCTGAAACTGTCGCTGGCGAGAATGGACGCTCCGCCGATGCCGTCCCCGCCGGTACGCGCCCCGAACAGCACGACCTTGTTTCCCACGCCGCGGGCGTTGGCCAGGTGCAGGTCCTCATGGCGAAGCACCCCGACCGCAAGCGCGTTGACGAGCGGGTTGGCCTGGTACACCGGATCGAACCAGGTCTCGCCGCCGATGTTCGGCAGCCCGAGGCAATTGCCGTAGAACGAGATGCCCGCGACAACGCCGTGCACCACCCGTGCGGTGTCGGGATCGTCCAGGCGTCCGAAGCGGAGGGCATCCATCACCGCCACCGGGCGGGCACCCATCGAGATGATGTCGCGCACGATCCCCCCGACGCCGGTCGCCGCGCCCTGGAACGGCTCGATGTAGGAGGGATGGTTGTGGCTCTCGATCTTAAAGGTCACGGCCCAGCCCTGGCCGACATCCACCACTCCCGCGTTCTCGCCCATGCCGACCATGAGGTTCTCCCGCATCGTCGGTGTGGTCTTCTCCCCGAACTGGCGAAGGTAGATCTTGGATGACTTGTAGGAGCAATGCTCGCTCCACATCACCGAGTACATCGCGAGCTCGCCGCTGGTGGGTCGCCGCCCGAGGATGTCGCGGATGCTCGCATACTCCTCTGGCTTCAGGCCGAGAGCCGCATACGGCTGTTCCCGGTCGGGGGTCGCCGCCGCGTTCGCAACCGTGTCGGCTGCAGAAATCGTCCGGGGCGCCGCTGGGATTGGCGCGGAGAGTGGCGAGGGGATTATCGCGGGGATTTTCACGGGCGAGAGAGCTCCTGGATCGAGGGAGTGCCGGAGGTGCCAATTCTATCCGGCGTGGCCCGCGCCGCGTTTGTCGGGCGTCGGACGCGGGTGTGCCTGTGCC
>JANMBI010000056.1:0-3497 GCA_031360325.1 Frigoribacterium sp. | reverse complement strand
CCAGGATTGCGGCGATGAGTCGATCCCGAAGCGGCCCCGGAAAACCGAACTCAGCAATCGGGAATTCGCCGTGATGGGTCATGCGCTGATTTTAGGTGCGAGGCTCGCGACCCTGAACCGTAAGGCGTTTCCTCGTGTTTTGGGCTATCACCGGGAACCGTCATCCCGTAATGCTGTGGGAATTGGAAGCGAGTCAGTTCTCGGGGATATCAAAACCTGCGACGATCATTGCGGTGTCTTCGAGGAGTTGGGCAACTGCGACGCAGCGCACGCTTCGGCTGACTCCCTCCTCGGTGGTGATTGTCGAACTGAGTGTGAGGTGAGGGCGATGGCCGTTCCGCCAGTGGGCGGGTTGTTCGGCGACGAAACCGGGCAGCGGCTCGAGTCGATCGGCCAGACGGCGGTGCACGGCCGACACCCGTGCCGGCTGCACCAGCTGGACCGGGATATCGCGATGCGGTCCGAACCGTGCTGAACCTGCGAACTGAACGACCAGTGGCTCAGTCAGGGCACCGGCACGACGTACCGCGCTAACGATGTCCGCGACGGGTCCGTCAACGGCGAAGTTCGCCGCGAGAGTCAGGTGTGCTGCCACTCCCTCTGACTGAAGAAGATGCCACTGACGACCGACTCAAACAACGCAACGACGACGAAGCTGGTTTGAGTCGGGATACTGTGCAGGTGCCAGCATCGACGGCGAGGAGCTGAAGACAAACGTCACCCGCTGAGGGACCCGATGCGGGACGCCCAGCCTCCGACCAATTCATGCGACCACCGCGATCACGCAGAAACCTCAACGACCAGATCCCTGCCCACGCGCGCTCAAGTTCTCACCTGGTTTCCGGCCTCGATCCCTTCCGGTTATGAATGCACCTGTCCTACGCCTCCACCGCCTACGGGGTGCAAGGTGCGACCGTGAACGCGTCGCACACGGTGCTCTCCGATGCGCTCGACGCCGCCGGGATGTACGTCGGCATGACCCGCGGGCGCAACGCCAACCGGCTCCACGTCGCCGCCGCCAACCTCGACGACGCCCGGGATCAGTTCATTGCCGCGCTCGAGCGCGACCGCGCCGACCGGGGACTTACCGCCGCAACCCAAGCAGCGCGCGAAGCCGTCGCGGGGCTCGCGGCGGAGGGGCCGGTGAAGCTTGTCACCGCCGAGCGCGCCCGCCTCGCCCGGCGGATCGAACACGCCGACCGGCAGGCCGAGAAGTGGGAGCGGGCGGTGCCCGCGTTAGTCCGGCAGCACGACGCCACCGAGGACATGGTGCGCCGACGCTGGCGCAGGGTGCCGACCGGAACGACCGGCGTGCAGCAGCTGGCTGAGGCCGAGCGAATTGCCGTCGATCAGGTCAAGGCTGCGGCGGAGGCGCGTGCCGCGAGGCTCGCCCGGTTCTCCTCACCATCGACCGACCGCCGCCGCAGCGGGCCGGAGCACGACTTCGGGCCGAGCCTGTAGCCGCGAACTTGCACATCGAACCCGCCCGATGTCTGGCCGCCGCCGTACACTTGACGCATGGCACCGGAAGTCGCTGAGGTCGAGCGGGCGCTGCTCGCGCTCGCTCCCGAAGAGCGAGCTGCGGTCATTCACGCCGGGCTGCTCAGCCTCGACGGCGGTAATGCCGATGCGCCGCAGGGCGATATCGACGACGCATGGCGCGGTGAAATTGGCACCCGGCTCGATGACGTCTTGCAGGGCAGGGTCGAACTGGGGTCGTTCGAGGCGACACGCGCCAAGTTCGCCGCCAAGTACCCGGCGTCCACTCGGTGACTCACGAACACCCGGAGCACCCCGACGCGGGTGCCGAGTTGTTCGCTGCGGCCGAGCGGTATGAGCAGGCGGAGCCTGGGCTCGGTCATGCCCTCTTTGACTCAGTGGCCGAGGCGATCGCTGCGATCGAGATGTACCCGGAGGGCTGGTCGCCGTTCCCTGGCTGGGATCGGGAGCCGATCGTCCGCACCAAGGGTATGAAGCGGTTCCACTACCGAGTCGTCTACTTTCTGCGCGGCGGCGAGCCAGTGATCTTGGCCTACGCGCACGAGAGCCAGAAGCCTGGTTATTGGAAGCGTCGCTACGACGACATGCTCGACGGCTGAGACTTCCTCTGCGGCCCGTTGAACTCGTGAGTCGGGGCGTTGTTAATGGTTGTCAGGGAACTCGCCCGAGTGTCCGAAAAGTGTCCGGAGTGTCCGGAGAATGGCGATTTTCGACCGATTCCCCAGTGTGTCGCGTGCGTGGCGAGATTCCGTGAAGGGGGGCCGTACTTCCCTGTAAACAAAGGGCTTTCCGGCACTCGCTAGGCTTGTCGGCACATGGAGCTGTCGCATAGTTCGGCCTAGTGCATCACCCTGCTAAGGTGGAGAGGGCATAAGCCCTCCGTGAGTTCAAATCCCACCGGCTCAGCACAAAATGCCTGATCAGAAGCGTTTTTCTTCCTGCGCTTCTTAGTTCTTCTCTGTGCTGTTTGCGTTCTCAGGAATAGTCTGAGGGTCCTGTGAGGGTCCCGATGCGAGTTCGTTGAGGCGGCGCAACGCCTCTATTGTGTGTCGCTCGCCTCGGACGTGTGCGTAGACCCTGAGCACTCTGCGAGGGAAGTCGCCCGCTCACTGCGCGATCGCGCGCCCCCGTCCGTGAGCGGCACGGCGCGTCCGCCGTGATGTGTCTTGGGTTCCTTCTCGACACATCCTTCCGACTGGGCGCGTCGCACCCAGACCGCCGGGAACGGTGGATCCTGGAGGTCGGACACCGTAGCGCACGAATCTCGGACCAACGCGGCCCGGTGAGCGAGGTCGATTCTGTGATCGGGCCGTAATTCGGGGAGAACCTGCGCTGGGGCATCAGGGTCGCTGCCAGGCTCTCGACCGTGAACCACTCATCAGCCGGCTTCTGGCTCGCACCGGGCGGCAGCTTGACACCCCGCAGCGGGCGAAGCGCGCTGTACCTCTCGCGAACGGCGTAGGTGAAAAATGCGCCGAACGACGTGCGCATCCTGGCGACCGTGGAGCGCTCTTTGAACTTGAGTTGGTCGGTGAGAAAGCCAAGCACCGCCGCCTCGCTTGTCGAGCCGACGGGGCGCGCTCCGAGATTCGGAAGCAGCGCGGCGAGGTCGTCGCGGTCGGTGCGCTGCGAGGGCGAGGTGATCTGGGTCGCGCGCGTCCGGGAGCTCGGCGATCACTTCGCCGGGCGAAATCTTGGCCTGCTGGGGCGGCAGGAACGTGCCGAGCTGAAGAGCGCGCATCTGCCCGCGCTCGCGGGTCTTTGTATTCCACGCCGGAGGGTCAGACGCAGTGGTCGGTGCGGACGATGGCCGCAGCGGCGGGCCGTTGGTGTGTGTGGATGAGTGGTCATCGATCCAGGCTTTGGCCGTACCCGGCCGCCGCTTCCGATGAAGAACGGCCGAGGGCGGGTCACCAGTGAGATCGTTTGTCTTGGCCGACGCTGTTCCCGTCACTCGTTTGCTCCCTCGCGCGCGGGCGAGGTCGAAACCCCGTGGG
>JANMBI010000042.1:0-3811 GCA_031360325.1 Frigoribacterium sp. | reverse complement strand
GCATCCGCGACGGTGCTTCCGGCGAGCAGGTGCGGCACCCACTGCTGCTCTTCGACCACGTGCCGCACGAGGTCCCGCACACTCCAGTCCGTGTCGGGGGTGGGGGCATCCCAGTCGGTGACGGCTCCGAGCCGGGTGCCGAATTCGCGGTGCGCCCTCTTCTGCAGGGCGAGCCAGTCCGGGGTTGGGTCCTTCGCGCGCGAGTCCATAGAGGGCACAACGCACACCGGCGTTTGGCATTCCCGGTGCGAATATAGGCTGGTCGAGGAAGGGATCATCGATGAGCCAGGAGACCGTGTCCACCCCAATCGATCGTTCGAGAACGGTCACCTGGGAGGATCCCCTGGTCGGCGCCGCGCTGGCCAAGACGATGTCCGGGCTCGAATACATCGAGGGACTCGTGGATGGAAGCATCCCGCCGCCACCGATAGTCAACCTCATGCGGATGAAACCGGTCGGCGCCGAAGTTGGCAGGGTCACCTTCACCTGCGATCCCGACGAATCGCACTACAACCCGATCGGGACGGTGCACGGTGGGCTGGTGTGCACTCTGCTCGATTCGGTGCTCGGCTGCGCGGTGCAGACCACGCTGCCGAAGGGGCAGGGGTATACCTCGCTCGAGATCAAGATCAGCTACCTCCGCCCGGTGACGGCGGACACCGGCCGACTCACCGCCGTGGGAGTCGTGACCAAACCCGGAAGCCGAGCCGCCTTCGCCGAGGGCACGGTGCACGACTCGCAGGGCAAACTCATCGCGACCGCGAGCAGCACCCTGCTGGTCTTCCCGGTCTGATTCTTCCCGGGCGGGGATGCCGCGGATCCTTCCCGGGCGGACGGATGGCTGCGCTGGAGACCGTGCCGCCGGGAGTAAAGCCGGCGAGGGGGACCCGCAACGCGAACTCCCCCTCGACGGGACTACGCGGCCTGCAGGGTGAACTGAAGTTCGAAGGAGATGGTCACCTCATCGCCGAGGGTGAATCCGCCCGCCTCGAGGGCGGCGTTCCAGCTCACTCCGAAGTCGTGGCGGTTGATCTTGGTCGACGCGGTGAAGCCCGACTTCGTCTGGCCGTAACCGTCGGTCACGATCCCGCCGAACTCGCCCGTCAGCGTGACGGGCTTGGTAATGCCGCGAAGGGTGAGGTCCCCGACCACGGTGATGTCATCGCCGTCGAGGGCGACGCGCGTGGAGACGAAGGTGATGTTCGGAAACTCGTCGGCCGTGAAGAAGTCGCTCGTACGAAGGTGGTTGTCGCGGTCCTTCTGGTTCGTGTTCACCGAGGCGACCTCGATGCTCGCTTCGACCGTCGAATCAGACGGGTCCTCGGTGGTGACGATCGTCGCGGTGAAGCGCTCGAACGTGCCGCGCACCTTGCTGATCGCGAGGTGCCTCACCGAGAAGGCGACCTCGGAGTGGGTGGGGTCGAGCGCCCAGGTGCCGACGACGTATGCGGGATGGATGGGAGTTGTGGTTGTCATAGATCTATGCAATCGAATGAACGCGGGCGCTATTCCCGATTTCGGTGACATGTCACAATTGACTTCCGGGCTTGTGAACGCCGGTTTCGGCCGTCCCGCGGCACCGATAGTCTCGGGTCATGTCGGTATCGGTCGCACTTCTGCGTGGGATCAACGTCGGCCGGGCCAAGACGATCCCGATGGCCGAGCTGACCCGGGTCTTCATCCGTCTCGGTTTCGCGGATGTTTCCACCGTCTTGCGCAGCGGAAACGTCGTGTTCCGCTCGCACGAACCCGTGACCGCGGACACAGAAGCCGCAATCGAGGCGGCAGTCTTGGCGGCGACCGGGGTGCAATCGAGCGTGCTCGTCCGTGATTCCGCGGTGTTCATCGAGGCTGCGGACGCCAACCCGCTCCTCGGGATCGCCACAGACGGATCAAAGAGTTTCGTCACCTTCGCGACCCGGATGCCCGCTTCCCTCCAGGTGCCGGATGCGGAGGCTCTTGCTCCCGAGGTCCTCGCGGTCGGTCCGGCGGCCGTGTACCAGTGGATGCCCGATGGCCTCCTGAAGACCCGCGTACCGAAGTCGTTCTGGAGGCAGTTCGCCGCGCCGGTGACGGCTCGGAATTGGAACACCGTCCAGAGGGTGCGAGCCGTTCTCACCCGCTGAATTCCCGACGATACCGGCGTCGAAGCGTCTCCTGCACAGGGAACGCGGAGGTTGGTACTGAACAGTTGAACTCGGTATCGACGCGTTGTGGGTTGCGACGGTGAGAGTATTCCACCGCCATGGAACCCGTCGATAGCCAGTCTTCCCCCCGTGTCGGGAAGCATCCACCCCCGAGCGACGCCGTGTGCGCCGCCGCCCGCTCCCGCGCATCCGACCGAGAGAATTCGCTCTGCCGCGGAGAACCGGAGATCCTCATTTGTCCAAAACTTCCCTGACCTCCTCCGTGCGCGCCCGAATCCGTGCTCTTCCGCCGGTTCCCGCAGAGCACAGCCCGGAACTCCCCGCCCTCAACGGTCGTTCCGTGCGAAACCTGCGTCACGTGCGGGCCGTGAAGGCCGTTCGCGGGGGAGTGGCCGGCGCCGCCGCATCCTTCGCGGTTGTGGTCGCCCTCGGGTTCGCTGTGCCGGCCTACGCCGCTGCGACCGCGACTCCTCCGATACGGGAAATGCCCCTCCAGAGTCTCTCCGTGTCGGAATTCGCACCCGTAGAAGGGGTCGCGCGCGATGCCTACGGGGTCACGGTCCCGCCACCTCTTCAGTGGCCGGTGTCTGCCTCCAGCCCGATCAGCGACGGATACGGGCCTCGGGCCGCCCCCTGCTCGGGGTGTTCGTCGAATCACCAGGGGGTCGACTTCGACCCCGGCAATGGAACCCCGGTGCGGGCGATCGCCGCTGGGGTGGTCGTGGAGACGAACGATCCCGGCTGGGCCGCCCTCGGCATTCACGCGGCGATCCGGCACGTGATCAATGGCCAGACGGTCACGAGTGCCTACGGCCACATGCAGGTCGGATCGATGCCATTGCGCGTCGGAGACGTCGTCTATGCCGGCGAAATAATCGGGCGAGTCGGCAGCACCGGGGCGAGCACGGGCGCACATCTGCATTTCGAGATCCGGGTCGGAGGAACCACTCCGGTGGACCCCCTGGCCTGGATGCGCGCTCGACTGGGCTAGACGCAAGCCCGTCCGAGATCGCGGCTCCGGGAATGCTGTGCGGATGTCGCGCAGAGCGGAGATCCGCGCAACACGCCGCACCTCCGGCGGTTACGGCGCGGCGTGTCATCCGGTTGGTCCGCTGCCGGACGCGGGCGAAGCGATACGCCGAATGCACGGGCACCCGTCCGGATGGCTGGTCAGCCGGCTGTGGGTCACTCCCAGGCCGGTTGGATATCGTGCAGGCGTGACCAACCTCGCCGCTCCGTTCCGGTCCCGGCTGCTCTCGGCCTTCACCGGCAGCGGGAGCGGTCGACCGGACTGGGTCCGCCAGATCGAGGAGGGCGACGACGCCGGATTCTTCGCGGTCGACTCGGCCGCGTGGGCTGTCCACGGGGGGATGCCGACGCTCGTCGCCGGCATCCGCGCACTGCTCATGCAGACGCTCCATCCGGGGGCGATGGCCGGAGTCCACGACTGGTCGCGCTATCGGGAAGACCCTCTCGGTCGACTGTCCGGCACCATTCAGTGGCTCATCGGCGTCACCTTCTCCGACACCGCCATGGCCGTGCGCGAATCGAATCGGGTGGGGCGCTTCCACGACCGCGTGACCGGCACCTACCACGACGCCCAGGGCCTCGAACAAACCTATGCGGCGGGCGATCCGGAGCTTCTGTCTTGGGTGCACGTGGTG
>JANMBI010000238.1:0-10787 GCA_031360325.1 Frigoribacterium sp. | reverse complement strand
GCCGGCGGCAGCGGTCGGCGCATGACCGGGCGCCGCGGTTCGCCGCGACGGATGTCCCCGGGCAGCGGCCGACCCGACCGGCTGTAGAGATTCTTGGAGGAGTCGAGCAGCCACGGCACCAGCGCGATCGTGACGCCGTGCACCAGCATCAGTTTCTGACGGATGCGGCGGGCCTTGTGGTTGTGCAGAAGGTTCTCCCACCAGTGGCCGACGATGTATTGCGGCGTGTATACCGTGACGACCTCGGAGCCGAATTCCGCCCGACGCGCCTTGATGTACTTGATGAGGGGCACGCTGATGTCGCGGTACGGTGACGGCACGATTCTCAGAGGAACCTGGATGTTCATTTCATCCCACTGCGCCGAAAGCTGTTCCGAGGCGTGGTCGTCGATGTTGATATGTACCGCTTCGATGCTCTCGTGGCGCGCCGCGATGGCATAGTCGAGAGCCTTCAGGGTGGGCTTCTGCATCTTGCCGACCAACACGACCGCATGGTCGCCGGTGGCGCCGAACGTGGTCGTGCTGTCCACTTCGATGTCTTTCGCCACCTGGCCGTAGTAGCGGTTGATGCGCAGCATCAACAGGAATAACACGGGCATGATCGCGAAGACCAGCCACGCCCCGTGGGTGAATTTGGTCACGGTGACCACGATCAAGACGATTCCGGTGAAGAGAGCGCCCGTGGTGTTGATGGCCCGGCTGCGCCAGACCTGGCCGCGCTGGGCTTTGCTCAGTTCGTCGCGGCCGTCGCGCAGCATCCGCGTCCAGTGCACGACCATGCCGGTCTGGCCGAGGGTGAACGACACGAAGACGCCGATGATGTAGAGCTGGATGAGTTGCGTGAGGTTCGCGCGATAGACCAGGAGCAGCACGATCGCCGCGCCGCTCAGCACGAGAACCCCGTTGGAGTAGACGAGCCGATCGCCTCGGGTCTGCAGAGATTTGGGGGCGTAGGAGTCCCGGGCGAGCACCGAGCCGAGCAGCGGAAAACCGTTGAACGCGGTGTTGGCGGCGAGCAGCAGTACCAGGGCCGTCGCCCCCTGAATCAGGTAGAACATGAAGTAGCCGCCGCCGGGGAAGGTCGCGGCCGCGATCTGCGAAATCACGCTCGTCTGCGGTGCCGTAGTGCAGTTCTTGAAGCCCTGGAGATCGCAAGCGGACTCTGCATAGTGAACCTCGCTGATCAGCGCGAGGGACACGATGCCGATGAACAGCACGATGGCGATCGAGCCCATGAGCACAAGGGTCTTCTGGGCGTTCTTGATCTTCGGGCGGCGGAAGGCCTGCACGCCGTTGGCGACCGCTTCGACCCCGGTGAGCGCGGAGCATCCACTCGCAAAGGCACGAAGGAGCAACAGGATGAAGGCGACCTGGGTGAGACTTGCCGGATCCTTGACGGTGAAGGTCGAGGATGCCGCGAGCGGCGTATCGCCGAGGGCCGTGCGCGAAAGGCCGACCACGATCATCACAACCGTGCTGGCTATGAAGAGGTAGGTGGGCAGAGCGAATGCCTTGCTCGACTCCGCGACACCGCGGAGGTTGATGGCGGCGAGCAGCACCACGAATCCGACCGCGATCTCGACCCGCCAGGTGTTGAGCACCGGGAAGGCCGAGATGATGTTGTCCACGCCGGAGGCGACGGAGACGGTGACCGTGAGGATGTAGTCGACGAGCAGCGCGGATGCGACGACCAAGCCGGCCTTCTCGCCGAGGTTCCGGTGGGCGACCTCGTAGTCTCCACCGCCCGACGGGTAGGCCTTGATCAGCTGGCGATACGATGCGACGACCACGATCAGAAGGAGGACGACCGCCGCGGCCACCCAGGGTGCGAAACTCAGGAAGGCGAGGCCGCCGAGGGTGAGGATGAGGAGCAGTTCCTGCGGGGCATAGGCCACCGACGACAGCGCATCGCTCGCGAAAATGGGCAGCGCGAGATGCTTTGGGAGGAGCTGACCCTCGAGTTTCTCGGAGGCCAGCGGTTCGCCGATCAGCCAGCGCTTCGGCGACCGTACTTCGCTAGTCACGAGGTGCGACATTACACCTCAACGGCGGGCGGTTCGAAATCGTTTGCCGGGATGGGGAATATTGCGCGCCGGATCGTCCCCCATCCGAGGTTCCGCGCCTCCGCCTCCCGTTCTTACCACCACGGCCCCCTGCAAGGCGGGATCCGCCGCACTGCCTCCCGTTTTTACGACGATCACGGTGCGTCGACAGGGAGGTGGTCGCAAAAACGGGAGGCGGGTGCTGCTAGTCACGTACGCCTAACCGCACCTGCGCGAGTCCTTCCCGAAGGGTCTCGACGACATCCCTGCCCAACTCACCGCGAGCCGCCCGGTAGCGCAGGTCCGCTCGCACCTGAAGGCGGAACTCGTTGATCACCATCTCGGCCTCGCGCAAGTGCGTCGCTCTGGTCTCGCGCTGCGGTTCTTGGCGGCCCGGGCGTCCGCCGTCGTGGGCATCCCCTCTTGCGTCGCGCGCCGCGGAAGCGAGGTCGGCGCGAAGCGTCTTCATGGAGTCGTTAACCGAGGCGCGCACCTCGTCCGCGAGACGGCGTACGGAGTCGGTCACGGAGTTCTCGATGCCGTGAAGGTCGCCCTGTCGCGCGTCGAGCTCGGCGCGTCCGGCATCCGTGATCTCGTACACGGTTTTGCGACCATCGCTCGATTTGGTGACGAGTCCCTCGTCTTCGAGCTTGGCGAGGCGCGGGTAGATGGTGCCGGCACTCGGAACGTAGGTGCCGCCGAAGCGCGTCCCGAGGGCCTGAATGAGTTCATAGCCGTGCATCGGCCGAGTCGCCAGAATGCTCAACAGGTAGAGCCGCAGGTGGCCGTGGGCGAAGACCGGGGGCGTCATGCAATCACCGCGTGCAAGACCGACACGTCGCCGTTCACCGTGTTCGCCCGGAATTCGAGCCAGTGTGATTCGAGGGTGCCGAAGGAGCCCGAGTAGCCACCCCGAACCCCGCGGATCTCCGCGTTGTCGAGCTGAAGGGTGCCGCTGACCGTGTTGATCTTGTATTGGGCCGGTACTCCGGGTTCGAGTCGCGCGGTGATGTCGCCGCTGACCGTGTTGATTCGCACCTGATCGGGGGTGCCCCGGATGTCGAGGAACACATCCCCGGAGACCCCGTCGCTGGCGAAATACACGAGTTCACCGCTCGCTGTGAGGTCACCCGACACGGTGTGCGCGGCGATGCTTCCGAGGTGATCGCGCACCGACATCTCGCCGCCGATCGCGTTGAGTTCGAGGTCGCCTCGATGGCCGTCGATCACCACGTCACCGCTGATGGTACTGACGCGCGCATCGCGGGTGAGACCGGTGATAAGCGCGCTCGCGCTCACGACGCCGAACCTCAGGGCGACATCGCGCGGCACCATGATGCTGACGTCGGCGCTCGCACTTCCGCGGAACGATTTGAACACCTCGATGAAGTTGTCCCAGCCGAGCTGCGGATGATCGATCTCCAGGGTGTCGCCGTCGATCGTCACCTTGAGGGCCTTGCCGCGCACCGAGTGCACCTGGACCCGGGCGCCGGGCTCGTCGTGGCCGACGATGTTTACCTGACCGCCGATGAGGCCGACCTTGAGCGTGCGGACGTTCTCGATGTCGATGGTCTTCTCGCCGTCGACGAGCCATTTCTCTTGTGCCATGGGGATTCCTTCGGTGGGAGCGGGCGGAGGATGCCGAGGCATCCGGGCATCGAGTTATATCGCGTGTGTGTCAATTCACGATATATCTTGAGTTGGCGAAATGCAAGACTCCCCGTCCCCGTCGAGGCGTGAACCGGCCATGCGGCCCCGAGCGACACTCGCGGCGAAACAAGCGGGCGCGAGGGTCGCTAGGGGCCGCGAAGGGCCGCGAAGGCCCGCGGGAAGCGGCGGCGGGATGCGGGGAAGCGGATGATTACGAGAGCACCCGCGCGGGAGGGGAGACCGGTCGCGGGCGGGACGGCACGCGCAAGAGGGGGATCGTGAGGTTGACCATCGGGCCGATGAGCCCGGCGAACACGACCGTCCCCAGCCCGACGTTGCCGCCGAGCAGCCAGCCAATCGCCAGCACCGTCACCTCGATCGTGGTCCGCACGATCCAGAGCCGCCAGCCCCACCGGCGGTGGATGCCCGTCATCAGGCCGTCGCGCGGACCCGGCCCGAACCGCGCTCCGATGTAGAGCCCGGTCGCGAGGGCGAGAAGGGCGAGGCCGCCGGCAAAGAGGAACACCTGCTCCCAGAGAACGCGGGCCGCGGGCAGCAGCCAGAGTCCGAACTGCGCGCTTGGCCCGATCAGGAGGACGTTCAGGAGCGTCCCGACCCCCGGTTTCTGGCGGATGGGAATCCACAGGAGCAACACGAGCAGCCCGATGAGGTTCGTGATGAGTCCGAACGAGAGCCCGGTCTGCTTCGCGACCCCCTGGGTGAGCACGTCCCACGGCGAGACGCCGATGCCCGCCTGCACCATCATGGCGATCGCAAACCCGTACAGGAACAGCCCGACGAACAATTGCGGAACACGGCGAATCATCATCCTTCAATCCAATTCAATGGGTGGCCTTCTGACAAGAGTCCAATTCGTCTATATTGGCCCGATGATCCCTCTCTCGGCGCGCTCATTGGCTACTTTGCTGCGCGGATGGCGCGAGGCCACTGCCGCTCCCGCCTACGCCGCCCTCGCCGACCGAATCCGCCTCCTGATCCTCGACGGACGAATACCGCTCGGTGCCCGGGTGCCGGCCGAGCGCGACCTCGCCACCCAGCTCGGGGTGAGCCGCACCACCGTCACGGCGAGCTACGCGGATCTGCGAGCGGGGGGCTTCCTCGACAGCATCCGCGGGTCCGGAAGCATCGCGCGGCTTCCGTCCCGTTCCGTGACGACGATCGAGACCCCGCACGCCGGGTACCTGGATTTCAGCAAGGCCGCACTTCCGGCGAACCCCGCGCTGGCGGACGCCGCGGTGCAAGCGGCCGCCGAGTTGCCGGCCCACTTCGGGGACTCCGGGTTCGATCCGATCGGGCTACCGGTGCTGCGCGCGGCCGTCGCCGACCGATACACCGCACGCGGGCTCCCCACGACACCCGAGCAGATTCTGATCACCATCGGCGCGCAACACGCGATCGCGTTGCTCGCACGCACGATCCTCGGTCGCGGCGACAGCGCCATCGTCGAGTCCCCGAGCTATCCGCACGCGTACGAGGCGCTGCGACTCACGGGCGCGCGTCTCGTGCCGGTGAGCGTCACCACCGATGACGGCTGGGACGACGCGACCCTCGAACAGGCGCTCCAGCGATCGAGCCCCGCCCTCGGATACCTCATGCCCGACTTCCACAACCCCACCGGGCGCACCATGCCCCCGGCGCAGCGCGAACGGATGCTCGGGATCGCGGAGCGCAACGGCACCGTCATCGTCGGCGACGAGACGACCGCGGAGTTGTCGATCGACCGACCCGAAGCGCCGCTTCCGCTCGCCGCCTATGGCCCGGCCGTGCTCATCGGGTCGGTCGGAAAGACCGTCTGGGGCGGGGTACGCATCGGATGGATTCGTGCTGAGCCCGGACTCATCCAGAAACTCGCCCGGGCGCGGAGTGCGGGAGACCTCGGCACCCCGGTGCTTGAGCAGCTCGTCGTGAAGAATCTGCTCGTCGACTACGACGCGATTCTCGCCACCCGACAGAAGCAATTGCGCGCGGGGCGGGATCATCTCGCCGCTTCGCTGGCCATCGCCATTCCGGAGTGGCTGGTGCCACATCCGGACGGTGGACTCAGCACCTGGGTCAACCTCGGGTCGCCGGTGAGCTCGCAACTGACCCTCGCGTCCCGTGCCGAAGGGCTGCTGATCGCGGCAGGGCCCCGCTTCGGTCTCGACGGCGCCTTCGAGCGGTTCCTTCGCATCCCCTTCGGCTACTCGGTGGAGGAGACCGATCGCGCAGTTGCGGCGCTGAAGGCCGCCTGGTCCTCCCTCTCCCGAGGACTCCTGCTCGACCAGCCGTTCCTCGCCGAAGTGGTCTAGCGGAGACTCGCTCCCGGCTACTCCCCGGAGAGTACGCGGGACCCCAGGCGGCACTGACATACTTTCCGAGAGCGCAAGGCCGTGCGCCCATCCGATCGCCGCCCCAGGAGTTTTCCCCCGTGCATCTGTTTTCGGTCTTCAGCCTCCGCAACCGCGCCCTGATCGCCCTGGTGACGGTGGTCATCGGCATCTTCGGGGGCATCGCCCTCACCTCCTTCAAACAAGAGCTGATCCCGTCGCTGTCTCTCCCCTCCGTGTTCATCGTCACCACCTACCCTGGGGCTTCACCCGACGTGGTGAACACCGACGTGAGCACCCCGATCGAGAGCGCCCTGCAGGGCCTCGAGAATCTGGACTCGACCACGGCGACCTCGAACACCTCGGCCTCGACCGTCACCGCCTCCTTCGCCTACGGCACCGACATCGCCACCTCGGAGCAGAAGGTGCAACTCGCGCTCGACCGCATCAAGACTCGGCTCCCCGCCAACGTCACCCCGCAGGTGATCACCTTCAGTCTCAGCGACTTCCCCGTGATCCAGCTCGCGGTCACGAGCGATCTCGACCCGAACACCCTCGCGGCGAAACTATCCAGCCTCACCGTCACCGATCTGAAGCAACTCACCGGAGTGAGCGACGTGAGCCTGCTCGGTGCGGTCTCGCAGCGCGTGACCATCACCCCGGATGCCGGAAAGCTCGTCGCTGCCGGCCTCGGCATCCCGTCGATCAAGACCGCCCTCGCGGCCAACGGCACCCTGCTCGCGAGCGGGTCGATCACCGAGAACTCGAAGACGCTCACCGTGCAGGCCGGGTCGCGCATCACGACCGCCGCCGAAATCGCGGCCCTGCCCCTGCTCGGCGCTCGGTCGACGACCCCGCCGACGATCGGGGATGTCGCGGCGGTCGCTCTCGTCAATGACCCGACGAGCGGCTACTCGAGCGTCAACGGCAAACCCGCCGTCACCCTCAACATCACGAAATCCGCGGCCGGCAACACGGTGTCGGTGTCGCACCTCGTGCGCGCGGACATCCCGACCCTCGAAAAGCAGCTCGGAAACAACACCAAGTTCACCGTGGTCTCGGACCAGGCGCCGTCCATCACCCAGTCGATCGACAGTCTCGCGCAAGAGGGACTGCTCGGCCTCTTCTTCGCGGTGATCATCATCCTGGTCTTCCTGCTCTCGGTGCGATCCACCCTCGTGACCGCGATCTCGATCCCGGTCTCGGTACTCATCACCTTCATCGGCATGCAGGCGTCCGGCTACACCCTCAACGTGATCACGCTCGCCGCGCTGACGATCGCCATCGGCCGTGTGGTGGACGACTCCATCGTCGTGATCGAGAACATCAAACGCCACATCGGGCTCGGCGAGGAAAAGCTTCCGGCGATTCTCACCGCGGTGCGCGAGGTCGCGACCGCCGTCACCGCGTCGACAATCACGACGGTGGCCGTGTTCCTGCCGATCGCGCTCGTCGGCGGCCTCACCGGTGAGCTGTTCCGTCCGTTCGCGCTCACCGTGACCATGGCGCTCGCCGCGTCGCTTTTCGTCTCCCTGACGATCGTGCCCGTGCTCGCCTATTGGTTCCTCGGCAACCGGAAACCGCACAAGCACGCCGGTGCCGTCTCTCCCGGTGCGGTTGGGGCTCCGGTCGCCGCTCGCACCACGGCGGCCAGCGAGCTCGATCACCCCACCCGGTTGCAGCGGGTGTACCTCCCGGTGATCCGCTGGACACTCAGGTTTCCGGCGATCGTGCTCGTGGCCGCTCTCCTGGTCCTCGCTGGCAGCGGGTTCCTCGCCGCCAGTCTGAAGACCAACTTCATCGGAAACAGCGGCCAGAACACCCTCACGGTGACCCAGACCCTTCCGCTCGGCACCAGCCTCCAGGCACAGGATGCCGCGTCCCGGAAGGTCGGAGCGGCACTGCGCGGCGTCACGGGAGTCAAGACCGTGTTGCTCACCATCGGGTCGGGTGGCAGCTCACTGCGCGCCGCATTCTCCGGCGGCGGGTCGAGCACCTTCTCCGTGACGACGGACCCGACCGCCGACCAGGCAAATCTCCAGAACACCGTCACGGCACGACTGAAGAAGATCACGGGCGAAGGGCAACTCACCCTCGTCACCGCGCAGGGCGGCTTCGCCAGCTCCGACATCGAGATCGACGTGACGGCCGGCAGCGACGCCGACCTTCGCAAGGCATCCGACTCCATCCTCGCAAAGGTCAGGAAGCTCGACATCGTGTCGCGCACCTCGAGCAACCTGTCGGCGTCGCTCCCGTACATCGCGGTGCGGGTCGATCGGGCTAAGGCGGCCGCGGTCGGTCTCAGCGAGGTTCAGGTCGGCGGCCTGGTCACCCAGGCGATGAACCCGAGCGCCGCCGGCTCGGTGGTGATCGACGGGAAGACATTGTCGATCTACGTCGAGAACTCGAGCGCACCGACCACCACTGCGGAGCTGAAGGCCTTCCCGATCCCGACCGCGACCGGACTCGTGCCGCTGTCCGACCTCGCGACGGTCGCGACGGTGAACGGACCGTCGAGCGTCACGACGATCAAGGGCCTGCGCAGCGCGACCCTCACGGTGACGCCCAGCACGGACAACACCGGAAGCGCCTCGGCCGTCGTCTCGGCCGCGGTGGCCAAGGCCACGCTTCCGGGCAGCGCCACAGCGACGCTCGGCGGCGTGACGACGCAGCAGAGTGACTCGTTTGGCCAACTCGGGCTCGCCCTTCTCGCCGCCATCCTCATCGTCTACGTGGTGATGGTCGCCACGTTCAAGAGCCTGCGCCAGCCGCTGCTCCTGCTCGTCTCGATCCCCTTTGCGGCGACCGGGGCGATCGCGCTGCAGGTGATCTCCGGAATCCCGCTCGGCGTCGCCTCCCTCATCGGCGTGTTGATGCTGATCGGCATCGTCGTGACGAACGCCATTGTGCTCGTCGACCTGATCAACCAGTACCGTACCCGCGGGATGAGGGTGGGCGAGGCCATCGTCAACGGAGCTTCGCGGCGGCTCCGCCCGATCCTCATGACCGCCCTCGCGACGATCTTCGCGCTCCTTCCGCTCGGCATCGGGCTCACCGGTCATGGTGGCTTCATCTCGCAGCCGCTCGCGATCGTCGTGATCGGCGGGCTCGTGTCATCCACCCTGCTCACGCTCATCGTGCTTCCGGTTCTGTACTACCTCGTCGAGGGCGCGAAGGAACGGCGAATGGACCTCCGGACCGCCCGTGACGCAGGACCGGATGTGTCGAGCGCGCCGGCCGGGACTATCGAAGCCGGGACGGTTGAAGAGACGTCCTGAAGTTAGGCTCCATGGATGGCAACACCGGACTTCGTGCTCGCGCTCCGCGAAAAGATCGGGACCAATCCACTCTGGATACCCGCGGTGACCGCCGTCGTGCTGCGCGGCACCGAGGCTGGCGGCCTCGAAGTGTTGCTGGTGCGCCGCGCGGACACCGGTGGGTGGACGCCCGTGACCGGAATCGTCGACCCGGGCGAGGAGCCGGCTGTCGCCGCCGAGCGAGAGGCGCTCGAGGAGGCGGATGTCGTCGTGCGAGCCGAGTCGCTTGCGTGGGTGAAGGTCGTCGAGATGATGACCTATCCGAACGGCGACCAGTCACGCTACCTCGACCTGGTCTTTCGCTGCTCCTGGGTGTCCGGCGAGCCGTTCCCGGCCGACGGGGAGAACACCGCAGCGGCCTGGGTGCGCCTCGACGCCCTGCCGGAGATGTCCGTCGACATGCGCTCCCGCATTCGCGTAGCCGTCGACGGCGCGGAGGCCGCCCGCTTCGAGCGGTGAGCGACCCGGTGGGATGCAGGCACGAGCGTCATCCCGACCGTGAGGGGGATCGTGGCTCCACCGCGGCACGGGTGGTGCCACTGTCGCCCACTCGCGAGGGCGGATGGGCGGAGTCCCAATGGGACCGCGGCCCCTAGGCTTCGGGGGAACCGCGGAGGACAATGTGGCCATGACCGATGAGGCGGTCACCCCGCCCGACCCTCCCGCCGTGCCGCTCGCGGTGCGCGCCCAGTTTCTGGCCACCGAGCACTGGGGGCTGCTCGCTTCGCGCAGCACCACCCAGGCCGAGGTGCTGACGCGCATCAGCATCTTCCTCACCTTCACCTCCGCGGGGCTGGTGAGTCTCGCCCTCGCCGGTCAGGCCATGAAGTTCGACGGGATGTTCCCGGTTCTTGCGCTCATCGTGTTGTCCGTCATCCTCGTGATCGGTGTGCTCACCTAGGTGCGGGTGTTCACCGTGAGTATCGAAGATCTCTCGTACGTGCTCGCCATGAACCGGCTGCGCGCCGCCTACGCCGAACTTGATCCCGGAATCGTGCCCTATCTGATGGCCTCGGCGTTCGACGACCGGCGGGGCTCCGAGAAGACCTACTTCATGCTTCATCGCCGCGGATCGGGCGGGCAGGTGGCCGGAAGCAGCATGGTGTTCATCGCCACGGTGAACTCCGCGGTGGCCGGCCTGCTCCTCGGTGGGATCGTTGTTCAGGCAACGGCGCTCGCCGGGGCATCCATCGCCATCGGCCTCGTTGCGGGCCTGCTGTACCTGGGAGTGTCGCTCTGGATCGGCGGTCGGCAACCCCGCGACCCGGTGGTTGGGCTGCCCCTTCCGTCGACACCGAGACGTGCCGCGTGGTTGCCGCCCGCCGATCCACTCGCACACGCTGCGCCGGTCGATGTTGGGCGTGTAGCCGGTGCGCAAGCTGCCGCCATGGATCGAGGGGACGGCCGCGGGCGGGCGGCCCGGCCGACCGGGGTACGGGGGAGGCAGACAT
>JANMBI010000186.1:0-18892 GCA_031360325.1 Frigoribacterium sp. | reverse complement strand
CGCATGCGGATGCGTCCGACGCCATCCTTCACGAGCGGATCCAGTGGCACGACGAACTCCACGTTCGCGCCCTCCGTGGCCTCGGGTTCGAGCACGGGGATGAAGGTGAGGTCGGCGCTGTCGAGTTCCTCGTCGCTCGACAGGGCAACGACGACGTGCGGGTTGCCAACGTTGATTCCGAGACCGGGGCGCGCCACGGACAGGTTCTTCGCCCGCACGAGCGGCTCGCCGCCCTCGAGCGACCAACGACCCAGGTCAACCTGGAATCCGGAGGAGTTGCGCTGGAGATCCCTCACACCGCTTCGCGTGCCAATGGGCAGGGTCTCTCCCTGGCCGAGCGTCGCCAGCTCGTTCTGGATCAGGAACTTGGCGAACACCCGGATGCCGTTGCCGCACATCTCCGAAACGGAGCCATCGGCGTTGTGATAGTCCATGAACCATTCCGCGGCGTCGTCCTCGGCGAGGGCCGCGGCGCCCGCGGGCAGGTTCTTTGAGCGGACCGCACGGATGACGCCGTCCCCACCCACCCCGAAGTGACGGTCGGTGATGGCGGCGATCTGCGCGGCGGAGAGGTCGATCAGGCCATCCGGGTCGGCGAAGAACACGAAGTCGTTGCCGGTTCCGTGGCCCTTGGTGAAATGCAGGTCAGGCATGGTCCAAGAGTATCCGGCGCGCGGCGGCCACCCTGTCTGGGTCGTCCGAGTCGAGCCAGGTCGTCTGGGGATAGCGACGGAACCAGCCGACCTGCCGCCGGGCGTACTTGCGAGTGAGCGCCCTGGTGGTGTCGATCGCCTGCGCCTCCGACAGCTCTCCGCGAAGTTCTGCGATGGCCTGCGCATAGCCGATGGCTCGCGCTGCTGTCACTCCCAGACCCGCGTCCTGGAGAAAGCGCACCTCATCCACGAGTCCGTCGGCCCACATCCCCGCCACCCGTTGATCGAGCCGCGTGACGAGCAGGTCGCGGGGGGTGTTCAGCCCGACCGTCAGCGTCGGCATCCAATAGTCCGACTCGCCGGGGAGCCCGGACCCGAAGGGCTCGCCGGTCAACTCGACGACTTCGAGCGCGCGCACCAGTCGTCGCCCATTGTGCGGACCGATCGCCCCCGCCGCTTCCGGATCCAGCACGGAAAGGTCCCGATGGAGCAGGCCCGGCCCCCGGTCGAGCAACTCCTGCTCCAACCGCGCGCGGATCACGGGATCGGTGCCGGGAAACCGGAAGTCGTACACCACCGATGACACGTACAGCCCCGATCCTCCAACGAGGATCGGCACGGCGCCGCGGTCGAGGATGCCGGTGATCGCGGCTCGGGCGTCCGTTTGATAGGCGGAGACGCTGGCCTCATCCAGGGGATCGAGCGCATCGAGAAGGTGGTGGGGAATGCCTCGGCGCTGATCCACCGGCACCTTCGCGGTGCCGATGTCCATGCCCCGATAGAGCTGCATCGCATCGGCATTGACGATCTCGGCGACGCGACCCTCCGTACGCAACGCGTCAGCGAGTTCGAGCGACAGCCCGGACTTGCCGGTTCCGGTGGCCCCGACGATGGCGACGAGCATCGCCGCTAGCGCTGCCCGTCGTCCAGGTCGTAAATCGGTGCCGTCGCGATTCGCAGGGTGGGAAGCCCGAGCGAAACCCGCGACGGGGCGGCTAGGGCACCCGCCGACGACGGAACCGCACACGAGTCCGCGTCTGCACGATCCCAGGCATCTCCGGCCCTGGTGCGCCGGATCACGAGCGGCGAGCCGTCGGCGGTATCCGCGAGCAGGTAGAACGGCTTCGCCTCGGAGATACGAACGGAGACGACATCCCCCGGTCGCGGCAGCTCGCTGTGGGGCGGCACTTCGAAGTGCACGAGCCGACTGTCTTCGGCCCTGCCGGACAGGCGATGGGTATCGGCATCCTTGGAGCCTTCGGCGCCGACCAGCACCTCGACGCTGGTTCCGACGAGCTTCTGATTCTCCTCCCAGGAGATGCGGTCCTGCAGCGCGACGAGGCGCTCATAGCGTTCCTGCACGACCGCCTTCGGCACCTGCTCGTCCATCGTCGCCGCGGGCGTTCCCTCACGGATGGAGTATTGGAAGGTGAAAGCGGTGGCGAATCGCGCGAGCTCGACCACGCGCAGGGTCTCAAGAAAGTCATCCTCGGTCTCGCCGGGGAAGCCCACGATGATGTCGGTCGAGATCGCCGCATTCGGGATGCGAGCGCGCACGCGGTCGAGGATGCCGAGGAACTTCTCCGACCGGTAGCTTCGACGCATCGACTTGAGGATGCGGTCCGAACCGGACTGGAGGGGCATGTGCAGCTGCGGCATCACCGAGCCGGTCTCTGCCATGGCGTCGATCACATCGTCGGTGAACGCGGCGGGGTGCGGGCTGGTGAATCGGATGCGCTCGAGGCCGCGGATCTCACCGGCGGCACGAAGGAGTTTGCCGAAGGCCTGCCGGTCTCCGAACTCGACCCCGTAGGAGTTCACGTTCTGGCCTAGCAGTGTGACCTCGATCGCCCCGTCGTCGACGATCGCTTGGATCTCGGCGAGAATGTCCCCGGGACGGCGGTCCTTCTCCTTGCCGCGAAGCGCGGGAACGATGCAGAACGTGCAGGTGTTGTTGCACCCGACGGAGATCGACACCCAGCCCGAGTAGGTGGACTCGCGCCGCGTCGGGAGGGTCGACGGGAAGACGTCGAGAGACTCGAGGATCTCGAGCTGGGCCTCGCCGTTGTGACGCGCCCGCTCGAGGAGGGTGGGGAGGGATCCCATGTTGTGCGTGCCGAAGACGACATCGACCCAGGGTGCCCTCTCGAGGATGACGCTCTTGTCCTTCTGGGCGAGGCAGCCACCGACGGCGATCTGCATGCCCTCGTGCTTCTGCTTCACCGAGGCGAGGTATCCGAGGTTGCCGTAGAGCTTGTTGTCGGCGTTCTCCCGCACCGCACAGGTGTTGATCACGACGACATCCGCGGTGCCGGCCGCGGCGCGAACGTAGCCGGCCGCCTCGAGGGAGCCACTCAGGCGTTCCGAATCGTGCACATTCATCTGGCAGCCAAAGGTGCGCACTTCATAGGTGCGGGGAACGATTGGCGGGGCCGAGGCTGTTCCGGGAATGGCGGTGAGCGTCATGATCCCCCAATCTTAACCGCCGGACGATCGTGCGTGAGCGCTGCTTGCGCACGCGGTCGCGGGTCGTCCGATGGCAGGCTTGGCTGGCGTGCTTGGCGGGCAGGTTGTGGCGGGTGTGCGTTTTGGCCTAGCGGAACCGCACTCCGCTCGAACGGGCGGAAAGAGCCTCGTCGACGGCCGCGCGGACCACCGGTGACGAGTACCCCTTGCGCGACAGGAATCCGTGGAGGCGGCGCTTGGCCGTCTCGAGGTCGTAGGAGCTCAACTGGCCCGCGCGTTTGATCGCGAGTTCGGTCGCCCGGGTCTGTTCGTCGTCGTCGTCGACCTGCTCGAGCGCCGCGTCGATGTGCTCCTGGTCGATGTGCCGACGCCGCAACTCCGCGGTGATCGCGCCCCGTCCCAGGCCCTTGCGATCGTGCTGCGTGCGCACGAAGGTCTCGGCGAGTGCGGCGTCGTCGAGCAGGCCAACCCCTTCGAGGCGGTCAAGCTCTGCTTCGACGACCTCCTGGTCGATCTCCCGGGAGTGGAGAATCCTCTCGAGTTCCCAGCGCGACATGCCGCGACGGGTGAGAGCGTGCATGCTCACGTTTTCGGCGCGCACTTCGCGGCGCGTGCTGCTCATGTCCGAGGACTCGCCGGGGGCCCGCTCGTCGCACAAGCC
Source organism: Frigoribacterium sp. (assembly GCA_031360325.1). GTDB lineage: Bacteria > Actinomycetota > Actinomycetes > Actinomycetales > Microbacteriaceae > Lacisediminihabitans. The sequence continues at coordinate 15,112 of JANMBI010000186.1, read as the reverse complement.
TCCCGAACGCGAACCTGCGGCGCTCGATTCTCCCCTGCGCGATTCCGCTCCACCGGAATCAGAATCGCTTCCCTCTCCGAAGAAGGAGGCGAAATCGGGCACGGTCGGAGAATCGGCGGTCCCGGGGAGCGCGCTCTCCGGTGACGGCGTGACACCGGGAAGGTACGTGACCCGGGCCAGTTTCGCGCCATCACCGGTGTCCATGGGCTAAGCCCCGATCGCGGTGCGGTTGTCGAGCGCGGCGATGCCGGAGTTGGCCGCGGCCCTGGTTTCGGCTGCGGTGGCGCGCGAACCCTTCATGGGAGTGGACGCCGCGGCCAGGGTTCCCGCAGACTTGGCCGCTGCCAGTTCCGCATTGGCATCCGCTTTCGCCTGGGATGCTGCGGCCGCCGCCGCTTTCGCGTCGACGATGATGCCGAGCTTGGTTTTGATCTTCTGCTCGATCTCGTCGGCAGTAGCGGCATGCTCGATGAGGTACTTGCGCGAGTTCTCCTTGCCCTGTCCGAGCTGATCTCCGTCGTAGGTGTACCAGGCTCCGGACTTGCGCACGATCTCGTGCTCCACACCGAAGTCGATGAGGCTGCCCTCGCGGGAGATGCCGGTGCCATAGAGGATGTCAAACTCGGCCTGCTTGAACGGCGGCGCCATCTTGTTCTTCACCACCTTCACCCGGGTGCGGTTGCCGACGGCGTCCGTTCCCTCTTTGAGCGTCTCGATGCGCCGGATGTCAAGGCGAACCGAGGCGTAGAACTTGAGCGCCTTGCCGCCCGCCGTGGTCTCGGGTGAACCGAAGAACACACCGATCTTCTCGCGGAGTTGGTTGATGAAGATCATGGTGGTGTTGGTCTGGCTGAGTCCGCCCGTGAGCTTGCGAAGAGCCTGCGACATGAGGCGGGCCTGAAGACCGACGTGCGAGTCCCCCATCTCGCCTTCGATCTCGGCCCGCGGAACGAGTGCCGCGACGGAGTCGATGACGACGAGATCGATCGATCCAGAGCGGATGAGCATGTCGGCAATCTCGAGCGCCTGCTCCCCGGTGTCGGGCTGAGACACGAGCAGGGCGTCGATGTCGACGCCGAGAGCCTTGGCGTACTCGGGGTCGAGGGCGTGCTCCGCGTCGATGAACGCGACGATCCCGCCGGCCTTCTGGGCATTGGCGATGGCGTGGAGAGTGAGCGTGGTCTTGCCAGAGGATTCGGGGCCATAGATCTCGACGATGCGGCCCCGCGGCAATCCGCCGATGCCGAGCGCGACATCCAGCGCGATGGACCCGGTGGGGATCACCGCGACGGGCGCGCGTTCGTCGCTTCCGAGGCGCATGACGGAGCCCTTGCCGAACTGGCGGTCGATCTGGGCGAGAGCGGTCTCGAGGGACTTTTCGCGGTCTGCAACTGATGGCATTGTGGTGCTCCTTCTAGCGTCGAGATGGTTCGCCTATAGGCTGCCGTTCCGCCGTGAGCACCGATCCTGCAAGGTGTTCACGGCCCGCGACAAGGCTGATGTTTGCGGCTTCTTCCAACGAATCGAACAGTACGCGGAACCGGGGACATTGCCGTCCCGGACGGGCGTACGGTGCACGATTGGTCGTCGTCTCCCGCTGTGAAGGAGACTACGCCACACCGAAGAGATGTTCGAATGTTCGATCTCGGCGTGTCGGATCGATTCGAAGGATGAGGCGGATGCGGCGCATCCGTCCACACGCTGAAACGCCGGTCAGGCTTTCGGCACTCTCTGCCCCACACCGTGTCGACGCCGTTCCGGCACGTCCGCGGCCCGACAGAGCGCGAGCCAGGTGGTGCGGATGTCCAGCCCCTTGGCGAGCGCCTGCTCGGCCGTGAGGTCCCCGAGTTCGCCGAGCACCAGGTCGTGGACGAGGGCACGACCGAGCGCGGGACCGAACTCGTCGGCCACCGCGGTCCAGAACTGGCTCAGGCGCATCGGTCAAGCGTATCCGGGTCTCGATGCGGCCGCTCCTCGACCTGAGCGAACACCGGTGCCGGATGGCCACGACCGCCCGGTGGTTTCGACCGCCCGGTGACCCCCCCCGATCAACCACCGATGCCCGGCTCTGGCGAGCCGGGCATCCGTGGTGAAGCGAGCAGTGCGCGATCCCGGCACACCGTCCCGGATCGTTAAGTCTTCTTAGCGCGTGACGAGTCCCGCGTCGAAGTCCGCGACGAGGTCGTCGGGGACGGTGTCGGGAATGATGTTGATTCCCTCGATTACTGCGAGACGGTCGCCAACTTCACGCATGATCACTGAGATCGGTGTCTCGAGTGCGTCCGCAACCGAAGCGAGTATCTCGGAACTGGCCTCTTTCTGACCCCGCTCCACCTCGCTGAGGTAGCCGAGAGCAACACTTGCCTTGCTCGCGACCTGTCGAAGGGTACGGCCCTTCTGCAGGCGGAAGTCCCGGAGCACGTCACCGATTTCTTGACGAACTAGAACCATTGGACTCTCCTCCTTCTTACCACTGTGCCGATTCGACAACATAATTACCGTTACACCAACGACAACCACCCACAGCTCGAGCTAATTCCCGCCCGGCGGATCAGCAACTCTAAACCACCCGTACGGCAAACTCTAGCCAGCGACATCTGTATGGCGCTTGTGAATCACTGCGATGTAACGAGATCGAAACCAGAAAGATCCCCACCGATCCGTTCAGCGGGGTTCAAGGACGATCCGCAACCGGGTAAGTGATTCGGAGACAGTCTGCCGGCGGATTGCCGCGCGGTCCCCCCCCAGTTCGAGTCTCAGCGCTTCCACTCGGTCTCCGACCGCGATCCCGAGATACACCGTTCCGGCTGGATGCCCGTCCTGCGGACCCGGACCCGCCACCCCGGTGGTGGATAGCCCGACGTCGGCAGGCGTTCCCCCGACAGCCATGATGGCCCTCACTCGATCGGCCATCTGGCGCGCGACCTCCGGATGCACCGGTCCGTGCTCGGCAAGAAGTTCGCCATCAACTCGGAGCACCGTGCGTTTGATCTCGGTGGTGTAGGCGACGACACCGCCGACCACCGCCCCGGAAGCCCCCGGCACGCCGATGAGCTCGGCCACGAGGAGTCCCCCGGTGAGCGACTCGGCGACGGCGATGGTGAGACCGCGTTCGATGAGCATCGCGATCACCTCCGCCGCGACATCCGCTATTTCCCGGTCGGGTGCCATCGTGCGATCACGCCGCGGGGACGCGGTTCTGACGGCGGTACTTCACCACGAAGTCGACCCCGGAAACGACGGTGAGAACCAGGGCCACGGCCATGACGATCCACCCGACCCAGCGCTCCCACCCCCCGACGAGCGTCCAGAACGGGAAGAGCAGCAGCGATACGCCCACCGCCTGGAGCACCGTCTTCAGCTTCCCGCTCGCCACCGCGGGGATCACCCGAGTACGAATGACCGCGAAACGGAAGATCGTGATGCCGAACTCCCGGACGAGAATCACGACGGTGACCCACCACCACAACTCCCCGAGGATCGACAACGCGACGAGCGCGCCGCCAACGAGCACCTTGTCGGCAATCGGATCGAGGATCTTGCCGAAGTCGGTGACGAGGTTCTGCCGTCGCGCGAGGATCCCGTCGACCGTGTCGGTGACGATTGCCAGAACAAACAGGCCCGCAGCGATGTAGCGAAGCGAGCCGAGCGCACCGCCGTCGGCCAGCAGCAGCCAAATGAACAGCGGGGCCATCAGGATGCGAACGACCGTGACGATATTCGCGACGTTTCCCGTGCTCGCCGGGGAGTCTCCCGAACGGGCCACCCGCCCGCGCATGGGGTTGACTCGCTTCACGGGCACCTCCGGGTCGGAGGGGTTCTGAGGTTCTGGCAGTGCCATGACTCTCACTCCCTGCCGGTCAGATTCCAGGCGTCTTCGTCTGCGCTCACGTGAGACTCATCGTATCCGGTCGTCGAGTCGCCCACCGGATCGGCCGAATAGCGATCGTCCGTCGCAGTGGTCGCCGGCCCGTCCTCCCCGCGCAATCGCGCGAGCACTCCCGGCAACTGCTCCGGAGCGACGAGCACATCGCGAGCCTTCGAACCCTCGGACGGACCGACGATCTGACGCGATTCCAACAGATCCATGAGACGACCGGCTTTGGCGAAACCGACCCGCAGTTTGCGCTGCAACATCGACGTGGAACCGAATTGGGTACTGACGACGAGCTCAGCGGCCGCCAACAGCACCTCGAGGTCATCGCCGATGTCGCCGTCGATCTGCTTCTTCTCCGCGGACACGGCCACGTCGTCGCGGTAGTCGGGGCGTGCTTGCCGGGTCACATGCTGCACCACAGCGGAGACCTCGCTCTCGGTGACCCACGCGCCCTGCACCCGGATGGCCTTCGAGGCTCCCATCGGCAGGAACAGCGCGTCGCCCTGGCCGATCAGCTTGTCAGCGCCCGGCTGGTCGAGGATCACGCGGGAGTCGGTCATGCTCGACACCGCGAAAGCGAGACGTGACGGCACATTCGCCTTGATCAGCCCCGTCACGACGTCGACCGACGGCCGCTGGGTCGCGAGCACCAGATGGATACCGGATGCCCGCGCGAGCTGGGTGATCCGCACGATCGAGTCTTCGACATCCCTCGGTGCCACCATCATCAGGTCGGCGAGCTCGTCGACGACGACGAGAAGGTACGGGTAGGGCTTCAGGGAGCGCTCACTGCCCGACGGGAGCACGATCTCGTCGGCAACGACGGCCGCGTTGAAGTCGTCGATGTGTCGGAAGCCGAAGCTCGCGAGATCGTCGTAGCGCATGTCCATCTCCTTCACAACCCAGGCGAGCGCTTCCGCCGCCTTCTTGGGGTTGGTGATGATGGGGGTGATGAGGTGCGGGATGCCGGCATACGGCGCCAACTCGACGCGCTTCGGGTCGATCAGCACCATGCGCACCTCGGACGGCTTCGCCCGCATGAGCAAAGAGGTGATCATCGAGTTGACGAAGCTCGACTTACCGGAACCGGTCGAGCCGGCGACGAGAAGATGCGGCATCTTCGCGAGGTTGGCGACGACGAAACCGCCCTCGACATCTTTGCCGAGCCCGATCGTCATGGGGTGCACGCTCGAGGTGCTTGCCTTCGAGCGGAGCACATCGCCGAGGGAGACGATCTCACGATCCGCATTGGGGATCTCGACGCCGATTGCGCTCTTGCCCGGAATCGGCGAGAGGATGCGCACCTCGTTGCTCGCCACCGCATAGGACAGGTTCTTCGTCAGTGCCGTCACCCGCTCGACCTTGACGCCGGGGCCCAACTCGATCTCGTAGCGGGTGACCGTGGGACCGCGACTGAAGCCCGTGACCCGTGCATCCACCTGAAATTGCGTGAGCACCTCGGTGATCGAAGCCACGATCACATCGTTCGCCTCGGATCGCGACTTCGGCGGAGTACCCGGCGCGAGAGTGAATGCCGCGGGCAACCGATACGGGGCCGTCGGCTGCGGCGTCTTCATCGTCGCGAACTCGCCGTTGTCCCCCTTCTCGGAAGCGGTGGCGGCGAAGCCGGGCAGGAGGTCGGCGATGAGAGGTCCGTCATCGCGGATGCCGGTGACCGGGGTCACCTCGCCGGTGAAGCGCTTGACGGCGGCCTCGGCCTCCACCAGTTCTCCGAGGAGTTCCGTACCGAAGCTCACTTCGTTCCGGGTTCGATCGATCACCTCGGTCGCGTTCCTGTCCTTCGCGATCACCGGGCTGTCGAAAGCCGGGTCGTCTTGACGCTTCCGGTTTCGACGCCACCACGGCAGTGAGCCGGGATCTTCCTCATCGAGGCCCAGGTCTCCCAGTGAACCGAAGTCGCCGAATTCGTTGCTCTCGCCACTGGGGGACCCTCCGGTGAAGCCCTTCTGAAGCACCCTGGTCGGGGCGCCGTCCGGCAATTGTGCGCCGAAGAGATAGGCGTACAGCTCCCGGAGGCGGGCCCCCGTTCGGTTCGGCGGAGTCTTGGTGATGATGAAGAGCGAGAGGACAAGGAGCAGTCCGACGAGCGGCACCGCCAGCCACGCCGTGCCGACCGTGAGAAGTGGGGCGGCGAGCACCCAGCCGATGACACCACCGGCTCGGGCAAGGGATTCCAAGCCGCTCGACGGCACCGGTGTTCCACCGAAGATGTGACACAGCGCGCTCACCGAGGTGATCATCACGGCCAGCCCGATTCCGATCCGGCCGTTGTCGTGCACCGAAGACGGATGCCGAAACAGCCAGACCGCGAAGAGGAGCATGATCACCGGCAGGGCGAAGGCCACCCGTCCGAACAGACCGCCGAAGGTATAGGAATCGAGAGCGATGGCGATCGGGGCGGTCGGGTTGAACCACTCGACGACGGCGCCGATCACCGCGAGCAGGAACACGAAGAGAGGCACGCCGTCGCGGCGTTCGTCCCTGGCGAGGGTCTCGCGGCCGAGCACGCGGGCCGCGCCACCCACCGCGTGGGCGAGACCGAGCCACGCGGAGGAGAGCAGGCTCGGTCTACCGACCGGCGCGGTCTTCGACACGGGCAGTTTACGGGTGGTGCCCTTGCCCGTTGGTCGGCTCGTGGTGCGTGGGGTCGGGCGCTCGCGCGGGGTCGACCTGGTGCTCGTAGCCATGGCTCAACGGTAACGGCGAGGTGTCCCCCGAGCCGGGATGCTCGGGCGCGTGTTTGCGCGAGTCCGGCCAGCCTGTGCACGGACGCCGGCGCTTCACGACCGGTTGGCGCGGATCGGCGGGACAGTGTGGGGCAGGTCGGTCAGCAACGGATGGCGTCGATCACCCCGAATCGCCGGGCAGCGATTGCCGGAAGCGAGGCCACCGGGAGCGGAGACTGCCGCAGCGCCCCGCTCTCAGGGTGACCTCTGGTACGAAGACGGCACGCACCAGGAGAGGTCGATCGGGGTGAACGCGCCACGAGCGAGCCGACAGCGCCGCCGGGCGAGGGTGGCGGCCCTCACACCGTGGGAGTGAGGCGAGCAGAAATCAATCTCAAGGATGAGGTCTCGATACGCGTGCGTGACGGCGCTATCCGACCGGAACGGCAGCCGTGATATCAGGCATCCCAGTCCGGACGACGCCCCACGAGCGCCTGTACGGCCGGATCGATCCCGATCTTCTCCGTCTCGACGTCCTCCATATAGAGCGTTCCAGCGATGATCAGGTCGTCGCGGATCTCGAACAGCGCAACTCCACTTACCGCAAACGGTTGCCCGTCTGTGCGTGTGCCGGACCAGCCCCATTCGCACCACTCCGTCTCGCCGTGCTGGGCCACCCGACCCAGTTCCGCCCGGAAGTCAGGCACACCGGCGAAGACGGCCTTCCAGTTCGCTCGCACCTGGGCGCTCCCCACGAAGGCCCGGGCCGGGTGGGCCGGCTGCATGCTCCGGTAGTCGGGGTGGAACAGCGCGAGCATCGCGTCCAGGTCATGCTCGTTGACCGCCGTTACCAGGGTAGCGATGCTGCTGCTCCCTCTCTTCACCTCGAGCCTCAGTCAACCACCTGCGCAACGAATTGGCCAGGGCTCACGACGCGCTACGCCTCGATCACCACCGGCACGATCATCGGGCGACGACGGTGCGATGTGTTCACCCAGCGACCGACGGTGCGCCGAATCACCTGGCTGAACGAGTGAGTGTCGCGGGTGCCGTTGCCCGCCGCGTCGGCGAGCGCCTTGATGATGAGCGGCTTGACCGCGTCGAACACGGCCTCGTCCTCGGCGAAACCGCGCGCCTGGATCTCCGGCCCGACGATGACCCGGCCGGTCTGGGCATCGATCGCCACGAAGATCGAGACGAAGCCCTCTTCCGCGAGGATTCGGCGGTCCTTGAGGTCGGCATCCGTGATCTCTCCGACAGACGACCCGTCAACGTAGACGAACCCCAGATCGAGCTGGCCGACCACGGTGGCCTCGCCGTCCTTCAGATCGATGACGATGCCGTCTTCGCCGATGATCGTGTTGGCCTCCGGGATCCCGCTCGCGATCGCAAGCTGCTGATTCGAGACCAGGTGACGGTACTCGCCGTGCACCGGAAGCACGTTCTTCGGCTTCAGGATGTTGTAGACGTAGAGCAACTCCCCCGCCGACGCGTGCCCGGAAACGTGCACCTTCGCGTTGCCCTTGTGCACGACGGTGGTGCCGAGCTTCGTGAGGCCGTTGATGACCCGGTAGACGGCGTTCTCATTACCGGGGATCAGGCTCGAAGCGAGGATGACGGTGTCGCCCTTGCCCACCTCGATATGGTGCTCGAGGTTGGCCATCCGCGCGAGAACGGCCATCGGCTCGCCCTGCGATCCGGTCGACATGTAGACGATCTTGTTGTCGGGGAGGTCCGCGGCCTTCTTGGCGTCGATGAGCACGCCGGCCGGCACCCTGAGATACCCGAGGTCGGCGGCGATCGTCATGTTGCGCACCATGGAGCGACCCATGAAGGCAACGCGACGCCCGTTGGCGTGCGCCGCATCAAGCACCTGCTGAACGCGATGAACGTGACTGGAGAAGCTCGCCACGATCACCCGACGCGGGGCTCTCAGGATCACGGCCTCGAGCACAGGGCCGATGTCGCGTTCCGGGGCGGTGAAGCCCGGAACATCCGCGTTGGTGGAGTCGGGAAGGAAGAGGTCGACGCCGATTTCGCCCAGCCGAGCGAAGGCGCGCAGGTCGGTGATGCGGTTGTCGAGCGGCAACTGGTCCATCTTGAAGTCGCCGGTGTGGAGCACCACGCCAGCCGTCGTCTTGATCGCGAGCGCCAAGGCATCGGGAATCGAATGGTTGACCGCGATGAACTCCAGTTCGAATGGACCGATCCTCTCGTGCTGCCCCTCGGCGACGGTGAGCGTGTACGGCGTGATTCGGTGTTCCTTGAGCTTCGCCTCGATGAGAGCGAGCGTGAGCGTCGACCCGATCAGGGGGATGTCATTGCGGAGCTTGAGGAGGTAGGGAACGGCACCGATATGGTCTTCGTGACCATGGGTGAGGACGACTCCGAGGATGTCGTCCAAGCGGTCACGGATCGGGCTGAAGTCCGGCAGGATCAGGTCGACACCGGGCTGATTCTCTTCGGGGAAGAGCACCCCGCAGTCGACGATGAGGATCTTGCCGTCGATCTCGTACGAGGTCATATTGCGACCGATTTCCCCGAGACCGCCGATGGGGATCACGCGCAGGGTGGCCGGCGCGAGGGGACGTGGTTCGTACACTGGTGAGTTCATGGAATCCAAAATGTTCGATTTTCTTCGGGGTCACTAACCCCCTTTTCAAGACGGTTAGCGCGTGGTCCCGGCGACTTTGGGCAGCGCGCCGCCCGCGGCCGCATTGCGGTCCGGGCGGAAGTTGGTGAGGTCGACGCCGGGGATCTCGCCGACCAGAGCGATCTCCTCTTCGATCTGGGCGGCCTCGAAGTCTTCCGGTCCGACGAGCGGCAGACGCACGCGCGGGCTGCCGATGCGACCGAGCCCGTGCAGGATGTACTTCGCCGCGACGGTGCCGGGCACATGGGTCATGACGGCTCGCACCAGCGGCTCGAGCTGCCGGTGCGCCGCGGTCGCGGTGGCGAGGTCACCCGCGTTCACCGCATCCACGATCACCCGATAGGGAGCGGCCGCGATGTTCGCCGTGACGCCGATCAGCCCGGTCGCCCCGATCGCCAGGTGAGGGAGCACATTCGCGTCGTCGCCGGAGAAGTAGAGCAGATCGGTTTGGTTGAGCACCCGGCTGACCTCGCTGAAGTCGCCCTTCGCATCCTTGATCGCCTTGATGTTCGGATGCTTCGCCGCCCGGAGGATCGTCTCGTAACGGATCGGGATACCGGTGCGCCCGGGGATGTCGTACAGGATCACCGGCAGATCGGTGGCGTCCGCGATCATCCGAAAATGTGTGAGTACACCCGACTGCGTCGGCTTGTTGTAGTACGGGGTCACGATCATGACGGCGTCGGCGCCGGCCTTCTCGCTGTGCCTGTAGAGCTCGATCGCATGGGCGGTCTCGTTCGAGCCGCCTCCCGTGATGATCTTGGCGCGACCGGCCGCAACCGACTTGCCGACCTCGACGAGCTTGAGCTTCTCCGGGTCGGTGAGGGTGGATGTCTCCCCCGTCGTGCCGGTGACGACGATGCCGTCGGCGCCGGCGTTGATCACGTCGTCGATGTGCCTCTCGACGCCGGCCCAGTCGACCTCGCCGTCTGCCGTGAACGGGGTCACCAGCGCGACAAGCACCTGGCCGAAGGGATTGTGAGACGTAGACACGTGTTATAGGGTATCGCGCTGGCGGGCGCGCCCCGCGACCTCGCCCCTGCGAGCTCGCGCCCCGCGGCCTCGCGCCGTCGCCTCGCGCCGTCGCGGCGCCCCGTCGCCGCGCGCCCTCGCCACGCGCCCGCGCCCCGAGCGGTGTTCCGGCCGGCCGCGCGGCGCGGCGCGCGCACGGCGCGGCGAGTCCGCGGGATGTCCGCCCTCGAACACACACCCCCGGAAGAACACACACCCCCGGAAGACGGTGAGTCCGATCAGAATCGATGGAGACCGAGTTCGACATACTTCATCACAACGCCGACCACCTCATCAGGGGCGAAGAAGATCTGCTGCCAGTCGAATCTCAGCACGACAAATCCGAAGCCGGCGAGGTAAGCATCCCGGCGCAGGTCTCTCAACCGCTGTTCGCGGCCTCCATGGTGTTGCTCACTGTCACACTCGATGACGAGTCGATCGCCGACCAGCAGGTCCATCCGTTCGAGATCGGTGAACGGGATGCGCACCTGAGGGACCGCGATGCACCCCGCCCGAGCAAGGAGAACCCGGACCACACTCTCCGAGCCGGACTCCGCGCGATCGTCAACCAGGGCGATGAGGGCTCTGCCGGCGACGGTCAATCCGAGCGCCATCTGCTGCAGTTCAAAACGAGAGGTGTCTGAGCGACGGAGGAGCGAGTCCATCACCGCGACGACGTACTCGCCGGGTTCGGTCGCGAGAAGCTGCCTCAGCATGTCGACCCGTGGAGCGATACCGAACGCGTGGGGCAACCGACGGTTGCCGCCAGACCAGAGGATCCGGACATCCTCCCGACCGCGATCGAGCGGACGAGCAGAGTCGTCTGGATCGCGCAGATTGTTGAACCCTCGGCTCACCTCGACCGTCAGCGCGCGAGTCGGAGGAACCCAGAGCCCTCGTGCCCGCGCCGCGGATGCTCCCGCCAACCGGCCGCCGACACGGGCCGCGCGCACGAGCTCCGTCTCTGCGCCGGAAGCGGCATAGACGCCGGGTCTGACTCGCGCGATGGAGTCGGCAGCCGCACTACGCTCGACCTGCCAATGCGGTATTCCGAGCTCACTGAGCGTCCGGACATGGGCGACACCGCCGAGCGATCGGAGGGCCGAATCGACAGAAGTCATGTCGAAACTGTGGCCGCGGGAGTCCGGCGCGGCCGAGATCGTTGTCGCCGGTCCGGAGAACGCCCCACCGCCCGCGCCTGTGAAGGAGGAGTCTTGTGGGCCGAACGCGGACGGAACGGGCAACTTGCCGCACTCGGACGGAGACACGCCGACCGATGATCGGCCGATCCGCTCTGAGCGACAGTGAACCCCGGCGGCAGACCCGGGCCGGGACGGCAGGAAACGGCCAGGACGGGCCGAAACGGCCAGGACGGACGGGACGGGACGCCCAGGACGGACGGGACGGGACGGCAGGAAACGGCCGGGACGGCCGGAACGGAAGGGCATCAGAAACAACACGAACAGAGAAAACGGCCGCGGACGGAACGGAAGGGGACGGATCGGCCCGAGCGCCCGGGCACGGTGACGTAATGCCACGTCACAGTCCGCCGCCACGAACGCGGCAGGGATAGCGTGGGACGCACCATGACCCCGCTCGCCGTCGCCGCCATCCTGCTCGGACTAGTCGCCGGGTCCACCACGATCGGGCTGGTGTGGCGCTCAACCACCGGGCGCATTCGCGGCGTCGCGCACGTCGACGAGCGGATTCGAGTGACCGACCTCTCCGCGGATGCCGTCGCCGGTTCCGGCGCCACACTGCTGCAGTTCTCGACCGAGTTCTGCTCGCCCTGTCGCACGACGCGGTCCCTGCTCGGGTCGCTGGCCGCCGAGCTTCCCGGCATCACCCACGTGGATATCGACGTCACCGCCCGCCCGGACCTCGCGGACCGCTTCAATCTGCTTCAGTCCCCCACCACATTCATTCTCGACGCGACGGGCACCGTCCGCTCCCGTATCGGGGGTGCACCGCGGGCGGGCGATCTGCGGGCCGAACTCGGCCGCATCCTCGAAGCAGCCGCCTGAGCACAGGCTCGCCAGACAGAACTTTCGAAAGGTTCCCCCCGATGACGTCACAGCCGCCCCCCGCATCGAATCCGTCGCCGGTCGCGACACCGGGGACCCGCGGGATCGACCCCCGAGGACCGCGCTTCAGCGCGGGAATCACCGCCGTTCTCCTGCTCGTCGTGATCGGACTCGATCTCGGGGGTGGTTCGACCGCCGGAGGAACCCTTCTGGAGCGGGCCGGCCAGCCGGCCGCCATCCTCTTTTCGGCGATCACCGTGCTCTTCGCGTGGGGATTTTTCGCCGGGGTGACCCGACACCCCTACGGCTGGCTGTTTCGAACGCTCGTGCGACCGCGTCTCGATGCCCCGTCTCATCTCGAGGACCCGAGACCGCCGAGGTTCTCGCAGGGTGTCGGTCTCGCCGTCACGCTCGTCGGACTTCTGCTCCACCTCGTCGGCGTGCCGTATGCGCTTGAGGTCTTCGCGGGAGCCGCGTTCCTCGCCGCGTTCCTCAACGCGATGTTCGACTTCTGCGTCGGCTGCCAGCTCTATCTGGTCTTTGTGCGGGTGGGGATCATCCGCCCGAGGGCCGACTCCCGCGCGTAGTCTGGTGCCCTGCGAAGAAGGGCATCCCATGGCACTGACGAGCGAAGCGACGACCCTCTGGAGTGGCGATCTCCCCACCGGCGCGGGCACCACGAAACTCGACTCGTCGCGAACGGGAGATTTCCCGGTGAGCTGGGCCGCTCGTTCCCGTGGCGAGTCCGGGAAGTCGAATCCCGAGGAACTCCTTGGTGCCGCCCACTCGGCCTCGTTTTCGATGGCCCTCGCCCATGACCTCGCCTCATTCGGAACGCCCCCGCAAAGCCTTCAGGTGACGGCCGCCGTCACTTTCGATCCCGCCGACGGGATCACCGGGAGCCATCTTCTGGTCAGTGCCAAGGTCGCCGGGATAAGTGAGCAGGATTTCGAGCGAATAGCGGAGGAAGCCAAAACAACTTGCCCCGTTTCGCGCGCGTTGACCGGCATCCCGATCACGCTTGAGGCTACTCTCGCGTAGTGGCCACCGAAGAACGCCCTCCCGCCCCGCGGAAACCGCGCGCCCGCCGACCCGCCGCCCTCGCGCCCCTCCGGGTGCTCGTCGCGGGGGCCTCGGGATTCATCGGGAGCGAGCTCACGCGCCAGCTCCGTGACGACGGCCACGAGGTGCTCTCGCTCGTGCGTCGGCAGCCGGGGTCACCGAATGAGGTCAACTGGGCACCGAGCGCTCACCTGCTCGACTCGAGCGTGATGGACGACGTCGACGCGGTCATCAACCTGTCCGGAGCCTCGATCGGGCGACTGCCCTGGACAAGGGGGTACAAGAAGCAGATTCTCGACTCCCGGGTCCAGGCCACTCGCACCCTGGTCGAGGCGATGGCACGGGCGACCAAACCGCCGACCGTCTTTCTGAGCGGCTCCGCCGTCGGACTCTACGGTGATCGTCCCGGCGAGCGCATCACCGAGGATTCGGCGCGCGGCCCGGGTTTCCTCGGCGACGTGGTCGAGGCCTGGGAGCAGGCCGCGCAGTTGCGTCCGGCGAAGACCCGACTTGTCACTTTCCGGACCGGCGTGGTGATCGGCAATGGCGGCTCGCTTCGTCCCGTGATGGCGCTCACCCGCCTCGGGCTCGGCGCACGGCTCGGCACCGGGGGGGACATCTGGCCGTGGATCAGCCTGTACGACGAAGCGGCGGCCATCCGCCACCTGCTCACGTCAAAACTCTCTGGCCCGGTCAATCTGGTCGGACCGACACCGGCAACCTCCGATCGCATCACGAGCTACGTGGCCGAACGGATGCGCCGGTGGTATCCGTTCGTCGCACCGACGAGGGTGATCACTCTCGCCCTTCAGGAGGCCGGTCCGGGACTTCTGCTCAGTAGCCAGCACATCGTGCCGACAAGGCTCCTCGCGGACGGCTTTCGCTTTCGCGACGGTACCGTCGAGCAGGCGATCGACGCCTTCCTGTAGCGGGGTGCCGGACCGCAGTCAGCGGGTCTCACGCTCGAGGGCGATGGCCCGCCGCAATGACCGGCGCGCGCGCCGTCGGTCCCCGCTCGCGTCGTACGCGAGCCCGAGGCGAAACCAGGCCTTCCAGTTGCCGGGATCCGCCTCGACCTCCGCCTTGAACCGCGGGAATTCCGCGTCCGCAGCGGCTCGTTCTGGACGGCCGCTTGTTCGCTTCGGCAACTCGTCGACGGGAAGTTCGCCCGAAGCGTCCAGACGACGCACCAGTCGTTGAGTGCGGATGCCGAAAAGGAGCTCTGCCGCGAGCGCCCAGGCCCCGAGAAGAGGCAGAACGAGCAGCGCGATTCCGAGCGCCTTGGAGATTCCGATGTCCACCGCGATGAGCCGGAGGGCGAGCTGGAGAACGAGAACGAGGTACAGAGCGAGCAATGCCGACATCAGAACGGCGGCGATGCGACCGGTCATCGAGTGGTCACTCCAGGTCGCCCGGGATGCCCGTCGGCGGTTCGGGATCGCCCGGGCCGAGATCGATCAACCGGTCGAGGCCGACAACCACACCGGAACTGGTGCCGAGCGAGCGCAACGCCAGCATGATCCCCGCCTCGTAGGCGGTCGGATCCAGGGTCTCGTGGCTCAACGTGAGGATTTCGCCGGGACCTCCGAAGATCACGTCCTGCTTCGCCACAGTGCCCTGCATGCGAAGGGAATGGATCGGAACGCTCGAAACCTGCTGACCGCGCGCGCGCTGGTCGACGTGCGGGGCGATCACCGGGCCGCGGCCCGTTCGGGGGTTCGCGATGCACTCGGGGGGGCGGGGGGCCGGGGCGGGGGGGGTCTGGACGGTGGGGGGGGGGTGGGCCGCGATGGGGGCG